>CAIKLQ010000315.1 GCA_903828255.1 uncultured Verrucomicrobiota bacterium
CCCGCTCGGCGTCAATTGGAGTTGCAACAGCCGCGCGAACCTCGATTACGACACGATCAAAAGCTTCAAGGACAACGGCCTGCGCCTGTTCCTTGTCGGCTACGAAAGCGGCAACGACGAAACGCTCACCCGCATCAAGAAGGGCGTGACCACCGACGAAATGCGCCGCTTCACGAAGGACTGCCACCAAGCCGGCGTGATCATTCACGGCACCTTCATCCTCGGCCTGCCGGTCGAGACGAAGGAAACCATCGAGCAGACCATCCGTTTCGCGCAGGAGTTGGACGTGTTCTCCATGCAAGTTTCCTTGGCTGCGCCGTATCCGGGCACGGAACTTTACGAGCAGGCGCGGCTCAACGGCTGGTTCGCCAAGAAGGACAAGGCCGCGCTCGTGGAAGGCGATGGCTTCCAGCAAAGCGCGCTCGAATATCCCGGCCTGAGCAAGGACGAGATTTTTGAGAGCGTCGAACGCTTCTATCATCGCTACTACCTGCGCCCGAAGCCGATTCTCCGCATCATCAAGACCATGCTGGAAGACAAAGATGTGTGCGTTCGTCGCTTACGTGAAGGCTACGAGTTCTTCAAGAGCATGGCGCAACGGCGGAGTGATTTGGCAGCGGTGAAGGCGGCGGGGTAATTACCGCGCCGCCTCAAGTGCGAGCGCCACCTTCCGCCCGCCAAAGCGCCAAAGAAGTTGAATTAGCCAATGGCCGTCAGTCGAGCCGCCCAACTGCGTCAACCATTCCCGCAAGCTAGCCGGCGTTTTCGCTTATTCCGGCCACTGAGGTGCGACTGTCACCGGCACGGCGCGGTAGTAGCGCTGGGCCGAGTTGTCCGCCTCCGGGTCCACAAAGTGAACCGCGGCGCGACTCAGGACGTTGGTGCAGACCGCCGACCAGTTCAGCAAATCTACGGAATACTCCACGCGGAACCAGAACCCGTTGGTGGCGGGCAGTTCGCAATGGAAACTTCCGTCCCGGAACAGTCGCGTCCACGGACACGGTTCATCCTTGCCCACGATGATCGCCGCCGCCTTGTTCGGGCGAGCCAGTCCGTACTCTGGCGGCAGGTTCGTGGGGGCTTGCAGCCGGAGCACCACCGTCTCCATCGGACGCGGCACCGGATCAGCATTGGGGATGGGCATCAGCGTGATGCGGGCAGTCCGGCAGCCCGCCGGAATGGTTACAGAACCCGGTAACATCTGATAATCCACGCCGTTGGTGGCCGTGCCGCCGATGGAATAGGCCACGGTCAAGTCGTTGGTCGCGACGTTGCTGCGCATGACGACAAAGGTCGCCGTGTTCGGGGCCGCGAAATTGGTCCAGCCACTCCAAAAGTTCGTGATGACCGGCGGGATGTGCATCATCCGACTTTGACAGTTAGTGCCTTCCGCAGCAATTGGGTCGGGCGAGAAAATGCTAATCAGGACAGGCCGATTGAGCGGCGGCGGCGGGTTGGGATGAGTGTTTCCCAACGGGGAAAGCGCGCCAGCGGTCGCCACCTTGAGATTGAAGTGCGTGCCCCGGGCATAACTGGCGCTGCCGACCGCCCCGGGATAACTGGCCGTGTCGCGGGTGAGAATTTTGTCAAAGCGCACATAGGCGGCGTACGTCTCACCCGGCTGCAATGTTCCCGCGGGAAGGATCACGGAAGTTGCCGTCCCGTCCAAATGGCCTGCTGTCTCGAGGAAAGGCGTGCTGAAAAGAGGATCCCCGTTGGTCAGCTTTCTCACGGACACAAAGATAAAATCATTCGCCGTGCCGCCCGCATAGGCATCCCACTTGAGCCCAAAATCCTTGGAAGCGTCCACGGTTTGGGTCTCCGGCCAGTTCTGGATATGCGGCGGCGGCGGGTAAGCGTCGCCGGTGAGATTCAGCGTGAGGGATTTCAGACCGTCATTCGTCGCCGCGATGGAGAGCGCGTAATCGCCGTTCGGCAAGGCGAGATCGAGCGCCGCTTGGTTTGGGAACGCCGCCGACAAAGCAAAAACCCAGCGCGGCGGGAGGAACTCGTTGTTGTACCACCGAAACAAAGGTGAAGGAGAACTCGTTCCGGTCGTGAGGGTGACGGCGGCCACTGAATCCGGAGCGGCAAGTTCGACCACGACATTCAAGAAGGAAGACCCCGAACAAGGTGACGATTGAAGCGCAGGTACCCCGGAGTCGGCTTGCAGGAACACTTGCCGCTTAAAGACCGCATACAAGCTGACGTCGGCGGCACGCGCCGCCAAAACCAGCGAACCCAACATGACGACTACGATGCAGCTTTGAACAAATCTGGGTTGCCGAAAAGTTTTCATATTGTTTTGGTCCGCGAAACCGCCGCTGGCCGGCAAACGACCGAACCATCCGACTTTCGCTTGCTTACCCATACCAATGCGGAAGCCAGTCTGCAAGTAATTGCCGGGTGATTCAGAGCGGGGGATGGAAGAGTCAGCGGTGCATCATTGTGGCGGAGCTCGCCCGTCCTCGGGCGCAGCGAGTCACCTACGCTTGGAGCGTTTGAGAAGTTCAGGAAGCCTTCGTCTGTTCCACCTTGCCGTGGCGGGGACCGCCATGCTCCGGGCTGCCCACGCTTTTGATCACACCTCTAATCGCCCCCCGACCACCGACCAAGCTTTCCTTTGCGGGCATCGTTGCTATACTTGGGCCTATGGTTGTCACGTATTCCGATCGCCGCATTGCTTTGAACCGCCGGTCCTTCCTCCGCACGACCGTCCTCGCGGGAATGAGCGGGTGGATCGCCGGACGCGAAGCCGCCGCGCTGGCCGCCGAAACGGTCACGCTGCCGTTCGCAAACGGAGCGCGCCAACTCGTCAAGTTCCCGCAGAAGCGACCGTTGCTGCTCCTGACCACGCGACCGCCCCAACTCGAAACGCCGTTCGCCGTTTTCAACGAGGGCGTCTTCACGCCGAATGACGCCTTTTTTGTGCGGTATCATCACGCGCAAATTCCCACGTCCATTGATCCCGCGCAATTCCACCTCCAGCTCAAGGGCCGGGTCAATTCCCCCCTGACGCTCGCGCTCGCGGACTTGAAAACGAAATTTGAACCCGTGGAAGTGGCGGCTGTGAATCAATGCTCCGGCAACAGCCGCGGGCTCAGTACGCCGCGCGTGGCCGGCGGGCAGATGGGCCACGGCGCGATGGGCAATGCGCGTTGGAAAGGCGTCCGGCTCAAGGACCTTTTGGAAAAAGCCGGCGTCGCTACCGGCGCGAAACAAGTCGCGTTCAATGGCCTCGATACGCCCGTGAACGAAAAGTCGCCGGATTTCATTAAGGCGCTGGACGTGGACCACGCGCTCGACGGCGAGGTGCTGCTCGCTTACGAGATGAACGGCGCGGACCTGCCGATGCTCAACGGCTATCCGTTGCGCCTCGTGGTCCCGGGCTACTACGGCACTTATTGGGTCAAGCATGTGAACGAAATCACCGTGCTCGATGAAAACCTCGCGAGCTTCTGGATGAATCCCGCCTACCTGATTCCCGACACTGCCGGCGCGGGCATCGAACCGGGAACGACGCCGAAGAAAACCAAACCCATCGCCCGGTGCAACGTCCGCTCGTTCATCACGAGCCTGGCGGACGGGGAAAAGCTCGGGGTCGGGCAACCGCACCCGTTGCGCGGCATCACGTTCGATGGGGGCTACGGCATCACCGACGTGGTGGTTTCCACGGATGGCGGCAAAGTCTGGCGCGCAACCGCTCTCGGTAAGGATCACGGCAAGTATTCGTTCCGCGAGTGGACGATGCCGTTCACGCCCAAACGAGCCGGTGAGATTGTGTTGCAAGCCCGCGCCACCAATCGCATCGGGCAAACGCAGCCGCTGGAGCCGCTCTGGAATCCCGCAGGCTACATGCGCAACGTCGTCGAAACCGTGCGGATCACCGCCGTTTGAAGCCCATGAAGAAAATTCTGTTTCAACTCGGCATCGCCGCCGCGACGTTGCTCCTGCCTTCGCTCGTATCCGGCGAACCGCTCCAGATCGAATTGCCGCCGGAAACGGCTTCGTTCAAACCGGCCGCAGGCGTGGAGCTTGCCAATGCCCAGTGCCTCGTTTGCCACTCGGTCGAATACGTCGCCACGCAACCGCCGTTTCCTCGGACGTTCTGGGCTGCGTCCGTGAAGAAGATGCGCGAGAAATACGACGCGCAGATTCCGGACGCACAGGTCGAGCCGTTGCTGGATTATCTCGTGGAGAACTACGGCGTGAAAACGAACGGCCCGCCCGCAAGCCCCGTGACGCCGAGCCTGGTGGCAGAATCCAAAACGCCCGAAGCGCTGGGCTTCAAGTTTGGCTGCACCCTGTGTCATGGGCTGGACAAAAAAATTGTCGGCCCGGCGCTCAAGGAAATCGCCACGAAATACCGCGCGGATCCCACGGCGCTGGCCAAAATCGCCGAACAAGTTCGTCAGGGTGGCTCGGGCAAGTGGGGGCCAGCCCTCATGCCCCCGTTTCCGATGGTGGCGGCGGAGGACGTCAAAATTCTCGGCGACTGGATTCTGTCCCTGAAATGATCCGCTGACGGTCACTCCCGTTCAGGCCCGACTGGAAGGGGCGATCAACGGGCGTCGCGTCAGGCATCCTTGCCTGACGTAAAGGGCCTTCCAGCCACCCGGCAGCCGGACTCTGCGCGCCTGCCGATTCGCAACTCCTCCAGACGGTCAATGCGCCAACCCATTTTTTCCGCCGAGCTGGGAAGCCCGTTGCTACGGCAAGCCAGATGCCTACCGCCACGTTGACCGCCACTTCCAATCGCACCCCCTGCAGCCTCTGCTGTTGAATGTGGCTCCGGTTTCTGAGATCATCTGCGGGTCGGGCCTGTAGCTCAATGGTTAGAGCAGAGCACTCATAATGCTTTGGTTCTCGGTTCAAGTCCGGGCAGGCCCACCAATTTTCCGAGCGTGAACACATCTAAAATCAAGCCCCAACACTTCATCAACCGCGAGTTGAGCTGGCTGGAGTTCAACCAGCGCGTACTCGACGAGGCGCTCGACCCCGCCAATCCGCTGCTCGAACGGCTCAAGTTTTTCACGATTGTCAGCTCGAACCTCGACGAGTTCTTCGAGGTGCGCGTCGCGGGCGTGAAGCAGCAGATCGAAAGCGGCGGCGGCGAGCGCAGCGTGGATGGCCTCACGCCGACGGAAACCTTTCAGGCGATCGTCCGCCGCGTCCGCCGCATGGTGGAGGACCAATACCGTTGCTGGCGCGAGGAGTTGCAGCCCTCGCTGGCGCAGAGCGGCATCCGGCTGCTGAAAATGTCGGAACTCGACGCGCCCGACCTGGTCTGGTTGGAGGAGTTTTACCGCGATCAGGTGCGTCCGGTGCTCACGCCGCTGGCGATTGATCCGGCGCATCCGTTTCCGCAACTGCTCAACAAGTCGCTCAATCTCGTCATCCGGCTGGAGCTGGTGAAGGACGGCAAGGTGCTCAAACACACGGCGGTGGTGCAAATCCCGCGCGGCCAGCCCCGCCTAGTCCGCTTGCCGCGCGCGGATGGCCGGCAGGATTACGTTTTCCTGGGCCAGTTGATCGGCCATTTTCTGGCGGATATTTTTCCGGGGACGAAAATTCTCGGCTGGTGGCCGTTTCGCGTCACGCGCAACAGCGAGCTGTACATTGACGAGGGCGACTTGGGCAACCTGCTCAAGGCGGTGGAAATTGAATTGCGCAACCGGCGGAAAGGCGACGCGGTGCGGCTGGAGATTGACCATGAATGTCCGGCAACCGTCCGCACGCCACTGCTGCGCACGCTCAAGCTGACGGAAGACGACTTGTATCTGGTTCACGGCCCGCTCAACCCGACGCGGCTGATGATGCTCAGCGCGGGCGATCATTCGCCGGAGTTGCGCGACCCGCCGTTTGTCGCGCCCGACGCCAAACCGTTGCGCGGGCAGAAGGACATTTTCGCGGCCATCCGGCGCGGCGACGTGCTCATGCATCATCCGTATGAGAGTTTTCGCAGCGTGGTGGATTTTCTCCAGCAGGCCGCCGCCGATCCCGACGTGCTGGCCATCAAGATGACGCTGTACCGCACCGGCGGCGACTCGCGCATCGTTGGCGCGCTGATGGACGCGGTCAACCAGGGCAAGCAGGTGACGGCGGTGGTGGAATTGCGCGCCCGCTTTGACGAGGCCAACAACATCGAGTGGGCGCGGCGGTTGGAGGAAAACGGCGTGCATGTCGTGTACGGTCTGGTCGGCTTCAAAATCCATGCGAAGGTCGCGCTCGTGGTGCGCCGCGAGGGCAACGACATCCGGCGCTACGTGCATCTGGCCACGGGCAATTACAACCCCACCACCGCGAAGCTCTACACCGACCTGGGCTTTTTCACCGCCCGGCAGGACTTCAGCGAGGACGCCACCAACTTGTTCAACCTGCTGACAGGCATCTGCCAGTTTCAGGGCATGAAGAAGTTGATCGTCTCGCCGTTCAATTTCCATGCGCGGATGCTGGAACTCGTCGCGCGCGAGACGGCCAACGCCTGCGACGGGTTGCCCGCCCGGATTATCGCCAAGATGAATTCGCTGGTGGAGCCGGAGGTCATCCGGGCGCTCTACCGTGCGTCGCAGGCCGGCGTGAAAGTTGATTTGATTGTGCGCGGAATTTGTGCGCTGCGGCCCGGCGTGAAAGGGCTCAGCGACAACATCACCGTGCGCAGCATCGTGGATCGTTTTCTCGAGCACAGCCGGATTTTTTACTTCGAGAACGCGCGCCAGCCGGAAGTCTTTCTGGGCAGCGCCGACTGGATGCCGCGCAATTTTTTCCGGCGCATCGAAACCATTTTCCCGATCGAGGACGGGAATCTGCGCGAGCGCATCATCCGCGAGGTGCTCGCCCCCAGCCTTGCCGACACCGCTAAGGCTCGCGTGCTGCAATCCGACGGTTCGTATCAGCGAATCGCCGTCGCCGATGACAAACCGCGTCGCCGCAGCCAGGCCGACTTTATGGCGTTGACGAACCCGGACGACCGCCGGCCCGGCGCAACCACGAAAGGCGTCGCCCGCTATCCGCGCGTGGAACTCACCCCCTCGCCGTTTGCGCCCCGCAAAAAATGAACCTCTTTCTCTTACGCCACGGCATCGCCGCCGAGCGGGACACGCCCGGTTACGAGCGCGATGCGGACCGCCCGCTCACGCCCAAAGGCGAACGCCGCCTGGAACAAATCGCCGACGCAATGGAAGCGATGGGGCTGACGTTTGACCTGATCATTTCCAGTCCATACCTGCGCGCCCGACAGACGGCGGAAATCGTCGCCGCCGCGCTCGGGCTTAAAAAGAAACTGGAATTTTCAGAAGCCCTGACGCCAGACGGAGACCCTCAAGCTCTCGTTGCCGCGCTGAACAAAATGACCCCCCAGCCGGAGAAAGTTCTGCTGGTCGGCCATGAGCCGTTTCTGAGCGAGCTGATTTCAACGCTGACCAGCGGCGACGCGCACATCGCGATGGATTTCAAGAAAGGCGGGCTGTGCAAATTGGAGATCGAAACTTTGCGCCCCGGTCGTTGCGCCACGCTGGCCTGGCTGCTGACGCCGCGGCAGATGGCATTGATGGCGTAGCACCGGTGGCGCGCGGGTTTCCGGCTTCAAGACTTTCCTCTACCGCTTGGCCGAACCCCGGCAGTTGGACTGGGCTTGAACTTGAAGCAGAGGCGCAGCGCGGCGCAGCCGCAAGCAACGGGGCCCGACCGGTCCCCGGTCGCAGCGGATGAACCGCAGCAAACAATTGGCTCGACCGCCATCTCGGCAATCGAGCGATTGCCCAGGGACGCAACCAACGACATTCGCGAACTGGGAATGATTTGGTCGCCGCCGTTGGCCAGTCCCGCCACAAACATTGCCCTGGCTGGCGAGCCGGTGAAGCAGTGCTAAGCCGAATCCATGCAGTAGATTCTTAACGCAAAGGCGCAAAGAAGGCGAACAAGGCAGCCGGCAAACAGTGAAGCACTGTTTGATGGGTGCAGGTTGCGTGTGTCATCCCCCAAGTTTCCGGGTTCCAGCTTTGCGCCTTTGCATGGATCTGGATCAGTCCCAAAAGAGCAACTCATTCGTCGCCAGCAAGACTTGGGCGAATTGTTCCCACGGCGTCAGGGCGTCTTCCGTTTCCGGTACGGTGGCGGCGGCTTCAACGAAACGCAACCCGGCAGCGATTTCCGCTTTCGTCGGCTCCCGCGCCAGCGCACGGGCCTGATCCATGATGAACGCCGAGTTGAGCGCGAACAGCGCCTGCTGCGGCACGGTCATGCTCGAACGCCGTTCGGCACATGGATCGGGCACGGCAAAATCAAACGCGCGATAAAACGCGGGCAAATCCTGCCGGTCCACCAGACCATAAACGGTGCGCCGGTGATTCAGTGGATCGCTCGCACCCTCCACGGCACGACCGCCGACTGCGAGGTCGAGCTGCACGGAACTCAGGAGGAGCGAATCGCGCATCGCTTCGAGTTAGAGCCGGCGGCGTTGTAGTGAGAGAGTATTCAGTGTTCGGTGTTCAGTGGGGCGACTCTTACCACTCCATGTTGAAGACGGAAGTTCTGCTTTCAGAACCGTTGCCGTGGACATGAGAGCCCGCGCTGACGCTCAGTTGATAACGCGACATTGGCTGGCGGTTCATTGCGCGCGCCGAAGTCGGTGGTCGAGTTGGTAAACGGCTCGCCGAAATAATGCCTCCAGACGCGCTGAACGAAGACGCGGGTGGTGAGCGGGTTGGCGGGCGAAATGAGGGTGTGGGCAAGCTCAAGCCGTCCGCTGCCGTGGGCAAACGGAACCGGTTGGCCATCGCTCAGCACCGTTAGAAAAGCGCGCGGCACGGCCTGGCCCAGTCGTGACGAATTACCGCGTTTGAAAATGTACGGCTCGAATGGCTCGGGCAGGTGGATGACGTAGTCGCGGTACGTGTAGGCAAACGGCCGCAAGGCGTCCTGCCCGCAAGCCAGCACCGGATCTTTCGTGGCGGCGTAACGCGCCGCGGCGAGCCAATGCCTCCCCCACCGCTCGCCGTAACCCGGCGACGCGAGCAGGCGATCCGCAACTTTGGCGAACGCGTTGCGCGAGCCCTCGCGCTCGAAAGCCCGAATCTCCTCCGGCGGCGGCGGCAGGCCGATGAGGTCGTAAAAAACGCGGCGCCGGAGCGTGCGCTTGTCGGCCGGCGGCGCGAAGGTGAGATTCTGCGCCTCCAGCTTCTCCAACAGGAACGCATCAATCGGCGATTGGACGCGGCTGGAATTCTTCACCATCGGCGGCGAGAGATTGGTGATCGGCTGGTAGGCCCAGTGCTTTTTCGCGTCCTCGAAGGATTGTCCCGGAGTGGCGAGTAGCGAAGCGACCGGCGGCATCAGCAAAAGGCTGATGACGAGCGCACGAGTTTGTGGCCGGTGGTTCACGAGAGGCCGTCATCCCGCGCGGGGCAGGAAGCGCCGTCAACGCGAAGCTGTGACGGCGGGGGCGACCGGCCCGGCACGGAGGCGGTTTGGTAGTGGGGCCGCCGTCTCGGCTGCCAGGGGTTCGACCACCGTCCCAGTTACCGGCGAGCGAGCCGCTCCCGGGCACGGTCGCAGGCGAGGACGCCCGCGCCACTACCCGGTCATTGAAAACCTTTTGACTCAGGGCCGCCGCTGGCTATCCTATGCAGCCCTGAACGGGATGATTTTCAACAGCGGAAGAAAATATGGCAAAGCTCACGGTTCGTGATTTGAATGTGAATGGAAAGCGCGTGTTACTGCGCGTGGATTACAACGTCCCGCTCGAAGAGCAGGGCGGGCAAATGGTCATCACCGATGCCACGCGCATCGTGGAAACCCTGCCGACGCTGCGCCTGCTGATTCAGCAGGGCGGTCGGTTGGTTTTGGCCGCACATCTCGGTCGGCCCAAGGGCAAACGCGAGCCCTCCATGTCGCTGCGCCCGGTCGCGGCGCGACTGGCGGAATTGCTCGGCTGCAACGTGAATTTCGCGGATGATTGCATCGGCGAAGCCGTTGAGAAAATGGCGGCGGCCCTGCCTCCCGGGGGCGTGATCCTGCTGGAAAACACCCGTTATTACAACGAAGAGGAAGCCAACGATCCGGCGTTCTCCGAAAACCTGGCGCGACTCGCCGACATTTATGTGAATGACGCCTTCGGCGCGGCGCATCGGGCGCACGCTTCGACCGAAGGCGTGGCGCGGGTCGTCACCAAGCGCGGCGGACAGTGCGCGGCGGGTTTGCTGATGGAGCGCGAATTGAAATTTCTTGGTGACGAGTTGGACAATCCGGCGCGGCCGTTCGTGGTCATCCTTGGTGGCGCGAAAGTTTCCGACAAGATCAAGGTCATTGATCGCCTGCTGGAAAAGGCGGACAGCATCCTGATTGGCGGCGCGATGGCTTATACGTTCAAGCTCGCGCAGGGCTTCAAGATTGGGCAGTCGCTCGTCGAGAAGGACAAGACGGACGTCGCGTTGGCCGCGCTCGCAAAGGCCAAGGAGCGCAATGTGCAATTCCTGCTGCCGACGGACAACACCGTCGTGACGCCGGTCAAGACGGACAAGCTCAACAAGAAGGGCCGCCCGGTCATCGAATTCACCAACCCGCGCAATCTCGCGGAGAACAACATCCCAGACAACGAAGAAGGCGTGGACATCGGCCCAGCCACGGCGGCGAAGTTTGCCGAGGTTTTGCGGGGCGCGAAAACGATCTTGTGGAACGGCCCGATGGGTATTTTTGAAGACAAACGCTTTGCCACTGGCACGAATGCCGTGGCGCAGGCCGTCGTGGAAGCCACGCAACAGAACGGGGCCAAGAGCATCATCGGCGGCGGCGACAGCGTAAAGGCATTGAATCAGGCCAAGCTCGGCGACAAGGTGACTTTTATGAGCACCGGCGGCGGGGCGAGTCTGGAATTTCTGGAAGGCCGGGAACTGCCTGGGGTAGCGGCACTCAACAACAAATGAATAGAAACACCCATACGCCCAAGCCCCCAAGTGAAGCTCATTGGGTATTGGGGTAGTTGGGTATTTAGGTCCTTAGTCCTTTGGATATTTTCACCATGAACAAACCACGCAAACTCATCATCGCCGGCAACTGGAAGATGAACAAGACAGTGGCCGAGGCGCTCGCGCTGGCCAGCAGTCTCAAACTCGACCTCGCCAACGTGAAGGAAGTGGACATCGTCGTCTGCCCACCATTCACGGCGCTCGAATCGGTCTCGAAAGCCACGCTCGACTCGAACATTAAGCTCGGGGCGCAGAACCTGAGCGAGCATCATTTCGGCGCGTTCACCGGGGAGATTTGCGCCGGCATGCTCAAGGAGTTTTCCGTGCGTTACGTCATTCTGGGCCATTCGGAGCGCCGCCAGTATCAGAAGGAATCGGACGCGCTCATCGCGAAGAAGGCGGCCACGGCGCACGCGGCTTCGCTCAAGCCCATCGTCTGTGTGGGCGAAACGCTGGCAGAGCGGGAAGCCAATCAGATGGAGCAAGTGCTGGAAACCCAAGTGCGCGGCAGCCTCGCCGGTTTGACGAAGGAACAGATGGTGGAAACTGTCGTGGCCTACGAACCCGTGTGGGCCATCGGCACGGGTAAGACCGCGAGCACGGAGCAGGCCCAGGCGGCGCACGCGTTCATTCGCGGCGTGCTCGGACAACTCTTCGACGAAGCCACGGCCCGGAAGGTGCGTATCCAATATGGCGGCAGCGTCAAGCCCGCCAATGCCAACGAGTTGATGAGCCAGCCGGACGTGGACGGCGCGCTGGTCGGGGGGGCGGCTTTGGAGTCGCGAAGTTTTGCTGACATCGTGAAGAATTCCGTGTAGAACTAGACCAAGCTTATGATTTTCTTTATTGGATTATTGACCGTCGTGTTGGTGTTGGACTGTACGTTGTTGATTTTGCTGGTGCTGATTCAACTGCCGAAAAAGGACGCCGGGGCGGGCATTGCGTTCGGCGGCGCGGCCACCGATGCGCTGTTTGGCGCGGGCGCGGGCAATGTGCTGACGAAGGCGACCAAGTACGCCACCGTCACGTTCTTTGTGTTGCTGCTCGTCATCGGACTGGCGCAAGGCCGGGTGTTCAAGCGGGACGCCAAAGATTTCACGAAAGCGGTGGAGCAGGAAAACAAACAGGCCGCAACCCAATTGCCGCCGCCAACCGCTGCGCCAGCCGCCGTTTCAACCGTGTCGAATATGCTCACAACGACCGCCGCAAACCTCACCAATTTGGAATCGGGCATGGCGACCAACGCCGCGCCCGTGGCGCCGAAGTAATCGTTTCATTTCCAACAACGCCGCCTGGGGATTTTTCCGCGGGCGGCGTTTTGGTTTAGGTGATAGTTTGCGCGCCGCTTGCTGCCGCGGTCCCCTGCCGGCGGGCGCAACGCGGGAGCAAGCTCGCCGCACTCCAAACGCTGCGCACGATCCGGTGTCGGCGGCTACGGTTCAGGGGTTCAAAGCGCGAATCGTCTCGGGGAATTCTCACCCGGGGTCCTCCGCAACAGGCATCATGAGCGAGCTTGCGGCGGCAAGTTCGGCGGGGGAAATTGCGCCGACCACCGCACGGGACCCGTTAATTGACTTGGAACGCGCCCGGGGTTTGGTTATTAAAACGCCCGAATTAGCACGGGATTTGAATGGCAGCGATTTTAGGCATATCGGCGTTTTACCATGACAGCGCGGCGGCGCTCGTCGTGGATGGGGACATTGTGGCCGCCGCCCAGGAGGAGCGGTTCACCCGCAAGAAACATGATCCGGGCTTTCCCGCCAATGCCGTGGCCTATTGCTTGAAGGAAGCCGGCCTGGAAGCCGCGCAATTGGACTACATCGCTTTTTACGACAAGCCGCTGACCAAGTTTGATCGGTTGCTCGAGACGTATCTGGCGTATGCGCCGGCAGGGTTCAAGAGTTTCCGGATGGCCATGCCGGTCTGGTTGAAAGACAAGCTTCACTTGCGGCGCACGCTGCGGGGAGAGTTCCGCACGGCGCGCAAGACGCCGTTGGTTTTCACCGATCACCATGAGAGCCACGCGGCGAGCGCCTTTTTTCCCAGCCCGTACGATAGCGCCGCCATCCTGACGGTGGACGGGGTTGGCGAATGGAGCACCGCCACTTCCGGCGTGGGGGAAGGGAACAAGTTGCGGCTGCTGCAACAATTGCAATTTCCCCACTCGCTCGGATTGCTGTATTCCGCTTTCACGTATTACTGCGGGTTCCGGGTCAACAGCGGGGAATACAAGCTCATGGGCTTGGCTCCGTACGGCCAGCCGCAATATCGCGACCTCATCCTGAAGCACCTCCTCGAACTCAAGCCCGACGGGAGTTTTTGGATGAACATGGGCTACTTCAACTTTTGCCAAGGGTTGACGATGACCAATGAGCGGTTTCACGAGCTTTTCGGTGGTCCCGCGCGCCGACCAGAGGCGATGCTGGAGCAACGGCACATGGACCTGGCCGCGAGTATTCAAGCGGTGACCGAGGAAATCATGCTCCGCATGGCGCGCGAAATTCACCGGCAGACGAAGCTGAAAAACCTGGTGCTGGCCGGCGGCGTGGCGCTTAACTGCGTGGCCAATGGCAAATTGCTGCGGGAAGGGCCGTTTGAGAATGTCTGGATTCAGCCGGCGGCGGGCGATGCCGGCGGCGCCTTGGGAGCTGCGCTCTTCGTCTGGTATCAGTTGATGAACAAGCCGCGCCAACCCAATGGTCAGGACAGCCAGAAGGGCAGCTTGCTCGGGCCGCGGTTCTCGAACGAGCAGGTCGCAAGTTTTCTGGGCGAAATGCAGGCCCCGCACGAGCGATTCACGAATGAGTGTGAGTTGCTCGAAGAAGTGGCGCGGTTGCTGGCCGAGGGAAAAATCGTCGGTTGGTTTGCCGGGCGGATGGAGTTCGGCCCGCGCGCGTTGGGGGCGCGGAGCATCATCGGCGACGCGCGCAACACGGCGATGCAGGCCACGATGAACGTGAAGATCAAATTTCGGGAAAGCTTTCGGCCCTTCGCGCCGTGTGTGTTGCAGGAACGCGTGAGCGACTACTTCGCCCTGCGGTCGGACCAGGAAAGCCCGTACATGTTGCTCGTGGCACCAGTGCTGGAAAAGCATCGGGTGAAGTTGTCTGACGCGGAAGCCAAAAAGATGCAGGAACACCCCGACCTGCGGCAGCGGGTGAACATCCCCCGCTCCACGCTGCCAGCGGTCACCCATGTGGATTACAGCGCGCGGCTCCAGACGGTGGATGAGAAGCGGCACGGGCGGTTTTATCGGCTGATGAAAGCGTTTGAACGGCAGACCGGCTGTCCCGTCATCGTGAACACGAGTTTTAACATCCGCGGCGAACCGATCGTCGGCTCACCACAGGACGCCTACCGCTGTTTCCTCAGCACGGACATGGATGTGCTCGTGCTGGAGGACTTCGTGCTCCGCAAGGAACGCATGGAAAAGAAACTCACTGAGGCCGAGCGCGCCAAGCACCTGGCCCAATTCGAACTCGATTGATACCCCCGCCATGAAATGGTCTGACATCCAATTCCAGCCGCCGAAAACGGTGCTGCGGCAGTTCGCCGGGGCGTGGTTGGGGTTTCTGCTGGCGGGGGCGGGGCATCAATGGCTGGCGCGCGGACATCATACGGCGGCGCTAGTGTTGGGCGCGCTTGCGGTGGGCGTGGGCGGACTGGGGTTGGTCGCTCCGGCGACCATCCGGCGGCTCTACATCGGCTGCATGATTGTCGCGTTTCCCGTGGGGTGGGTGGTTTCCCAGGTCATGCTCGCGGTGATGTACTTTTGCGTGATTACGCCGGTGGCCCTGTTCTTCCGCCTGCGGGGGCGCGACCTGCTCCACCGCGCGGCGCCGCCGCCGGAGCGCACGAGTTTCTGGACGGCAAAGTCCCTGCCCGAGGATGTGCGCCGGTACTTGCGGCAATACTAGACTCCCCCGAACGTTCCATCTATTTTGGATTCATGCGCGAACCGAACCAGAGCGATTTTGAGAAGACGGCCAAAGAGCAGAACGAAGCGGGTTTCTTCGGCGAGCTGTGGGGGTTCCTCCGCCAAAACAAGAAATGGTGGCTCCTGCCCATTCTGATCGTGTTGCTGTTGTTCGGCGTGCTGATTCTGCTGTCGGGCACGGGGCTGGCCCCGTTCATCTATACGCTGTTTTGATCCTGCCGCATGTCTCGTGATCCGCTCAAGGGGCCGCGAAATC
Organism: uncultured Verrucomicrobiota bacterium; assembly: GCA_903828255.1. GTDB lineage: Bacteria > Verrucomicrobiota > Verrucomicrobiia > Limisphaerales > JADLHS01 > CAIKLQ01. The sequence continues at coordinate 15,158 of CAIKLQ010000315.1, forward strand.
CGTTGCTCCGAAAACTCGTGGCGGGGCATCGCCTGCTGGCCTCGTTGGTGTTGAATACGCTCCTGCTCTTCGTGGCGGGCAACTTCGTGGTGTGGGTGGCTTACGCGCTGCACGATTGGCGGCAACCGACCAATCTGCTGCTGGTCCGCTCGGAGGAATTTCTCTCTGCCGCCTATCCCGGCTGGGCGGTCAAGGACCGAACCGCGTTGTTGCAGGAAGTCTATGGCCGCGTCATGAATTACGAGGACTACGTGATGTTCCGGGAAGGCGCCCTGCGCGGGAAGTATATCAACGTGAGTGAAAACGGTTTTCGGCAGATCCAGAATCAAGGACCCTGGCCGCCCAACCCGGAAAATTTCAATGTGTTCGTGTTCGGGGGTTCCACCATGTTTGGCAGCGCGCTGCCGGACGAACAAACCGTGCCGTCCCGACTGCAAGCCGTATTGGCAGCCAGCACCGCACGCCGGGTTTGCGTGTACAACTTCGGAACCAGTTTCTTCTATTCCACGCAGGAGCGGCTCCTGCTGGAACGCCTGCTCAGCCAGGGCTTCACCCCCAATGTGGCTTTGTTTGTAGATGGATTGAACGACTTCATCCAGGCGGATGACACGCCGGCCTACCGCGAGCGTTTCAAAGCGGCGTTTGAACAAGCCCACGAAAAGCGAAAGCTGCTCGCGGCGTTGGCCGACCAGCTTCCCGCCGCGCGCCTGGCCCAGTCCATCCGGGCCCGGAAAAAGCCCGAGCCGGAAGAACTCACAAAGGAAACCGCCCGGGCCGCCCGGGCCATCACTACCTACCGCAACAACAAGGCGATGATCGAAGCTCTGTGCCACGCGAAAGGCGTGATCCCGGTCTTCGCGTGGCAGCCGATCCCGTGGTACCATTACGATCTGAAATATTTTCTGTGGTATGGGACGACAGCCAAGCCGCGAATGATTCACGGCTTGGGCTACGAGCAAATGCACGGGATTTTCGAGCAAGGCACTTTGGGCGCGAATTTCCTTTGGTGCGCCGACCTGCAACAAGATGAAAAGACCCTGCTCTACGTGGACGTACACCACTACACGGCGGCCTTTTCTCAAAAGTTGGCGGAAACGATTGGCAACCAGTGTCTCCAGCGCGGGCTTTTCCAAATCGCCGCGACCCCAACGCCCGCACCGTCCGCGATCCGGTGACGCCATCCTCCTGCCGAGTCACCTTGCTCTAGGACGTGCCAATGGGTGACGGAGACTACAACTTGTCTAAGCCGATGTTCGAGGAGAAGTCCGTTCGTTCCCGCATGTGTGGTTTGAGTTTCCACGTCCCGGGAATCAGATCGCATCGGCCCCGGTAAAGTAGTTTCTGCGCCTGCCGCTTGGCTTTGTAACAGACCTTCAGACAGCGGCCCAGCCAGCCGCCGGGGTTCCCGTATTCGCGTTTAATGAGGACGGCCTCGCGGATCATGTTGCGCGTGACTCGCAGATCCGCGGACTGCCCCTGAGTATGGTAGCGATAATCAACCAGATATTGCGGCACATGTCCGACGCGACAACCGGCGCGGCCCAAGCGGAGCTTGAACTCGTAGTCGGCCGAATTCAGGAACTCCTTGTGCCGATAGTCGCCCAAGCGTTCATGCACTGCCCGGCTTACGAACAGGGTTTGGTGGCAGATGTAATCCACTCCGTAGAGCAACACCCGGTAATCATACAATGCTTCCGCACGCCGGTAGATTTCGCGCTCTTGTTCGTCAACAAAAATCACGTCGCCAAACAGCGCGTCCCAAGTGGGATGATCCTTGAAGGCTCGCGCCACGACCCTCAACGTCCCCTCGCGAAAACAATCGTCCGCGTTCAAGATGACCACGAATTCGCCTGAAGCGCGGGCAAGGCCCTTATTCATGGCGTGGTAGTGGCCTTCGTCTTTCTCAGAAATCCATTGAAGATGAGAATAGCTCCGCAGGACTTCGAGCGTCCCGTCCGTCGAACCACCGTCAATTACAATATGTTCCAAGGCGGCAAAACCCTGACGGCGCACACTCTCGATGGTTTTGCGAATCGTGGTGGCACTATTGAAACATGGGGTCACCACTGAAATCGTCGGGTGATCGCTCATAAACCGCCTCCCCCGAGAAGTGGCTCTGGAGGAGGCCCTTCAGAGTTTGATCGCAGCCGATCTCGATTGGCGTCCGGCTCTGAAACCGCGACGCGCGCAGCCCGGCGGCTGTGCCTGCAGCGGCGTAGCTCCCGGGCAGTTGGACCGGCGTCCCGCCTAGCTTTGAGACCCAATGGACCACCTAGCCGCGAGGATTCCCCGACGTCCAATACCGCCCCGACACGGTGAATGAGCGGCTTCAAGATGGAGACAAACGGGAGGCACTTTCCTGGGTAGCTGGTTGCGCGTGGCGCAATCTCCAACTGCATAACTGCGGCTTGGACGGTATTACCGGAGATAGGTCTGCAACGGCCTGCCGGAGGTAACCAATGCCAACTCGAAGGCGAACGCTGCAAACACGGGTTGAAGAATTCTACGACCGCTGCCAGCATGCCCGACAGGTATTGCTCGTCGCAATTCAAGTAGGCGAAGATGTCTCCCGTCGCGCGGCGCCGACCGCAATTGATGGCGTCGTACTGGACCACATCTTTTTCCACGAAGGTCTGCACACGCCGGTCCGGCAAGAGCCAGTCCAGCGTGCCGTCGTCCGAGCCGGCGTGCTGGACGATGTGCGCCATCGGCAGCCCCTGGTCGGCCACCGAAGCCACACCTGGGCGCAACCAGCGCGAACTGGGAAAACTGGGAGTGCCTACCGAGAGCTGCATAGGCGGTCAGAATGGGAGGGCCGGCGTGGACGGCAGGCCGCGCTCGAGTTGCGGGATGGCGCGGAAGTTGAGCTGCGGACAATTGTCACAACCATTATCGCGTCGCCCGGGCCAGTTTGAATTGAGTGAACGCCGGTTTTTCGATCGGGGCCGGCGCCGGTTTGCGCATCCCGCCGTTGATGCTGACGCTCAAGCCGATTAGGCCCGTGAAGACCGCTAATTCGCCGTAGAACGAACCAAACACGAAGCAGAAATACAGCGTGCGGGCGATGAAATAGGAGAGCAGAAAGGTATTCACCTGGCGCAACTCCGGGTCGCCGTGACGAAAATTATTGCGCAGGACCCGCAGCCCCGCGACGAGAAACCACAGGAATCCGATCACGCCGAAAATTCCCAAGGGGATGATCAACGAGAGGGGCCCACTGTGATAGTCCCCAGCGAGCGCGGCGCCTTCCCCGACACTCTCGGAGCTGGCCACCGAGGGAAGCTGGAGCTTTTCCATTTCGTTGGGGTTAATGGCGTATCCCTTCCCGAGGAGCAGATAGCGCGGGACCGTCGGCAACACGGCCCTCCAAATCTGGAGCCGCCATTCGGTGGAGCCTTCCGCTCCGAGCCGGGCGGCCGGGTCCACATCAATGGGCAGGAAGCTGAGCGTCCGCTGGATGGTAATGGGCATTTTATTGACCATCGGCAGACTAATGACCACGACCAGCGCGCCTGCCAGCACGAACATTGGCAGAAGCTGGCTGCGAAACAGGCCTTCGTGATAGAATTGGATGACAAAGGTCAGCGCCAGCAGAACGGCGATGGAACGGTAGCCCCCCATCAAGGCGACCCAAATAATGGCGAGGAAGAGGAAAACCCGCCACGGATGATTCACCCCGAATCCACCTCGCAGCCGCACGGGCATGAAATTCCATCTTTCGCCGAGGGGGATCACGCCCGCTACGCCGTGGCGGGCCAGCAAGAAAAAGAAGATTGCCATGCAGGCGAAACTTAGCCCTCCCAAGCGCATGGTGCTTATCTCCTCAGTCCCACCGCCATAGAGTGCTTGCAAGTCCTCGACCGGAAACATGGCGAAAACCGGAAAAAAGAATGGATTCACAAAGGCCGCCATACTCCCGATGATCGCGGTCACCCCGCCGAGCAGATAGAGCGTCGCGTAATTGATCGCCCGTCCTTCCGGGGCCTGGTAACTAGCCATGCCAAAGTACCCGGCGATCGCGCCAAGCAGCAGAAAGTAGCGCTTTCCCCCCATTGTATCGCTCCCCATTACCCGCACCCCAAAGCCGCCGGTCAGATTGGCTGTGATAATGATCACTAGGGTCAGAAAAATCAAAGGCCGGGTCACCGAGGGAACGCTCAGAAACTTGATGTCGCGATTCAAGATGTGATGCAGGATCGAGAGCGTGAAGCTCACCGCCGTCATGATCAGCCAGAGATTCGGCCGACCGGGCAGGAAGAAGAGCATCGCACTGGTATTCCAACAAGCGAACAGCAGCAAATGATGGTACTTCAACAAGAACGGCACCAAGGGCAGGAGCACAGCCACCACCACGATCGTGAAGCTCACGGGATCCATCGGCATGGCCAGGAGATAGCCCAGAAAGACTGCCAGCGGCAGGCACAGGCTGTAGATGATCAGTGTTCGGATGAGGGCTAGGGCGTTAGACATTATTCATTCCAGCGATAGGCGGCATGGTTTTAGGATGGCAACTGGGGTCGGGAAAATCAATCTCCAACCAACTCCGGCCCCGGGGATACCCGGACTTCGCCGCCGTTCAGCGCCACGCTCAATCCCACCAACCCGGTAAAGTAAAAAAGTTCCGCGTAAAACGAGCCAAAAACGCATAAGAAAAAAATAGCCCGGGCCACAAAAACGGCCAGCAAGAAAGCGTTAATATAACGCAACGCCGGATCCCCGAACCGGTGATTGCGGTAAAGAACCCGGAGTGCCACCCCCAGGAACAAGAGAAATGCCGCCACCCCATAAAGCCCAAAGGGGATGACCACGGAAAGCGGGCCGTTGTGATAATCCCCCGCAAACATGGCCACGTCCTGCGCCGTGCCATAGCCGCGCAGGGAGGCATCCTGCAGCAGTATTAGTTCCTGCCGGTCGAGCGCGTAGCCCTTGCCTTTGAACAAATAACGCGGCACTTCCGGCCACAAGGATTTCCACATCTCCACCCGCCAATCGGTCGAGCCCTGCGCGGCTTGCTTGATCATGGGATCCACCTTGATCGGCAGAAAACTCAGCGCCCGCTGGACCGACATCGGCATCCGGTCCACAAACGCCGCCGCGCCCAACGAAACGATCCCCGCACAAAGCAGAACGGCAAACAAGGTTTTGGTTTTCCAAAGCCCTTCGACGCAAAACAGCACCGCAAAAGTCAGGCCGAACAAGACCGCCCCCGTCCGAAAGCCGCCAAACAGACTGAGCGTCACGGCTCCCAGCAGAAACAACACCCGCCACGGCCGGGCAAAATCAAACAACCCCTGGATGCCATAACGCGCCAGCAAGAAACCATAGAGCGCCTGCGAGGCCCAAACCAATCCGCTAAGCCGGACCAGATCGTTTTGAAAAATGGAATCGGCAGCCGCCTGCTCCATGGCCAGGTCGGACGGGAAAAACTCATACAAAAAGTAGAACTTCGACCCCGCCATATACGCCAGGTTGCTGACCACCGCCGTCAGGCCCGACAGGAAAAAGAACGCGACGTACCATTGTGCCCGCGCGCGCGGGATCGTCTGGCTGCTCAGGGCAAAGTAGCCGACGACCGCCGACGCGATGAAAAAATATCCTTTACCCCCGTAGTTCTGCGACCCAAAGGTTTTCAGACCGAACCCGCCAGTCATCAGGGCGGTAATCAGCACCACCCCAAACAGCAATAGCAACGATCGCGTCAACGCCGGTACCTGGATGAACCCCTTGTCCGAGCTGACCGCCCGTCCCAGAATCGCGAAGAAAAGACTCAAGAACGCCAGCACCATCCACAAAGCCGGTCGCCCCGGAAGAAAGGCCGGCGTGATGAGCGCATTCCAGCCCATGACCAGCAGCAAGTGGTGCCAACGCATCATCAAAGGCACGCACAAGACGCACACTACGACCCCGACCACCGCCAGACTGCCCGAGTCCAACGGCTCCGCCAGCAGATAGCCGAGCAGCACCGCCAAAGGCAGGCAAAGCCCGAAAATCAGATGGTTTCGTGATACAACAAACGTACTGGCCACAGTCAACATTACAAAGGGAACGCCCTGCGTCCGCAATGATTTTCGGGACAGCGATGGCCTCGCGCGACGTTGGAAGCGTGTTCGTGAACCTACAGGCGCGCGCGCCCGCTTCCGGACGGCTGGAAGCACGCCCTTTACGTCAGGCAAGGATGCCGGACGCTGCCGCCACTTTCAAACGCCCTCGGAAGCAGGGTCGCGATTGCCTTCCCGTTCGAGGTCCAATAACCTCCGCGTCACATGACGCGCTTGGTGCTTTTCGACATTGACGGCACGCTGGTTCACACCGGCGGGGCCGGGGTGAAGGCCTTTGCCAAAGTGTTCGCCTCCGAGTTCAACCTCCCGAAGGGAACGGAGCAGATGAAATTCGCCGGGCGTACGGACGTCAGCCTCGTGCGCGAATTTTTCCGGTTGAACGACATTGCGCCGAGCCAGGAGAATTTCGCGCGGTTCTTTGAACGCTACGTCTTCTGGCTCGACCACCTCCTCGCCCAGAGCCGAACCGAGGAATGTCCCGGCATCCGGGCCTTCCTGCGCGACCTGCGGGCCTTGCCGCAACCGCCGCTCGTTGGCCTGTTGACGGGCAACATCCGGCTCGGTGCGGAAATCAAATTGCGGCACTTTGGCTTGTGGGAGGAATTCACAATGGGCGCGTTTGCCGACGACCACGAGGACCGCGACCAAATCGCGCACGTCGCGCGGCAACGCGCGGCCCGGTTGCTCCGCGAAGAAATCCCCGGCCACGAGGTGGTCGTCATCGGGGACACCACCCTGGACATCCGCTGCGGGCGGGCCATTGGCGCCAAAGTTATCGCCGTGGCGACCGGCGGGCATGAATTCGCTCAACTCAAAGCCGCCGCGCCGGACTGGGTGGTGAATGATCTGACGGAATTGCGGGCCGAAGAAGTGGCGGGGAGGTGAGGCGGAACGGGTTGTGTTTTGCGGCAAGTGTGGTTCGAGCGGCCCTTGCCACTTAACGCCATCCGCAACCCGAATCAGTGCCGATGCGACCCGCCGCGACCACACCCGCACCCGCCGCGGTTGGCCATGCACGACGGCGGCGGCGCGCTAGTCGGAGCGCTGGTTCCAGCTCCCGCGGCGGAAGACGCGAAGACGGAGAGTTTCTTGGCCAGCTTGCTCGAACCGCACTGCGGGCATTTCGTTCCCTTCCAAGTGCTCGAACGCACCAGGATTTCGCTGTCCGCCGCGCACTGTTCACAATGAAATTCGTAGATCGGCATGGCGGAACAGTAGTCGCCGCCGCAGGAATCTCAAGCAAAGAGGTTGGAGTGTTGGGATCCCATTGCTCCAGCACTCCCACATTCCATCACCCCGTTGGGCCAAAGGGCTTCCGGGCCAGCCCGCCGCAATCCGCGCACGTCCCCTCCGCCGTGGTGAACTGCGCCTGACAGCGCGGACAATAGGCCCGGCACGTTTCGTCCGCAGGCAGCGGCGGACGGCACAATTGGTCCGACTCGATTCCAGCGGCCTTGAGAAATTTCTCCGCTTCGGATTGCAACGCGCCCCGCGCCAAGCGTTCCGTTTCGGATGCCGCCGGGCTGTCGTTCGGGCAAAACGGCAAAGCCGGCTGGCGCAGGTCCAACAGCACGCGCCGCGCAAACTCGCGAAAGTCGTTCTCCGGCAACAGAACCTTGGCGAGTGTGAGCGGATGGAATCCCTCCATGAGCGGACGCGACAAAGCGTCATGCGCCCGCATCGCCGTGGTAGGCGCGAGCAAGATCGTCAGTGTATGCGTGAAGCGTTCGTCTTCCGCCTTGGGATAAAGCGCGCGATGCGCCCGGTAAAAACAGAACGCCGTGGCGCCGGTCAAACCGATCAGTCCCCCTAGCAACCCCAGCCAGCTTGACTTGAAACCGAAGTGCCAGATCACCGCCGGCACCACGCCGAACCCATATCCCAGCAACCCATTGCTCAAGCCGCGCACGGCGCGCACCCGCCTCCGAAACTCCTGCCGCAGCCGATCCACCGCGGCGGCATCAAACGCGCCGCGCAAGTTTTCGGCGAGGACGGCCTCGCGTTCGGGAGCTTGCAACCGGACGAGTTGTTGCAACTGCTCCACGCATCGCCGCGCGAGTCCCGCCGACGAACACTTGATCAGCAGCTCGCCATTGACCAGCACCTTGATGCCGTGTGCGCGCGCCTCGCGCAGGTCGTCAAAGCTCACGAACCGTCCGCTTTGCGCGGGACGCCAGCCCGGATTCACATTGGTGGCGACGAAAGCGAGCACGCCTTCAGTCGAAAGCGAAAGCGGAAATTGATTGGCCACGAACAGCGTGCCGAGCGGCGGCAACGGCGGGGCGAGCATGAATCCACCATTTTGATTGCCGACCAGCGTATCCGGATGCCACGCCCGCCAACCAGTGCCGAGCCAGGTGGAGAAGGCGACCGCGCCGCGGCGCAACCAGCAGGCGCATTCCCAGCCGTAGAGCGCCGCCAGCACGACGAACAACAACTGCACTTCGTTCATGCGGCACGCAGCCCGTTAACTGCCTGGCCGGTCATCGTTCTTGCGCCCGGTAACTTTCCCAAAAAGCTTTTTGAAGAAATTGGCCACGCCCACGAGCGCCGCGACGATCAGGATCCAGAGCTTTTTCACAAACGGCAGCAACCAGCCGAGCAACCCCAACTTCGCCGCGCCCACCGCCGCGCCGCCGAGCACCAGCGCCGCGAGACCGTATTTCGCGATTTTGTCGCCGGGCCGGTATTCGGCATACGATTCGCCAGACAGGAATTTATGTTTGGCCAGCAACTCGTTGAACTCCGACTTGATTTTGGGCAAGTCTTCTGGCGCGCAAGCCAACACCACTTTCATCACACCTTTGCGGCCCAGCAGCCGCGTGTTGTAATTCACAAACTCGCGCCCCGCGCTCGTAGCGCGCAAACACCAGGTGAGATTGTGGGTTGCGGGATCATATTTCGGCTCCTGGTCCCAGCCGACGATTTCGATGGGCGGCCGGTCCGCGGCCTCGCGTTGTTTGTTGCCCTCGGCAGTGCCCTTCCGGTAGGACTCCAACATTTTGGCGGCGTCGAGTTTGTCCTTATCGTCATCCTTGACGTAACCGATGTCCGAAAACTCGAAGTAAACGGCCCACTCCCCGTTCGTGTTTCGCAGCAAGCCCAGTTCCTCGCCGCTTACCGGATCGCCCCGCTGCTTCATCATGGCGCGAGTGGTCTTGCCGTCCAAAAAGATGAAGCCGGCGGGCACTTCGATTTGCGCCACATTCCCAAGCTTGCCGACGCCCGGGCCCTCCAGAATTCCGTCTGGCTTGGCGCTGTCCTGCGCCGGCAGCGTGACCGCGAGGATCAAAGCCCCCAGCATCCCCAGCAGGACCGAGTTGGTTCGTTTCAGTTTCATGGTGACTTTCGTTGTGCCGGATTCGCCCCGGCAATTGCGTTCAATGACGACCCCTTCCGTTTACTCTAGGCCCGCCCGTGCCGTCAAGGTCAATGGCGGCGCAGTCGAAGCGGCGGGAACGCCACGCTCCGGCCTAGGGCGCTCGTTCCCGAACTTCGTCGTCCTGTCAAAATCCCCTCACGGTTTCGGTTTCACGCCTCGCAAATATTCATCAAACCAGTCGGCACAAATATCCAGGTCCTTGTCGAGTCCGCCCCAGCCGTGACCTTTGCCCTCGCGCACCACGAGCTTCGCCGCCCCGCCCGAGTCCTGACAGCGCTTCACGAACTGCTCAGCCTGATAAATCGGCACGAGTTTGTCCGCGTTGCCGTGGATGATGAGCACCGGCGGCGTGTTCGAGGACACAAAATAGATCGGCGAAATTTCGCGGCCCAGCTTCTGGCGTTCCTCCGCGGTGTCCGAACGCAGGCCGAAGCCGGGCTTGAAATCTTTCAGCGTGCCTACGCCCACCGCGTCTTCGTTCGGCTGGCTGTAATTCAAGAAATCCGTCGGCGGGAAAAAGCACGCCACGCATTGCACTGCGCTGCTCTCGCGGTCAATCACGTCCTTCGCGTTGGCGTCGCCGGGCCCACCCTTCACGCCCATCATCAACGAGAGATGCCCGCCCGCGCTACCGCCGGTGATGCCCAGTTTGTTCGGCTCGACACCGTACTTTGCCGCCTGATGCCGGATGAAACGAATCGCGCGGTGGATGTCCGGCACGATCTCCGTGATCGTGAACTTGGGCTGCGAACCATGCACCACCGCGAACACGGTGTAGCCGCGATTCAGCAGGGCTTGGAAGAAAACCGGGTTGATGGCTTCGTGCGAGGAAAACCACCCGCCGCTCACCATCATCGCGATGCCGAAGCCGTTGGGCTTGGCGGGCTGAAACACATCGAGCGTGAGCGCCGTGCCCGACTTGCGACCGTAGATGACGTCTTCGGTTCGGGTGAATATCGCGTTAGTCGGCTGCGCCATCAACGCGCTCGCTGCCAGAAAGAGGCTGAATCCGATGAGCAGAAGTTTCTTCATGTTTGTTTTACGTGGGTTGTTTGGTTCGTCGTGGCGCGGGCGTTCTAGGTTGTGACGGTTCTGAAACAGGACTGCCCGGCCCACCGGGCGACCGGCTCCGGCTCGGTCAATTTGCTCGCCCGCCGCAGGGTGGATATGCTAACCCATGCCCGCTGTAAAACGAAATGCGCCACTTCCGGATCTTTCTCCGTTTCGCGCGCCGGCTGCCAAGCCGGTTCTGGTTGCTTTGCCTGCTGACCGCCCTCCCGGCGCAGGGCGAGGATCGAACCTACATCGTGCAGCGGCACGACACGCTCTTTAGCATTGCCCGCCGTCATGGATTGTCCGCGTCGCAACTGGCGGAGCACAACGGGCTCACGGGCCATGCGCAGGTTTATGTCGGCCAGCATCTGCGCGTGCCGGGCAAATCGCCGCCGCCCACCAAAGCGGAGGCCTCAACCGCCGCCGCGCCGCTAAACCAATCCTGGCAACAGGCCATCGTGAAAGCGCCCGTCTCGCCCCGGCGTTGGAAATACATCGTCATTCACCACAGCGGTATGCCGGAAGGTTCGCTGAAGTCCATTGACCATTACCATCGCGCCGAACGCCACATGGAACACGGATTGGCATATCACTTCCTCATCGGCAACGGCAACGGCATGAGGGACGGCGAAATTGCCGTAGGCAACCGGTGGACGGAACAGTTTGCCGGCGGCCATCTCCGCAGCGAAGGGCAGAACCAGATCGCCCTCGGCATTTGCCTGATCGGAAATTTCGACCAGACGAAGCCGACCGGGAAACAACTGCGCAGCTTGGAAGGTTTGACCCGCGCCCTGATGAAGCGTTGCGACCTGTCCGCAAGCACGGTGAAGGTCCACCGCCAAATCAACATCGTTCCCACCGAGTGTCCCGGGAGCAAATTTCCAACCGCTTCCTTCCTCGCCACGCTGAAGAAATCTGCCCGCTGAAACATAGCGGCGGGCCTCCTAGCCTACCGTAGTTTGCCGCTTCCAGCCGCCCGGAGAAAGCGATCCGAATCGACCGAGACGCACGAAAGTCCCAAAGCGATTGCCCGCGCGTGAGGTTCTTTCCGCCGGGCTGAAATCCCGGCTCTACGTCCGGCAAGGATGCCTGACGCTACAAGAAAAGGCCGGCGCTCAAACGTTGAACTTAAACAACAGCACGTCGCCGTCTTCCACCACGTATTCCTTGCCCTCCATCCGGTAGAGGCCCTTCTCCCGCGCCGCCGCGACCGAACCGCATTGGATCAAATCGCCGTAAGCCACCGTTTCGGCTTTGATGAAGCCGCGCTCGAAATCAGAGTGAATCACGCCCGCAGCGTTCGGTGCGGTGTCGCCGGCATGGATGGTCCACGCGCGCACTTCTTTTTCGCCCGCCGTGAAATACGTCCGCAGTCCCAGCAGATGATACGTGGCGCGAATCAGATTCCCGACCCCGCTTTCCTCGACGCCCAGTTCCTTGAGAAACGCCTGCGCCTCGTCCGGCGACAAATCCGTCAGGTCGCTCTCGATCTGCGCGCTGATCACCACGGCTTCACAGGCCAAGTGGGTCTTCACATACTCGCCAACTTTTTTGACGAAGGGATTCTGGTCGCCGGCGGCAAGTTCAGATTCCTTGACGTTGCAGGCGAAAATCGTCGGTTTGTCCGTGAGGAGAAAAAACGCTTTGGACACAACCTTTTCTTCGGGAGCGAGCGCGACGGTCAAAGCGGGTTTGCCGGCGTCGAGGGCGGGCTCGAGCTTTTTCAGCACGGCCTCTTCGGCCAACGCCAACTTGTCACCGCGCTTGGCGTCCTTGCCGATTTTCTCCAAGCGTTTCTTCACGGTTTCGAGATCGGAGAGAACGAGTTCCGTGTTGACGATCTCGATGTCGCGCACGGGATCCACCGTGCCGGTGACGTGGTGAATATCCTCGTCCTCGAAACAGCGCACAACCTGCACGATGGCGTCCACCTCGCGGATGTGCGTGAGGAACTTGTTGCCCAGCCCCTCGCCCTCCGCGGCGCCTTTCACCAACCCCGCGATGTCCACGAACTCGATGACCGCCGGGATGACGACGTTTGTCTTGGCGATCCGCTGTAATTCGTAAAGCCGTGCATCCGGCACGGTGACGATGCCGACGTTCGGGTCAATGGTACAAAAGGGATAATTCGCCGCCTCCGCCTTGCGGGTGCGGGTGACGGCGTTAAACAAAGTGGACTTGCCCACGTTGGGCAGCCCGACGATTCCAGCTCTTAGCATAATTTAAGGGGGCACATAAGCGCAGAGACGGTGGGCAATGAAAAGACAATCCTTTCGCTGCGCCCCGGATTCGTGTTTATTTCGCGGCCAACATGAGAAAAACCGCATTGTTATTTGCCGGACAAGGAGCGCAGAGCGTCGGCATGGGCCGGGATTTCGCCGCCGCCTTCCCGTCCGCACAGGCGTGGTTCGACCGCGCCAACGCCGCGCTCGGCTACGATCTCGCCGCCGTCTGCTTCAACGGCCCGGACGCCGAGTTGATCAAAACTGAAAATGCCCAGCCGGGAATTTTTCTCGTGAGCTGGGTCGCGTTCCAATTGCTAAAAGAGCGCGTGCCGGCGCTCCAGTTCGAGGCCACGGCGGGTTTGTCGCTGGGCGAATTCACGGCGCTCACGGCGGCGGGCGCGCTGAGTTTCGAGGAGGGCCTGCAGATCGTGCGGCAGCGGGGCCGTTTCATGCAGGAGGCGTGCGAGGTGACGCGGGGCGGCATGGCGGCGGTCATCGGCCTGGACGAAGCGCCCACGCGCGAACTGTGCGCCGAAGCCGGCGTGGTGCTGGCGAATTTGAATTGCCCCGGCCAGCTCGTCATTTCCGGTGAAGAAGAAAAAATCGCGCGGGCCATTGAACTCGCCCGACCCAAAGGCGCGCGGAAAGCCATTCCATTGCCTGTGGCCGGCGCGTATCACTCGCCGCTCATGGCGAGCGCGCAACCGAAGCTTCAGGCCGAGCTCGCCAAGGCCACCCTCTCCGTCCCCCGCGTGCCGGTGATTTCCAATGTCACCGCGCAACCGCACGGCTGCCCGGAACAGATTGCCGCGCGACTCATTGAGCAAGTCACGTCGTCAGTGCGTTGGGAGGAATCCATGCGTTACCTGCTGGCCCAGGGCTTCACTCGTTTCATCGAACTCGGGCCCGGCACGGCGCTCAGCGGCTTCCTCAAGCGCATTGATAAAGGCGCGCAGATGTTGAATGTGGCTGACCTGGGAAGTCTCGAGGCGACTGCCCAAACTTTGGTCGGTGGTCCCTGAAACGAAGAATTCGGACCCGTCCGACCGCGTCCGACTTAAGGCTGGCTGGTGATGCGTTGCCAGTCCACGCCCTGGGTGCTGGCATAAATCGCGAAGGCCCGTTCGTTCTGAATCAACACCGCGCGCACCACGCTGGAGTCGTCCGCGTACCCGAGGTTGAGCACATGGTCGGGGATCACGCCGCCTTTTTTGTGGGCATAAATCACCGCGAAGACCGCTTGGGACACCGCCACGTAGGGCAATTCATCGTAGGCGCCTTCGACCACGTCCTCGACGGCGTTGGCGAGAAATTCAAGCTGGTCCACGAGGTGGGGAAACAGCGGCGCGTGTATCTGGGTGAATTCCAGTTTCCATTGCGGCAATTGGCGCAGGACCTTCTTGGCGACGCCGGGCGTGATGCTCGCCGCTCCGTTGTTCACAAACTTGGCAATCTCTGGCATGGGCGAAGACTAACGAAGCGCCCCGAGCAAACAAGGCGAAAATCCACCAGGTCCACAGAGCCACCGAGCGCGGACGCTGGGTCCGCGCTCCAACGAACTGTTCCTCACGGCGCTTTCGGCGCAAGCGCCCACTCGAAGGAGATTTTCAAGTCATTGCCGACGCTTAAGGCCGCCATGCCGAGGAGTTTGATTTCCGGCGGCTTCATCTTGTATTCGGTGAATTTGATGGGAATGCTGCCGGTGATCTTGAGCTTGCCGTCCGTCTTTTCGATGGTCACCGGCATGGTGTTGGTGACCGTGGCGCCGACGATCGTCAGGGCTCCGATGGCGTCGAACTTCAACGACCCGGTCGCCCCGGCCGCGGACTTGGGCTTTAGTTCAATCAGCCGGTATTCGATCTTTTTGAACTCCGGTTCGCGCATGTTTTCCTGCATGACAGAGTCCATTTTTTTGTTACCGCTCTTCAAGGAGCGCACCGGGACGGTCACTTGCACGACGGGCTTGGCTGCGCTCGCGTCGGTGAGCGCCGACTCGGGAAACTTGGCGTCGCACTCGATGGAGCCGCTGACGATGCTGCTCACCATAGACCAATCGTGGATGGTGGAGGAGCCTTCGACTTTCGTGGTGCTGCCGGTGGGTAGCGCATCATAGCGCATGGCCCCGGCGGGCGGGGCCGCCGCAGGCGCAGAGGCGGGGGCAACGGCGGGGGCGGGCACAGGTTGCAGGACTTCGGGGGGCGCGGCTGGCGCAGCCGCGGCCGCCGGTGCCGCCTTGGTCGCGGGGGCTTGCGTTTCGACGGGTGGTGAGGCTGGACCGCAAGCCGTGAGGAGTGCGAGCAATAAGGTGGCGGTGAAAGTTCCAGTGAGTTTCAGCATTTTTATTTTCATAGTTTCCGCCTCTATCATAAAGACTATTGCCGCGCCGGGTCAATCAGCCACATTAAGCCGGGTGCGACCGGAAGTGGCGGTCAGATTTGTGCGCGCGTAAGTCATTTGGCCCTGGCTCCTTGGAAGGGTTTTGTATATTTGAAGTGGCTCATGAACGATGAACCACGCAAATTAGCTCCGTCCCTCAAACCGCGCTGCCCGCTGGAAGCGCGGCTGGCGCACCGGCCCGAAG
>CAIKLQ010000316.1 GCA_903828255.1 uncultured Verrucomicrobiota bacterium
CATCTTTGAATTCATCGAATGCTTTTACAATCGCCAGCGCGCTCACAGCGCCTTGGACTATCTTTCCCCAGTTGACTTCGAAACCCAAAACCACTAACTAAATGACTCAACTTCTTTGTCCGTTCTTTCAAAGCAAGCCCACTTGAACGTGTGAATGCCCTTGGCGGCGGAGCCTATGGCCTGGATGTGCAAGGCAACTACGCGTACGTCGGTGAGGGAAACTCCCTTCTGGTAGTCAACATAGCCAACCCAGCAAGCCCTGTCACGGTTGGGCGGTTGCCGCTGCCGGGATCAGCCGGGAAAACCGCAGTATCCGGGTAATATGCTTATGTCGCTGCCTACCCTGTCGGATTGTTAGTCGTGGACATCCCCACTCATTCGGCGGGCGATGCGCCGTTCGCGCTCACCGCCACCGTCAGTTCCGGGCTGCCGGTGGCGTTCAACGTCGTCTCCGGGCCGGCCATCAGCAGCAGCAATGTGGTGACGCGGCTGGGCGGCGGCACGGTCACGGTGGTCGCCTAGCAGCCGGGCAGCTCAAATTACAACGCGGCGGCGACGGTACAGCAGAGTTTCACCGTCAGCAAAATCCCGCAGACCATCACCTTCGGCGCGTTGAGTCCGCAGAGGGCGGGGGACGCTCCGTTCCCGCTGACGGCCACGGCGGATTCCGGCCTGCCGGTGAGTTTTTCCGTCACCGGCCCGGCGACGTTGAGCGGCAACATGCTGACCTTGACCGGCTGGGGCACCGTGACCGTAACGGCGGCGCAACCCGGCAATAACACCTACTCGGCGGCGGCGGATGTGGCGCGGTCGTTCGTGGTGTCGCCGGCGGAGAGCACGCTGGTCGGGCTGGGTTTCCAGACGAACGGTGGTTTCCAACTGGCCTTTTACGGCACGCTGGGGAGCAATTACACGTTGCAGGCGTCCCTGACGTTGAGCAATTGGACTCCGCTGTTCAGCTTCCCCTGCACGAACACCCCCATGCTCCTGCTGGATGCCGCGGGGACAAATCAGAGTCGGAGGTTTTACCGGGTGTTGATGCCGTAGCCTGGGTGTTACACGCTCAGTGCGCGGAGCGCCGGTCAGTGGCCGGCTTTTCGCGCTCGCACCGCCAAAGCCGGTCACAGACCGGCGCTCCACTCGGTGGCGGTTCGGTGCGGAGTGCGGAATATCGGGAGTAGGAGTCGAGTCACGCGGACGGATTGCGGCGCAGCAATGCTTCAAAGCCTGCCTGCTCGAAGTGGGCGTCGTAAGCCAGGGCGCGGGTGAAGCGGCGTTCCCGCATCAGGTGGAATGAGACGGGGTCGGATGACAATCCTTGACGCCTCCTTCCTCAGCCAAAATACTGTCCGCCGAAAAAAAATAGATATGAAAAGATCCCCTTTATTCAAAACCAGCATCTGGCTCATCCTGCTTGCCGCCGTCGGGCCGGTGGCGGCGGAGGTGCGGTTGCCCCGGATTTTCGGCAGCCACATGGTTCTGCAACAAGAGAAGCCCCTGGTCTTCTGGGGTTGGAGCGATCCGAACGAGACGATCACAGTGGCGCTCGGGCCGGAAAACCAGCAAGCCAAAGCCAACGAACGCGGCGAATGGAAAGTCACCTTGCCAGCCCGGAAAACGGGCGGGCCGTTCGCACTGAAGGTCAGCGGCTCGAGCACGGTGGTCTTCGACGATGTGCTGATCGGCGAAGTCTGGCTGGCGTCGGGGCAATCGAACATGGAGATGGGCATCGGGGCGTGCCGCGACGGCAAAGAAGAAATTGCCGCGGCCAACCATCCCGAGATCCGACTCTTCATGGTGGCGAACCGTTGGACGCCCGAGCCGCAGGCGGATCTCGAAGCGGCGAAAGCGGGCGAAACCAAAGCCGAAGG
The DNA here is from genome assembly GCA_903828255.1 of uncultured Verrucomicrobiota bacterium. GTDB lineage: Bacteria > Verrucomicrobiota > Verrucomicrobiia > Limisphaerales > JADLHS01 > CAIKLQ01. The sequence continues at coordinate 1,872 of CAIKLQ010000316.1, forward strand.
CATTTGGAAAGTCTGCTCCCCGCAAACGATTGGCGAGGGCGGTTGGGGTGGCTTCTCAGCAGGGGCGTATTATTTCGGGCGGGAGTTGCAGCAGAAATTGCGCGTGCCGGTGGGATTGATTGACGCGACGTGGGGCGGCACACGCATCGAATCCTGGACGCCACCCGAAGGCTTTGCCGCCGTGCCCGCGCTGCAAAAGGAATACGAACTGGTGCAGTTGGGCGATCCGCGCACCGCTCGCCATCAGCAGCGGCTCGAACAAACGCTCAACGAGACCGAGCAATGGCTGAGCGCCGCCCGGCAGGCGCTCACGGGGCGAACCGTCGTTTCGAAGATGCCGACTTACCCTGCGGAGTTGCAACCGCCGCATGACGTGCAGCACGCCACGGCGCTCTACAACGGCATGATTCATCCGCTGCATCCCTTCCCTATTCGCGGCGCGATCTGGTATCAGGGCGAGTCAAATTCCGATGAAGGCCGCCGATACACCGAACGGATGAAGGCGCTCGTTGGCGGCTGGCGAAAAGTTTGGGGCGACAACGACGTAGCGTTTTATTACGTGCAGATTGCACCGTACGATTACACCGGCAACGGCGAAAGGATCGGTGAATTTTGGGAGGCCCAGGCGGAGGCGCAAGCCATTCCCGGCAGCGGCATGGTCGTCATCAACGACATCGGCAACCTCAAGGACATTCACCCGGCGAACAAGCAAGACGTGGGGCGGCGACTCGCCGCGTGGGCGTTGGCGAAGGATTACGGTATGTCGGACGTGGTTTACAGCGGCCCCACGTTCAAAGCCATGAGCCTGGATGGCGACAAGCTGCGCATCACCTTTGATCACGTCGCGAGCGGGTTGGCGAGCCGGGACGGGAAGCCGTTGACTTGGTTCGAGA
>CAIKLQ010000317.1 GCA_903828255.1 uncultured Verrucomicrobiota bacterium
CGTTGGAAAGGAAGTCACACATGAACATACACGATACGAGCAACTTCAAAGCGAGCGCTTTGGATGAAGCAACCCTCCGCAGTCGCGCCCCGAGCATCTTTGCCGCGGGGCCGATGAGCGGCGTCAGTTATGCAAAGGTGGGAGTTATGTAAAGATGAGCAGGCGCGATATTGAAATGCGGTGCGTGGGGCATAGCGACCTTTTGATAACTACAGATTGTCGAGGAAGCGAAGATCACTTTCGCCCAGCCGAAAACGCCGAGCTTTGCCCTTCGGCGGAGTAACCTTTGCCAACGCCTGTTCCTTCATCGCCAGGCTCGCCTCAACATAGGGATGCGTGCTCTTGGGGCCTTCATGACCCAGATAAAGGGCGATGACTTCTTGGGGAACATTCGCTTCCAGCAGCGCCATCGCGGTTGAATGCCTGAACGAATGCGGCGAGATGCGCCGTTTCTTGAGCGACGCCAGTTGGACGGACGCGCGCGCCACTAGCTGCTGGAGTTGATAGGCGGCCCCGGCGCGGGTCATTTGCTGGCCAAAGCGGTTCGGCAACAAAGGGGCGTCGGGAGGATAACGGTTGTCCTTGAGCCAACGCCGCAGTTGCTTTTGGGTTTGGGGCCACAACGGCACCCGCCGCTGCTTGCGGCCTTTTCCTAAAAGTTGGAGTTGCCGATAATCCAGATCCACGTCCCGAACCCGCAGCGCCAATATCTCCGAGATGCGAGCGCCCGTATTGTACAAAAGTAAAAACAGCAGATGATCGCGCTGTCCGGTCCAGGTGGCATCGGCGGCATTGAGGATCGCGTCAATTTCCGGGCGGCTGAGGAAGCCCACCAATCGTTGCGCGTGTCGCTTAAACGGTATGCCGAGCAGTTTGGCCACCGGCGGAGGCAGTTCCGGCCCCAACCAGTCGCTCAGGTAATGGACAAAAGAGCGCAGGGCGGCCAACCGGGCATTGCGGGTGCGGATGCTGTTGCCGCGTTTCTGCTCCAAGTGGTCGAGGAAGCGCAGGATGGTGTTGGCCTTCAAGACGTCCAGCGGCAGCGAAAAACAGTCGCCGGGGTGGGTCTGGTGCAGGAAGCGCAGCAATAACCGGAACGTGTCGCGGTAGGCGGCGATGGTCGCCGGACTGACGTTACGCTGCGTCACCAAATGTTCCCGGAAGAAGCGCTGCAACCACGGGCCGAGTTCAGGCGTTTTCATGAAGCGTGCGGGTCAAAACGTTGGGCGGCCTCCGCCAACAGTTGCGGGCGGGCGGTGAAATACCAGTAAGTCGCTTCGAGCTTCCGGTGTCCCAAATAACGGGCTAGGACGAGGACTCGATTCAAAGCGCCCCGGCGGCTGGCCAGCCAGCGTTGCAGCACTGTGGAGGCCATGGTGTGCCGCAAATCATGCAGGCGGGGTGGCCGCTGGCTAAAAGCGAGGCCGGCGCGGAGGCGCATGAACATCGGCTGCACCCGGCCGTAAGGCAGCGGCCCGCCGCGGTCGGAAACGAAAAAGGATTCGGCGCCCGGGAACAGTTTCTGCCGCCGTTGCGCGTACGCCCGCAGAGGGCCAATGGCGGTGCGGTGCAAGGGCACGAGCCGGGTCTGGCC
>CAIKLQ010000318.1 GCA_903828255.1 uncultured Verrucomicrobiota bacterium
ACGACGTTCGTGGCGCAGAGAAGTTCGAGACAGTTGGTCGGGCAACAGCCGGCGACGACGACCGGGAAGCAACACTCGGCCACCTTCTGGCCCGTCACGAGCATTGCCGTGGCGCAGACAATGTTCGTGCCGCGCGGGAACAGGCTGCCCGGCGGGATGCTGTAAACGACAGTGGCGTTCGGGGTGCCGGCGCACAAGTTGGTCACGGGAATGTTGTACCAAACGTGCGTGCCCAGCGCCCCTTCGCACCGGGCGAAAATGTGGTCCGGGCATTCGAGGCGATAGCAGCTTTGGGCCAATGCCGACGGGGTGCAGGCCCCGAGCGCAGCAGCCAGCAGGAGGAGGTTCAAACGCAGGCGTATTTTCATGGAATTGATTAGTTTGTTGGTTTTGCTTGGTCAATACACGTGCCCGAAACGAAAACCTCGGACAACGCAATGGCACTACCATCGGCGCTGGCTTCGGTCTGTCAACCGGAATTTTTGTTACCCCGGCTGACTGAGGACCGCCACAAAGGTTGACCAGCTCACAGTGCCGTAGGGCACAACTTGCCACGTTGAACCCTCAACCTGTAACGTCTCCGCCATGGCCGTGTCCGAACACATCCGTAAAAAGCTTAGCCAGGTACCGCACAAGCCGGGCGTGTATCTGCACAAGGATCGCTTCGGCACGGTGATCTACGTCGGCAAGGCCCGTGACCTGCGCCGGCGCGTGAGCCAGTATTTTCATCCTTCGCGGCGGATGGGCTGGGACTTGAAATTCAATGCGCTCGTCGAGGCGATCCACGATTTTGACGTGCATGTCGTGCGCAACGAGCCGGAATCGTTGCTGCTCGAAAGCAAACTCATCAAGGAATTCCAGCCGCGCTACAACGTCAGTTTCCGCGACGACAAGCGCTTCCTGATGGTGAAGATCAACCTCAACGACCCAATCCCGAATTTCGCCTTCGCCCGGATCAAGAAGGACGATGGCGCGCGTTACTACGGGCCGTTCACGAACTCGGTCGCGGCGCGCAACACGCTCGCGCTCGTGCGCAAGCAGTTCAACCTGCGCGGTTGCCGGGTGTTCACCCCCGGCGAAGCCGATTACAAGCATTGTCTCTACGCGCACCTCAAACACTGCACCGCGCCCTGTATTGGCAACGTGACCCATGAGCAGTATCTGGATCAGGTTCGCGCCGCCTGCGATTTCCTCGACGGCCAGTGCAGCGAGATGAAGGAGCAACTCGAAATCGAAATGCGCAAAGCCGCCGTCGCGCAGGATTACGAGAAAGCTGCTGACTTGCGCGATCTCATCAAGGATCTCGCGCGCACGACGAAGAAGGAGAAGTCGTTCGCGCGCGTGCCGTATTCGCTGCCGATGTCGCTCGACCCGCAGCACGATCTCGCTGAACTCGCGCAGGCGCTGAACCTCCTGGCTCCGCCGCACCGCATCGAGGGCTTCGACATCTCGAACATCAGCGGCACCTTCAAGGTCGCGTCGCTCGTGAGTTTCAAGGAGGGCCGGCCCGACCGGGCGAATTACCGCCGGTTCAAAATCAAATCCGTCGCCGGCCAGGACGACTTTGCCAGCATGGCGGAAGTCGTGCGCCGGCGATACACGCGGGTGCTGAATGAGTCCAAAGTCCAGAGTCCAGAGTCCGAGGCCCAACCCCGCGACGAGGGCGGCGAACCGATCCCCCAGGAGTTGCAAAAGCTTGTGGATGAAACCAGCGCCCGGTTCCGGCGCGGCAAGCGCGGATCGGGCGCAACCAATCCGCCTTCCGTCCCCAGCCCTCCGACCTCTGCCTTCCCCGACCTCATTCTCATTGACGGCGGCAAGGGCCAGCTCAACGCGGCTTGCGCCGAACTCGCGAAGCTCGGGCTGAGTCACCTCACTGTCATCGGCTTGGCGAAGGAGTTTGAGGAAATCTACCGCCCCGGCCAGAGCGAGCCGTTGCGACTCGGCCTCGATCATCCCGCCGTGAAATTGCTCCAGCGTGTCCGCGACGAATCGCATCGCGTGGCGAATTCCTACAACGCCCAGCTTCGCATCAAGAAAATCTCCGAGAGCATCCTCGACGACTTTCCCGGCATCGGCGACCAGCGTAAGGCCGCGCTGCTCAAGAAATTCGGCTCGGTGCAACGCCTGCGCACCGCCACGGTCGAGCAACTCGCCGAAGTTTCCGGCTTCGGCGGCAAGGCAGCGGCGGAGTTGAAGGCATTTTTGCTGGCGAGATCCGAGCCCGCGGTCGAAACGCAAGAGTCGGGATCAGCTTAGCGACTGCAAACCCACGCGGTTTGTCGCTAAGGCGTTGCCTGACGGAGGCGGAAACCGATCGAGTGATTGCCGCCTGAATTGTTAGGAACCGGATGTTCCATTACCCCCAAATCCGAAGTTCGAAATCCGAAAGAAATCCGAAGCCCGAAGGTGTCCGATCCGCGCGTTGGCTCCGGACCCCTTTAGCCATCCGGTTACACAAGCCGATTTCGGCGTTCGGATTTCGGGTTTCTTTCGGATTTCGGGAATTCGGAGTTCGGAGTTCAGGATTATTCTGCCCTCAATTATTCTGTCATCCTCCGCCATTCGATGACTCTGCTTTCCCAAAATAAATTCGTGTTCTTTCCCGCCGCTTCGTGGTTTAACCTCCTCTTGCATGAACATCCAAGTAGCTGTCCTCTGTGACGCGGCGACCGACGACAACGGGAAACTCAACCTCCTCGGCGCGTTCGACACGATCTACGCGCGCGAGTTGCCCGCTATCCATCCGCAATGCGCGGTGGCCTTGCGCGTGACCTTTCTCGGCGGCGACGAGGGCAAGCGCCAGTTGAAACTCAATTTCGTGGACGCCGACGGCCACGCCATCATGTCGCCCATTGAAATCCCGGTGGAAGTCGTGCTGCCCGAGGACATGCACTTCGGCACGCGCAACTTCATCATCAACATCCAGCAACTCAAGTTCGACGAACCGGGGCTTTACTCCGTGGACCTCTCGCTGGATGAACAATCGCAAGCGAGCATCCCGCTGCTGGTTAAGCATGTCCCGCCGCCGCCGCCCGCGTAGGGAAGCCTCGGAACCCAAACCGGCAATTGGGCGGGCGCCCCAACCCCCGCGCTTTGGAGTGCGGTGACTCGTCACCGCTTTTCGCAGGCGACTTGTCGCCGTCAACTTCCCTTTGCGTGCCGTCGCATCCCGCCGTTTCTGTCTCCGTTTTGTCTGACGCGTGTGGCAGAAGTGGCGGTCACTTGCGTCGGAGCGCGGCTGCGGCGAAGCCCAGTCGCAGCCTGTGCGCAAATCTCGACGCTGAGAATTACCCAGGCGACTTTCCATTCTTCACACGCTGCGGCTGGTCTCCGTGCCACCGCCGCGCTCCGTCGAGATTCGTGACCACCATTGCCACCCACACCCTTGACCGCCAGATTGAGGAGCCTCTGGCCAACATGGCGTTTTCCGCGTGAACGGCCAGCGGACGGGGCGCGCAGTTGACCTGCATCCGCGCGTCTTCGCCGAGCAGGCGTTGGAGCGTTTTCATGACCTGAGCGACGATTTCGGTGAGGTCAAAATCGCTCATCTTGGGCGGCTGCCGCTGGCTGCACAGGAGCAACTGCCGGGTGAGATGGGACCCGCGTTGCGCGGCCTTGCCGATTTCGTGGGCGAAATCCGCCTGCCCGGGCGTCCGATTTTGTTCGAAGCGCGCCGCCCGCTGATGGTGGCCCTGAACCTGCGCCACAGTGGGGCGGTGCCGGGCGGAGTGTGCTGGCTGCCGGCAAAAACCGGCGATCGGACGCTGGGCGCGGCTGTTAACTCAATCTTGCCGCGCCACCTTCTCCTGCCGTCGCCTGCATAACGGATGTTTTGAAAGAGCGCCTTTATCTTCCTCTTAATCCGTACGCGTCGCGGATCAGATTAAGACGCCCGCTTACCCGCCACTTCCGATTGCCCCTCCGCCCGCCCGCCGCCGATGCTTCCGCTGCGGTCCGGGGCAATGGAAAAGTATGTTTCGGAAAATCTTCGGGCCATCAATTCGGGAGACAGATACGCGCGCATTTGCGCCAGCACCGCGGGTTCAACTTTTCCCTGGCTGAACAAGGGATGTTGCCGAGCCGCTCGCAGCGCGGCCACCAACGCAGACACATCATTGGGCGCGAACAGGATTCCGTTCTGTCCCGGCAACACATAATCCGGAATGCCACCTACCGCGCTGCCCACCACAGGCACTCCAGCGACCACCGCTTCCTTAACCGCGTTCGGACTCACATCCGCCCGGGAGGCGCAAATCGCCATGGTCGCGGTTCGCAATTCCTCGGCCACCTGGAAATGCGTCAGGTTCTGCTTGAGGACCACCCGTTGCCAGAGTTCCGCGGAGGTTTTTGATTTCACCCGGGCGGCAATATCATCCGCCAGTTTTCCCACCACGATGATTTCAAAATCCAGTTCCGTCCGCACGGCGTCGAGCGCCTGCAGCAGCACGTCTCCGCCCTTGCGGTAATCCAGCGCCCCGACGAATAGGAAGCGCAGCCGGCCGGCTTGCGGCTGGCGTGGCACGGAACGAAAAACCGGATCCGGGGCGTGCTCAATTTGCTCGACGCGCAGTTGGGGATAATGCGTCCGCAACCAGCCGACCGAGAATTTCGCCTCGGTGGTCACCACTTGGGCGCGCGGCAGGGAGTAGCGTTCAATGACCCCGGCGAGCCGCACTTGCCAGGGCTGCGGCGTGACCTTTTCGTACCAACTGATGAGGCCCTGCACGGTCACCACGTTCGGATAACCCAGCCGGTTGGCCACCAATGCCGCGCCCTGTTCCGTGCCCCAGGCGTGAACCACATCTGGTTTCACCCGTTTCAGAATGCGCCGGATGAGCAGCGTATCCAGCCAGAAAAGCGTCGTCGTCCTCATGCCGCCCGGCACTTTCACGAGATGAAAGGTGACGCCGTTGCGCTCAAAAGTCAGGTTCCGCTCAAATTGTTTACGCAGCACGACGATGTGCAAGCGCAGGCTGGGGTCGTTGATGAATTGATCCAGCAGGACGCGCTGCCACGAGGCGGGATGCAGGCGCGACGACCGCCGCACTTCCTCGGGTGCGTCCGGCAACCACTCCACGGGAAAGAAGGAAAACCAGGCTACGGTAAGGGGACGCGCGCTCATGGAATATGGCTGCGCCCGCCGCAAGTCTGGCTTTGCTGCTCGAACAATACTTTCTTGGTCATTGAATAATTTCGTCGCGTCGGCAAACGGAACGGCGGAAAAGGTAGAGGCAGGACGCGGTGGGGTGCGAGCCGAAAAACCGGCGGCTTGATTGCTTGACCCATCCCCGCCGGCGCAGCACCCTTTGGCGGTTCATTCATTCCGAGCAAGACATGTTCCCCATCGAATCAGAATCCTTGAAAAGCCAGGTGCGCGATTTCTGGAACCGCCAGAGTTGCGGCACCTATGCCACGCAGGCGGAGAAGTATTCCCGGGGTTATTTCGAAGATGTCGAAGCCTTTCGCTATTACGATCAGGCCTACATCCACGAGTTCGCCCAGTTCACGCGCTATCATGGCAAGAAGGTGCTCGAAGTGGGATTCGGCGCCGGCACGGATTTCATCCAGTGGTTGCGGGCCGGCGCGCGTGTCACGGGCATTGACCTCACACCCGAGGCGCTCGAAAATCTCACGCATCGCATCAACGTGTATCAACTGCCGCCGCCGGAGGACATCCGCGTGGCCGACGCCGAGAACCTGCCATTCGCGGCCAACACTTTTGATCTGGGTTATTCCTTCGGCGTCCTCCATCACTCGCCCAACACGGAAAAGGCCATCGCCGAACTGGTGCGGGTGGTGCGGCCCGGGGGTGAAATCAAGATCATGGTCTATAACCGGCACTGCCTGCTGGCGTTTAAGTTGTGGGTCAAACACGCCCTGCTCCGCGGCCAGCCCTGGAAATCGTTCGGTTGGGCGATGTGGAATCATCTGGAAAGCATCGGCACGAAATCCTACACGCGCCCGGAGCTGCAGCGGATTTTCGAGGCCTTGCCGCTGACCAACATCCGCATCCACAGTTACGTCACCTCGGCGGATTACCTGACATTCTCTGGGTTCAAACCGTTGAACCTGCTCGTGCGCGCCGTTCTTCGGTTGGGGGGTAATCGCCCGCCGTGGCAGCGGGAAAACTACCGCTTCGCGGACGGGCAAACGCCGACGGGCCGCTCGGCCCCGGATGCCAAAACCTTGTTCACAGGAAACTATTTCGGTTTCTTTACCTGCATCACCGCGATCAAACGCGCGTGATTCACGGCTCAGACTTTCTTCTCCAGCACAAAGCTCCCGAGCGCCAGCACGTCGAGGCCGTTGTCGTAGAAGCAGCGGATCGCTTCGCGCGGGTGGTTCACGATCGGTTCGCCCATGACGTTGAAGGACGTGTTGAGCAACACTGAATCCCCGGTCAGCTTCTCAAACTCATGCAGGAGCTGCCAGAAGCGCGGCGCGAATTCCTTCTTCACCGTCTGCGGACGCAACGTGCCGTCCGCATGGACCACGGCGGGCACGCGGGCGCGCTTCGCGGGTTTGCAGGTGAACGACGTAATCATGAAGAACTCGTCGCGCGCGTGTTCGAGGTATTCTTCCTTCCGTTCCCACAACAGCGACGGACAGAACGGGCGGAAGGCTTCGCGGAACTTCACCCGCGCATTGATGATGTCTTTGTATTCCGGCTTGGCCGTGCTCATCAGGATGGAGCGGGCGCCCAAGGCCCGCGGGCCGCTTTCCATCCGGCCTTGGAACCACGAGCAGATTTTCCCCTCCGCCAGCTTGCCGGCCATGTGCTCGGCCACGTTGTCCACGCGGCGATATTCAATCCGCCGTAGCTTGAGCGCGGCTTCGATTTCCGTGTCCGAATACTCCGGCCCCCAATACAGATCTTCAATCGGATGAATCGGCGCGCTCGGGTTGGCCGCATAGTAGGCGTAAAGCGCTGCGCCGGCCGCCAGCCCAGAATCGCCGGGATTCGGATACGTGTGATGCCGCGCGATGCGACCGGATTCCCAGAGCCGCTGGTTCAGCTTCACGTTCAACATCACGCCGCCGGCGGAACTCAGGTTCTTCGTGCCCTCGCGCTCCATCCACGGATACACGATCTGCTTCACCTGTTCTTCCAACACGCGCTGACCTTCGGCGGCGATATGCTCCGCCCCGTGTTTCTTGACCAAGTCGCGAATCTCGTAAGCCTCGTCGAAGTGCCACTGGATTGCGCCGCCTTCATTCCAATAGCCGTTGCGCCCGAAATCGTGCGGCTCGATGAGTTCGCCCTTGGAATACTTCGGCGTGAATTTGTCGAGCACGCCCTGGCACTTGGTGTAATCGCCGTAGGGCGCGAGCCCCATCGTCTTGCCTTCGCCATCGCCGTGCCACCAACCCAGACCCTCGGTGACATTGCTGTAGAACCAGCCGAGCGAGCCGGCGTTGGGAAAAGTCTGGAGCTTGGTGATCTTCCCGTTCTCCCCGCGCCAGAGGCCGCCCGACACGCTGTCGCCCGAGCCGTCAATCGTGACGATGAGCTGTTTCTCCCGCGTGCCGCTGGTGTAGTAAGCCGACGCCGCGTGGGCGAGGTGGTGTTCGACGTGGATGATTTCCGTTTTCGGCGCGAGGGGGAAATTCTTGATGTAAAGCGGCGGCTTCAGTTCGGGCTTCTTCAGAATCTGCCGCACAAACTCGAACGCCTGCCGCTTTTGGGTGAATTTCTCCTCCTTCGTGCCCTTGAGGTCGAACAGGAAATTCAAGTCTGGTACTGAGCCGCGAGCGGGCACCGCCACGGCATCCAGGTCCGCCATCGTGAGCTGCTGCGATTTCAGGCAATACTCGATCGCGTGAATCGGCAGGCCGGCGTAATGCTTGGTGCGGGTGAAGCGCTCTTCCGCGACGTCGGCGACGATGCGTCCGTCCACGATGAGCGCCGCGCTGCTGTCGTGCCCGATGTGTATTCCCAGAACTTTCATTGGTTG
>CAIKLQ010000319.1 GCA_903828255.1 uncultured Verrucomicrobiota bacterium
AGCATTCCAATGGGCCCCAAAAACTGTCCGACCTCAGCCCGGAACACTGTCCGATAGGAATCGGAACGCTGTCCGGCAGAAATTGGAACGCTGTCCGACAGAAATCGGAATCACTGTCCGACAGCCCCCGGAATACGCACCAAATGGCCGCTCCGGAATTCCTCCGGCGAACGCACGTCAATCACCATCGCGCCATCCGCCGGAACGAACGACATCCGTTTCAAAACGAACACGGTCACGAGGTCGACTCCGACAATCATTGCGGGAGCCTGTTCATTGTTGTTTCAGAGGCTCTCTCTCAAAACCGGTTTGGGGTTGTTGCAGTTTTCCATGTGCATGCGGGACCGAATCTGGTCGAGTGGCACATCGAGGAGCACGGTTTGCGGTGGATTGAGCGAGGCGACTTCATTCCAATGCGCCAACTGTACGTCGACCGGGAGCACATTCTGGATGGCCATGCCCGCCAAGTTCACCGGGTCTTTGGCCGACCCAAAAGGCGGGGCGTAAGCCAATTCCAATTCGGCCAGGTCCTTCCGCGCTCAAAGACAATGATCTCGCAGTGTTCACAAAGCCGCCTGGCTCGCGCTGCCGCACTCGCGCCGTCGGCCACACCACCCACGGTCACCAAATGTTTACTGCTCACTTCAAAGAGACTGAGCGCACTCGTCAGAAAAGCTACAAATGGCGAAGCCGGAGATTGCGCGTCTGGCGCTGATTCCCGAATTACCACCCCTTTTCTCATTCGATGCGGTTGTCCTCGGCGACCGCCTTGTTCAGCGCGTCCAGAAATTTCGGCAACGCGGATTCGACGCGGTTCCAATTGGGAATCAGTGGCCAGAACATTGGGTCTTCAACGTGCCGCTTGGCCGCCTCGCGGATGCTCCGGCCGAAGGTGGCCACGGCGGTTTCTTCTTCGTGCCGCGGAAACGTCAACCCATTCATCGCCGCGTCCGCGCCGTAGGCCCGCAGCGTGTCCTCGGCCTGCCGGGTGTAGGCGAATTGCAGGGTCTCGAACAGGTCCCTGATCCAGTCTGATGCCCTCGCTGGCCATGCGCCGAAAAATGGACCGCTTGATGTCCACGGCCATGCGATTCAAACCCTTCTCGGAATCGCGTGCGGAAAGCTCCTGATGCTTGTGATCGTAGTTGTCGCAGAGTTCCGCTTGGCAGATGGCCCGCGGCGCGGAATTGCGGAAGACTTCCGCCAACATCCCCACTTCCAGCCCCCAGTCGTACGGGATGCGATTGCGGCGCACGAGGTCAATGTCCATCGCGACCTCGCCCGAAAGCGCATAACGAAACGTGTCGAGATAAACCAGAAACGGATGCGGTCCGACGATGCTCTTCAAAGCGCGGAGCAGCGGTGTCACGAACAGGCGCATCACACGCCCGTTGAGTTTGGTCGAGACCCGCGCGTAATAGCCCTTGCAGAAGTCGAAGCCAAACGCGGGATGCGCCACGGGATAGCACAGTCGCGCGAGCAATTCGCGGTTGTAAGTGACGATGTCACAATCATGCACCGCCACCATGCGCGCCTGTTCGCTGGCCAGCACGTAACCAAAACACAGCCAGACGTTGCGCCCCTTGCCGCCGGGACCGGTGCTCAACTCCGCTTCCTCCAACTGCTTGAGCAATTTCTGCATCCGCGGGCCATCGTTCCACAGCAAGGTCGGCGGTTGCGGAAGCTGGGCGAATATGCGGCGGGCCCGGCGCCACTCCCGCGCGTTCGCGCCGTCCACGCCCACCACGATGTGTTTGAGGTAACGGACGTGCTTCAAGAGATCGGAGGCGGGGGCGACGCGCGCGAGCATGTGGAGACGCTCCAACCTCGAGATCCGCACGGCGGACGACCGACCGTTGCGGGAAGCGTTGCCCGACGAGTGGGCAGCCGTGGCTTCGCCGCTTGCCGCCGACGTCCACGACGTGCTAGCTTCCGGCCATGAGCAGCATCGCTGAAATTGAAAATGCCATTGAAAAGCTGCCGGCCCCGCAGGTGGATGAACTGGCGGGCTGGCTGGAAACGCTGCGCGGGCGGCGGGCCACCCCCACGCCGGTTGAAAGCTGGTTGGAACGTGCGCGCGGGGCCGCTCTTCCCGGCGAGACGACGGCGAAAGTGATGGCGCTTACCCGGGGCGAGGAATGAGCGGATTCCTCTTTGACACCAACGTATTGCTGGACATCGCGACCGCCGATCCGGTCTGGCTCGCGTGGTCGGAAAACCAATTTCGCACGACTGCCGCGCAGGGGCCGATTCTCATCAACCCGATCATCTACGCCGAATTGTCGCCGGCCTTTGGGACCGCTGCCGAGCTGGATCTGTGGCTTGATCCAGCGGTCTTTCAGCGGCTGGCACTGCCTTACCCGGCCGGTTGGCTGGCCGCGCAAGCGTTTGTGAAATACCGGCGCGCCGGCGGAGCCAAGACCTCGCCGCTGCCGGATTTCTACATCGGAGCGCATGCCGAAATTGAGCAGCGAACCCTGGTCACCCGGGACGCCGCCCGGTATCGCACTTACTTTCCGAGCGTGAAGCTCGTCGCCCCAACTTGATGCGGCATCAGGCGTTCGCCAGTGGCTACTCGTCATTCGTCGGCTCACTCCTCGCCGGCGCCGAGTGCGGTGGTAACCCAACCGGGATACTTTCACCGTCCGCCATCGCTTCCTTGGCGAGTAAGTTGGACTGGTTATCCCAAGTCTCCATGTCGAGGACGGGCGTCTGCGGGTGTTGGCGGAAGCCCTCGGCGAAGGCGAGTAAGCGGCTCTCCTCACCCTCGAATTTGGCGAGGGTCGCAGCGGAGGCCTGAAACAACCCGCCCGCCATCGCGTGCCGGGTGCGGGCGCGTTGTGCGGCGAAAGCCGCGTAAAGGTCCGGAGTGGCTTGCTGTGCGTTTCTCTCGGCGAGCCGCAGGTAGGCGAGGTATTCGGTCCGGCGCGCGGCGTGGCGGACCGCGTGG
>CAIKLQ010000320.1 GCA_903828255.1 uncultured Verrucomicrobiota bacterium
CGTCTTCTCCGCAAGCTTCAGCGGTTTGCCGTCGAACGCGCCAAGATGTTCCATCACGAACTCGTCCCACGGATCGTAAAGGAACAACACCTCCCATTTGCGTTCCCGGAAGACTTCGAAATACGGGCTGCTCTCCGCCGCGGCGCGGTTGGCGGCGAGCAGGCAATAAATCTCCTTCTGGTCCGACGGCAGGCGCTTCACATAATCCGCCAGCGAAGTCAGCTTCCCCGCGTCCACCGCCGACGACTCGAAGCGCAGCAGTTTGCCGAGGCCCTCCTTGTGCGCGAAGTCGGTGACGACGCCCTCTTTCAGGAAGCGCTGATATTCCGCGTAAAACTTTTCGTAGGCTTCCACTTCCTTTTCAGATTGTTCGTCGAGGAATTTCAGAAACCGACCCGTCAGCACCGTGTTCAACTTCTGCATCAGCGACGTATCCTGCATCGTCTCGCGCGAGATGTTGAGCGGCAGGTCTTCGCTGTCCACCACGCCCTTGAGGAAACGCAGCCAGTCCGGGAACAGGCCCTTCGCCTTCGCCTGGATCAGCACCTTGCGGCAATACAGGTTCACCTCGGAATCCATGCGCCCCATGCCCATGGATTCAAAATTCCGCTGCGGCACGAACAGCACGGCCTGAATCGCCAGCGGCGCGTCGGCCGAGTAATGCAAGCGGAACGCCGGCTTCTCGTGGTCGTGGCCAACGAAGGTGTAGAACTCGTTGTATTCCTCTTCCTTGATCTCGTTCTTGTTCCGCGCCCAGATGGCTTGAACGGTGTTGAGCCGTTTGGTGTTCAACTCAATCGGGAACGGCACGAAGCTCGAATAACGCTTAATGATCCGCTCGACCGCGCTTTCCTGCGCGAACTCCTTCGCGTCATCCTTGAGTTCCAGTGTGATCTTCGTGCCGCGCGGAAGATCGGCAGCCGGCGCGAGTTCATAACCCCCGCCGCCCTCGCTGATCCATTGCCAGCCCGACTCCTCCGGCAGGAACGACCGACTCAGCACCGTCACGCGCTTCGCCACCATGAACGCCGAGTAGAAGCCCACGCCGAACTGGCCGATCAAACCTACGTCCGGTTTCTTGGCTTCGGCGAGTTGGCTGAGAAAAGCCTTGGTGCCCGAGTGCGCAATCGTGCCGAGGTTTTCGACCAGCTCCCCGTGCGTCATGCCGAGGCCGGTGTCGGTGATCGTGATGGTGCCGGCCTTGTCGTCCGTGCTGACGGCGATCTTCGGCGCGACGTCCGATTCGTGGACGGCTTTGCCCGACGACTGGTTGAAGCGCAATTTTTCGCACGCATCCGTCGCGTTGGAAATGAGTTCGCGGACGAAAATTTCTTTGTCCGTGTACAGTGAGTGAATGACGATATTCAGCAACTGCTGAATCTCCGCCTGAAAGTGATGGGTCTCTGGTTTGCTCATAAACCTGATTCTGATACGAAGGATGACCGTCGGCGTCAAGCGAACAGCTTGGCTTGGGGGCGCCGGGGGGTATGATTAAAAGCGGGTGAACGCACCAGCGCACCGACTGGAGAAGGCCGCGCCGAATTTGGTTAGACAAACCTGGCGCTGGGATGCGTCATTGAAATAACAGATGCCGGCAGACCTCGAAAAACTTTACGACGAACACGCGCAGGCGCTGTTCGCCTTCCTGTTGAATTTCACGCGCGACGAGGATGACACGCGCGACGTGTTGCAGGAGGTTTTTGCGAAGCTCGCCCGCCAGCCGGAGTTGCTCCGCGCCGCGCGAGATGAACGGGCTTTTCTGATCCGCCTCGCCCACAATGCGGCGATTGATCTCATGCGCCGCCGGGGCACTCGCAGCCGGCAGCATGAGCAATTTGGCGAGGAAAATCCCCAACCCTTCGCGGCGACCGCGAATCCAGACGAAGCCACCTTCCGCGCCGAGCTCTCCGCCGCCCTCGGCGATCTGCCGCCCGACCAGCGTGCCGCCGTCCACCTGAAACTCTGGGAAGGGCTGACGTTTGAACAGATCGCCAGCACGCTGGAAATCCCCCTGAACACCGCCGCCAGCCGCTATCGCTACGGGTTAGACAAATTGCGCGCCCGGCTGCGTCCCATCTACGAAGAGATCAAATGAACAACGACGAACAATTTGAAAACCGCCTGCGCCGCCAGCCGCTGCGCCCAATCCCGCCCGCCTGGCGCGGGGAGATCCTTGCCGCCGCCACCGCCCGCCAATCCGCCATTGCGACGAGACGCGGTGACGATGACGCCATCGCATTGGTCGCCGGCTGGCGGCTACTGTTCGCGCGGATACCGCTCGCCTGGGCCGCACTCGCGGCGCTTTGGCTGGGAATGATCGGTGTGAACCTCACCATGCCCGGCCCGATGGTCAGCGTGGCCATGGAAGCTCCCGCGTCGGCCCGCTTTTCCACGCTGGCTTCACTGGATTCCCCATTGGCGGAGTTTGACGCCGATCGTGATTTGACCGTGCCCGCGCTGAAAGCCTTGCCGGCCGCTCCGCCGCCCGATGTCCCCTTGCGCCCGCGCAGCGAGCGCCGCCGCGCCGCAGACTTTGGCGCGACGTATCCGGATTTTTCTTTTCACCTCATCACCTAAACCAACGGAAATTTTATGACACTCCCCGCATTTCTCAACGCCGTTGCCGACAGCAACTTTGTCTGGCTCGGTGGCAAACGCTTCGTCGTTCCCGCCGTCAACGCGCGCTGGTCAGCGCAGCGCGTGCTCAGCATCGTCGCGGTCCATACTGCGCTGGCTGTCTTGCTGGCGCTCGGGATTTCGCTGGCCATCGCCAGCCAGCCGTTGGGCTGGTTGGTATGGCTGCTGGGCTTGTTTGCCGCCTGTCAGAGTTTGGTGATGGCGGGCTTGATGGCGGTCTGCTGGAACCAGCGCGTTACGCGGTTGAATCAGAATCCGGATTTGCCGTCCGGTCAGCAGCCGCCGCCGTTTCGCCTTGGCCTCTGGGCGCTGGGGTTGGTTTATTTCGTTCTGCTTGGAATCTTCACGCCGCTGGCAATGGTGGTGACGGTGGAAAATATGCACGGCCAACTCGCTTGGAACCACACCCGCACGCGCCTATCGGCCCAGGGCGAACGCCTGACCATTCGGGAAATTCTCGGCCCGGAAATTCCCGCCAACGAAAACGCCGGCGCCGCGCAAGTCTTCGCGCCGTTCTTCGATTACCCTCGCGAAAGCACCTCCCAAGCGCGCCCGGAGATCACCAATGCCATCGCCCGTTTCAGGGACGCGGTGATGACGCCCGGCGATTACCTTCCCGAGAAACCGAAGCGCAAAAGTCCTGAGCCGCGCCAACCCGAAAACCTGGCCGACTGGTCCGCCGCTTACCGCAAGATGCTCGCGCAGCCCAAGCCCGACTCCCCGTCCTGGGCCACCACGCTCAAGCTGCCCGCGCCGGGCGATCCCGCGCGCGATGTGCTGACCTGCTTGGCGATGGGCGATAGTGTCGTGGCGGAAGTTTGCGCCGCCGCGGCGTTGCCGCGGTCGCAGTTTCCGCTGCATTGGGATCAGGGCTTCGACGTGCTGCTGCAACACCTGGCGAACATGAAATCAGTCGAGATCAATTTGAAGCTCCGGTGCGCGGCGCATCTGGCCGCCGGCGAAACCGACGCCGCTTTTGCGGACGCCACGAACGTGTTGAATGTGGCGGAGTTGTTCCGCGAGGAGCCGCTGTTGATTTCCCAGTTGGTGCGCATCGCGGGCGGTGCGCTCGCCACCGGCACGCTGTGGCAGGGATTGGTCCAGCATCGCTGGTCGGACGCGCAACTGGCGGTGTTTCAAGACCGACTGGCGCGGGTGGACTACCACGCCGGAATGATCCTCGGATTTGAAGGCGAGCGAGTATGCTCCGCCACCGGACTGGACCGGCTACTTTCCAATCCGTCTCAGCTTCCGTTCGAGGGCGTTGGTTTGCATCGCCTCGCGATCCTCGTCCCGTTCGGCTTGTTGCGCCAAAACCAGGTGGCGATTGCGAACTACTACACCGAATATCTGCATGAACTGCGCGCGCTCCAGACAAACGGGCTGCAAACCGGTTTCGCGCCGCTGCTCCAGGTGCGCGCGCACCGTGAGGAAATTCGCTGGGAGCGGATGCCCTACTCGCCGTTCACCGTCCTGCTCAAGATGTTGGTCCCGGCGACCGTAAGAGCCGAAGCAAAAGCAGCCCGTGGCCAGACCATGAATTATCTCTCGCGCATCGTCTGCGCGCTGGAACGCCATCGTCTCGCGCACGGCAGTTATCCGGAAACTCTCGACGCCCTCGTGCCGGCGTTCCTGCCCAAGCCTCTGCTCGATCCGATGAACGCCAAGCCGTTCCAATATCACCGCACCGACGACGGTTGGTTTGTGCTCTACAGCGTCGGCGAAGACGGCAAGGACGACGGCGGCGTGTTCCGCGCCCAAGCGAAAGGCCCGATCCTGGACTGGCCCTGGCCCGTGCCCACGCGCGCGGATGAAGGGTCGTTGTTCTGAGGTTGGAAATTTGGGGGACATTCAACGCTCAACATTCAACCCCCAACATTGAAGCACCCCGGAGCGGTGTCCTTGGGTGTTGAATGTCGAATGTTGAACGTTGAATGTTCGCGCTTTTGAATTCCCTTCCCCGCCTCCCTGAAGAAATCTCTCCTGCCGATTGAACCTTTTCTCGCCTCGCGCGTTCTCCTCGGTGTAAATGCTGGCTGTGGCTGAACGCGAACAATTGCCGGTGGCCGCGGCCCGCGCCGGGTCGCCGGAAGCTTGGGACGCTCTCTTCCAGCGCTACCAATTGCCCTTGTATGCTTACGTGTTTGAACTCATTCGCAGCGAACAGACCGCGCTCGATGTCGTGCAGGAAACTTTCATCAGCGCCGCGCGGAAC
>CAIKLQ010000321.1 GCA_903828255.1 uncultured Verrucomicrobiota bacterium
CAACACCCACGCCGCACGCAACGATTGTCTGTCGTTCGCAGCTTAGCCGTAGAATCCTGTCGCGCACCCAGCGTCAAGATTGGCCCGTTTTTTAAGTTGCATCCGGGCGGTCAGCGGCTATTGTAGCGCGCTCTAAACTTTAGAAAAACATCGTGAACGCTGAACTCTGTAAAAAAGCCGTCGAGAAAGTTGGCAACGCCAACGTGCTCATCAATCTCGTCTCGCGCCGCGTGCGCCAGCTTAACTCCGGCGCGGGCGGCTTCTGCCGTCCGCTCATCGCCGACTGTACGAATCTCGGCGTGGCGGACATCGCCTTGCGCGAGATTATCGAGGAAAAAATCGGCTGGGATGTGCCGGACCCAACCGTCGTGGTCCGTCCCGCGGCCCGGAAGCGCAAAAAGCACTGAGGCGTAAAGAACTTGATTGCACACAGCCAGAGGGGCAACCCTTTGGCTGTTGCCGTTTATGGCTGACATTGTCACCAACTCGAAAGCCCGCCGCGATTATCATATCCTCGAAACCTTCGAGGCGGGGATCGTCTTGCACGGCACGGAGGTCAAAGCCCTGCGCGCCGGCAAAGGCCAGATCGCCGACGCCTACGCGCTCGTGGACGACGGCGAGGTGTTTCTCCACAACGCGCACATTGACGAATACTCGCATGGCAATGTGCAAAACCACGCGCCCAAGGCCGCTCGCAAATTGCTCCTGCACAAAACCGAAATCCGCAAGCTCTTCGAACTCGCTTCGGTGAAGGGGAACGCGCTCTTTCCGCTCTCGTTTTATTGGAAGAACGGGAAGGTCAAAGTTGCGCTCGGCGTGGGCAAAGGCAAGGCGCAGTTCGACAAGCGGGACGATTTGAAACAGCGCGAGTCCGACCGCGAACTCAAGCGCGTCCAAATGCACTACTTGAAGGCCAAGTAGTGGCGCCAGGCGCAGGGATTGCAATCATGTCGCCAAGCTTTCTGCCCGGTCTGGAGTTTGGCAAAAGTCAGACGCGACGGGTTGCGCCAACGGATGAAAAGTGCCAGCGGATGGGATGGGATTCATTCCGCCTCCGTTGGCGAAAGTCAGCGCCAACAGTTGCGGTCGGGGAAATAAGAGGGCTCGCTCGCCAAGCTACTTCAACCGCCATTTTACCAACGCGACATCCATTTTGCAGCGGGCGGCGGCGGGTTGGTTGTTGAAGCCGGTGCCAAAGGCCGTGAGGAGCGTGCCGTCGCGTATCAACACCGTGGACGTGGATTGGACGCTGCAAAACCAGGAACGCTCGTCTTTCAGGTTGCCGCTCCAGGTCGCCAAGATGTAGCGGTGCGCGAGATCCCACGTTTGCCCGTGGTCACTGCTGCTGACGGCTTCGACGCCGAACTGCGGGAAACCTGGCGCGTCATTGGGGTAGCCCAAGCGCACGACGTAGGTCATGAGAATTTTTCCGCGCGGCAGGAGCACCAGGCTCGGATGATGGCGGCCCCACTCGTAAAGCGGCTTCGGGTCGGTCCAAGTCTGGCCCTGATCCTTCGAAATGGAGACGGCCAGCCCGCCGTAGTGATCGAACTGATGTCGGGCGAACCGGCGCGGATAATCCGTGCGGCACGCGGCCACCCAGTCGCCGTTGCGGGCGGCCATCAGACTGACCTCGTTCACGCCCAGCCATTGGGGCACTTTGGCCGCCTCGCTCCAGGTGCGGCCTGCGTCCGAACTGGTGCGGAAAGAAGCTTGCGAGTAAAAACCGTCGGGCGATCCCCAGGCCACCCCGGTCGGGGCCCACACCACTTGCGCCACGCGCTCGAGGCGGCCCTTCGCGCCGCGCACCACCAGCAGCGGATCCCAGGCATATCTTTCGGCAGCCGACTCGCGGGCCGGGCTGCCTTGCCACGTCTGGCCGTAATCGGCGCTGCTCCAGAGCGACTTGAGGTCCTCGGGAAAAGCTCGCAACCGACCGCCGCCCAAGTGCGTCAGGCCCAGGCCCACGCCGTTGGGCTTTCCGTCTGCGGCCACGCGGAGCCAGTGTCGCGCGCTCCAGGTCTGGCCGTGGTCATCGCTGGTGATGAACGCCGAGTGGATCGGCTGGCCGGATTCCACCAGCATCAGCAACCGGTCCTTCTCGGGCAGATTAACCAGATAGGGCATCTGGGCGTTCTCGCCGTTCCACGACTGGCTGATCCATTGCATCTCGGCGCGAAGCTTGGTGGGTTTCTTCTCCCCGTCGAGCTGAAGCACGACATGCTCCCGCGCCCCGAACGGATGCGGCTTCGACGCTGGCAGGTACTGCTGCAACTGTGCCCGGGTGACGCCCTTTCCGCCAAAATCTCCGGCGGCGATTGCCTGCCCGGCCGGCGCCAGCAGCGATTCTCCGCCGCTGGCGACACCGGCCAGCAGCGTCATCGCAAAAAGTAAGAGCCGGAGTTGGGAGGATCCCTGTTCCTGATCGGGGGAGGGTTTTTCAGAACCTGAGCTGCGGACGTATTTGGGCGCGGACTTTTCTTTGATTTGCGCCGCCGCACGGTGGCGGCTACCGAATTTTGAAAGCATCTCGAGGCTGAAGAAGATCATAGTTGGCGTTTTGTGAAATGGCATCCGCGCGTGTCCGGAGCATCATTGGAAGTCACGCGGCCGGTTGTCAATCCGTCAGGCCGGGCGCGGAGGCCGCCGCTCCGGGGCCACGCGGTAATTTCACCCCACCCGCCGGCGGCGCATGCCCCCAAGAACTCCAGCGCACTGTTGTCCGCGGGCTGGTGATTCTGGGAAGCTCGCGGGGGGCTATTTCCGCCGGTACACCTTGTGCATGGCGGCTTGATCCACGGGCTTGACCAGCAGTTCGTCAATGTTCACATGTGCCGGGCGGCTGGCGACCCAATGCAGAATTTCCGCCACGTCTTCCGCGACGAGCGGGTTCGTGCCCTCGTAAGGTTTCTCAGCGCGGGCGGCGTCGCCTTTGAAGCGGACGAGCGAAAATTCCGTTTTAGCCAGGCCGGGATCCACCGAACTGACGCGGATGCCCGTGCCGCTGAGTTCGAGCCGCAAGGTGCGGGTGATTTGAAGTTCGCCAGCCTTCGCCGCCGCGTAGGCCGCGCCGCCTTCATAGGTGCTGCGGGAGACGTAGGAGCCAATGTTGATGATGGACGCGCCATCGTGGTGGGCGAGCAGCGGCAGGGCGGCGCGCGTCATCCGCAGCACGCCCAGCACGTTCGTCTGCAACATCGCCTCCCAATCCTCATCCTTGCCCTCGGCCACGGGGTCCAAACCCAGCGCGCCGCCGGCGTTGTTGATGAGCACATGCAGCTTGCCGTCCGCGATTTGCTCCCGCGCCCAAGCCACGAAGGAATTCACGTTGGCGGTCTGACTCACGTCCAAGGCGCGGAAGTGGGCGCTCGCTGCGCCGACTTGGGTTGCTTCCGCCGCCACTTGCGCCAAGCGATCCACGCGCCGGGCACCAAGCAAAAGCCGCGCGCCGCCGGCGCCGAAAGCCTTGGCCGCCGCGGCGCCGAACCCGCTCGAAGCGCCGGTGATCAAAACCCATTTGTTCCTTAAATCGAATGCCATGCCGCAGTGATAGCGGAGCGAACCGCCCAAGGGGAGATTTTTTTGAAACAGCGGAGGCCGCTCCGGAGTGGCGCAAGCTTGCCGCTGGCGGTTAGGCCGCCAAACCGGGGGCATCCGTTTTCAAAGGACCGATAAAACCAAACCCTGTCGCCAGCAAACCCGCATAAAAAAAAGGCACCGCCGCGTTCCCCGTGATTGCTTCCTTCCACCCATTCCGTAACCTGCGCCGCCTGTGACCAAACTGAACAAAACCGCCGCCCCGATCCGGGTGGGCCTGATCTCGCTCGGCTGCGCCAAGAATCTGGTGGACGCTGAAATCATGCTCGGCTCGCTACTGGCGGGCGGCGTCGAAATCACGAACGACGCGGCGAAGGCGGACGTGATGATTGTCAACACTTGTTCCTTCATTGACTCGGCGCAGGAGGAGAGCGTGGACGCGATTCTTGAATCCGCCGCCGTCCGCGAAGCGAAACACCGCGGTCAGGGTCTGGTGGTTTCGGGCTGCCTCTCCCAGCGTTTCCGGGGCGAGCTCCCGAAGCTTTTTCCCGAGGTGGATGCGTTCATGGGAATTGATCAGGTCGCGAATGTGGCGGACATCGTGAAGCAGGCGTTGGCGCGGCGAGCGGAGAAAGTCCAGAGTTCCGAGTCCCGAGTTCCGAGTCCGAAATCCAAAGTCACGGCGCGGTTGGCCGACTTGGAAAAGAACCGCAAGACGGACGAACACGAGAAATCCGAATCACTCCGCGGCACGGCGAAATTCGGCAAAACCAAGACCGCCGTCACCCACTTGACGCAATCCGCTCCGCTCCTGGACGTGACGGCCCGCCCGACATTCATCCCGGACTTCGCCACCCCGCGCTTCCGCCTGACGCCGCGTCATTTCGCCTACGTCAAGATCGCCGAGGGCTGCAATCATCCGTGCAGCTTTTGCATCATCCCGCGGATGCGCGGTTCACATCGCAGCCGCACGCAGAGCGATGTGGTGGCTGAGGCGAAAGCACTGCTCGCGGACGGCGTGAAGGAGTTGAATCTCATTTCGCAGGACTCGACTTACTACGGACTCGACCTGCG
>CAIKLQ010000322.1 GCA_903828255.1 uncultured Verrucomicrobiota bacterium
CCCTTCGCCGCCGCCGGTGCCGCCCTGCACGCGCAACATTCCCGCCCGGACGAGATGTCCGTTCGGAAGTAGGTAGGCAGACTGGCCGGGTTCGTAGCTGCTCTTCCACTGGTGGACCACGCGGCCCTCGTTGTCCATGAGATAGGTGACCGTGTTGTGCTTCGGTGCGAAGAGCGTGTAGCCGGGGCAGGCTTTCGGGGTGTTCAGGAACAGGCCGACGGTCTGGCCGGGGTTGGGCGAAGTGGGTGTCTTGTTCTCGGCCATTTCACGGCGACCACCGCCCTCGCCACCGCGCCCGCCGCCGCCGCGGCCCTGCCCCTGCCCCTCGGGCCGGCGCGGGCGGTCGTTGGGTTGGTCCTGTGCCACCACAAGGCCGGCGAAATGGATGGTGCTGGCGGCCAGCAGGACTGCAAAGATGCTGCGGAGCTGGCAATTGGCTGGATACTTTGCGTTCTTCATTTGCGAATCAGGTTTCTGGTTTCATTCCCTTCTTCGGTTGTTGGCTGGAAGACCCTGGGGACGGTCCGGGCCCGGGCTTCGGCGTTCGTCGCGTTCGGTGGTGCCTTCCGGGCGCGAGTAACTCACGCTCAGCTCGGCCGTGGCGAGGACCTTGTCCTTCATGGCGGTGAGCAGGACTTCGCGATTCACCTCCGCCGGTGGCACCCTGATTTGCAGCGGGGCCGAGAGCGCATACACAGTCAAGACGTAGGTCTTCGCGCCCGGACCTTTGGAATGCGGCGGGGCGTATTCGGTTCTGCGGTTGACGCTGTTGTTCCCCAGCGTGCCGATGCCCTTCACGTTCTTCGACAGGCTGTGGGTTGCGACGGGGATGTCGTAGAGAATCCAATACCACTTCGTCTGGTCCGGCGCTTCGTGGTGCATGATGAGGACGTAGCTCTGGGTGCCGGTCGGCGCGCCAGTCCATTCGAGCGGCAGCGTGGCGCTCGCACCGTCCCCGGTGAATTCCACCGGCAACGCCCCACCATTGGTCACCGCCGAACTTCTCAAGACGAACGAACTCACTGGTTTCCGCAGGGCTTCTGCCAAACGGCTGCGGCTGGCCGCAGGGGCATCAGAACGCGGCGGACGGTCGTCGCCGCCGGGTCGTTCCTCGCCCTGACGCATCCGGCCCTCCGGGCGCGGAGGACGCCCGCCGCCCGCCGGGTTGCCACCCGGATCGCCTTCGCGAGTTCTAATTTGCTGCACCGGCGTCGGCTTGACGACCGGCCGGCTTTCGGCATCCACCGGGAGCACGACGCGAAAGCTGAGGTGGTAGTAGGGATGATTCGGATCCTGCGGGCCGCGGAAGTAAGATGGATTGCGATTGGAGACGCGGCCGTGGCCGTTTTCGCCGTTGTACCAATTGCCGCCGCGCATGCCGCGATACGGTTTGCCGTCGGGCATGCTGCTGCCGCTGGCCGGGCCGGGTGGATTGTTCGTGGGGCTGTAAGCGTAATAGTCGCGCCCATACCAATCGTTGACGAACTGCCAGACGTTGCCGGTCATGTCGTAGAGGCCGTAGCCGTTCGCGCCGTTTGCGGTCTGGTAAGTCTCCGCCGTGCCCGGCCAGCCGAAGTCGGCCTTGCGGTGCAATTGGCCATTGAAGAAACCCACCGGCGGCGTCCACGGCTGCGGGCCGGCACGAAACGGATTCTTCGACTCCGGCCAGTTCGCTTTCGTCGCGTCCGGCTCATCGCCCCAAGGGAAATTGCGATACGGATTCTGCAGGCCACCGCGCCCGGCGTATTCCCACTCGGCCTCGGTCGGCAGACGGAAACCGCTTTTGTTGAAATCGCAATCCCACGTCTTGGTGTCGTAGCAAAGCGGCAACTTCTTTTGCGCGCTCAGCCAGTTGCAATAAGCCGCCGCACCCGCCCGGCGAATGCAGACGACCGGATGGTTTTCCTTTCCGTCGAGCACGCTGAATTTTCCGCCGCTCCAGCCAATGCGGCTGAAGGACGACATTTCCCGCGTCTCGCAAAGCAGATCCTTCCCGCCTGCCAGATACACACCACCAGCGCGAACCTCGATTTGCTTCGTCCCCAGCGCTGAGTTGAGAAACTCGCAATACTCTTTCGTGGTGACGGTGCAGATGCCCATGTAGAACGCATCCAGTCGCACCATGTGGATGGGCGTCTCGTCGCCGCCGTGCTTGGGGTCAACGAAACCGTGGTGATCGCCCA
>CAIKLQ010000323.1 GCA_903828255.1 uncultured Verrucomicrobiota bacterium
GCAACCGTGCTCACCGACCTTGATGCCTTTGCGCGACGCCTTGTAGCCCAGTTCCATGTAATCCACTCCGCCGGCGACGCAGGCGGTGTAAACCGCCTTTACGATCTGGTCGTTGAAATGGTGATTGTTCATCAGCCCGCCGTCGCGGATGGTGCAATCCACCACCTTGATTTCGGGGCGGTAGGAGAGCCAGCGGCTGGTGGCGGTTTCTTTTTCCTTGGGCTGGGGTTTGGCTTTGGGTGCTTTGGCGGCCGATTTCTTTTTCATTTTCATAATGCGAATGTGGGTGGGAGTCTGCGGGGAAAAGCGGTCGGAGGGACAGCAGAAAATCAAGACCGGAGCCGGCTCGGGTGTGATTAAGAGCGGGTGAGGGCAGATTCGGCGTTGCCGGAGTGCGCCCGTCCTCGGGCGCAGCAGGTCCCCTAAGTTTGGCGGTTTGGTTAGTGTTTAGGCCACGGGCCTCCGCTCCAGCTTGCTGTGGTCGAGGACGGCCACAATCCGGGCTTTACCCGCTTTTCATCACAACTGTCCCGCCCCTGATTCCGGAATCGCGTTGACGCTGCCGCACGGTTCTCCGCATCATCCGGCCATGAATTTAGACGCACTTTATTCCGAACTGACGCTCAAAACCAACGCCAAGCTCGCGCTCGTCGTGCTCGACGGCTTGGGCGACATCGCAACGGCGGAAAACAATTACCTCACCCCGCTCGAAGCCGCGCACACGCCGAACCTCGACGCGCTCAGCAAGCAATCCGCCCAAGGTCGCCTGATCCCGGTCGCGCCGGGCATCACGCCCGGCAGCGGGCCGGGGCATCTCGGCCTCTTCGGCTATGACCCGCTGGAGTTCCAAGTGGGCCGCGGGGTCATTGAGGCGCTCGGCCTGGGGCTGGAACTCCAACCCGGCGATGTCTGTGCCCGCGCGAACTTCGCCACGCTCGATGCCAAAGGCATCGTCACCGACCGTCGCGCCGGTCGCATCCCAACCGAGACGTGTGAGAAACTCTGCGCGTTGCTCGCCGCCAAGGTGAAAAAAATCGGCGACACCCAGGTCATCATCAAGGCCGGCAAAGAGCATCGCTTCGTCGTCGTGTTTCGTGGCAAGGGGCTGGAAGGTCCTTTGACCGATGCCGATCCGAATCGCGAGGGCTTCGCCATTCCCACGGTCCAGCCGCGCGACCCTAAGAACGCCAAGCAGAAGAAAATGGCGAAACTTATCGCGGATTTTTACAAGCAGGCGCTGCCGATCCTGGCCAAGGAAAAGCCGGCGAACGGTTTCCTCATGCGCGGCATCGCCCATCAGCCGAAGATTCCGTTGTTCGCGGATCGTTACCAACTCAAGCCCGCGTGCCTTGCCGTCTATCCGATGTACAAGGGCCTCGCGCAACTCGTCGGCATGAAGAAGATCGAAGGCCCGCAGACCCTCGCCGAGCAATTCGAGCGTTACCTCACCGAGTACGACAACTTCGGTTTCTTTTTCATCCACTACAAATACACCGACAAGGCGGGCGAGGACGGCAACTTCGCCGCGAAGAAGAAAGCCATCGAAGACTTCGATGCCGCGCTGCCGATTTTGCTGAAGAAGAAACCCGACGTGCTCGCCATCACGGGCGACCACTCGACGCCGTGCGCGCTCAAGGGCCATTCGTGGCATCCACAACCGGTGCTGTTGCACTCGGCGACGAGCGGCTCGGACAAGCTGGACCGCTTCACGGAAACAGGCGCGAACAGCGGCTCCCTCGGCGTGCTGGATGCAAAATTTTTGATCCGCCTCATGCAGGCGAACGCCAAAATGTTCGACAAATTCGGAGCGTGAACAACGGGCGCGCGCAAAATAATTCCCCTGCGCCGCACGAAATGTGTTGCCAGCACCCGGGCTTTTCCCTACCAACGGTCAAAGCAAATGAATGTTAATTCAATTTCCCAGAGTAAACCCCGAACCTGAAACTGAATGGAGGTGATTCCCATGGCGGCAACAAAGAAAAAAGCTGTAAAGAAAAAAGCTGGTAAGAAAAAGTAGTCTTCCCCCACTAATGCCAGGATGGAAAGCCTGGTCCTTGTGACAGTTTTTCCATCCTGGTTTTGGCTTCCGCTACCTCCTGCTCATGGCCAAACTTGTATTCGACATCGAAACCACCGCGCTCCCGCTGGCCAACTTTGACGAGGTCCAGCAGGAATATCTCTTGCGCGAGGCGGAAAAGATCCCTGACGAAACCGCGCGCGCGACGAAGCGTGGGGAAATCGAGCGGCAGTTCAGTCTCTGGCCCCTCACCGCACAAGTCGTGTGCATCGCCATGGTCAACGCCGACACGCAACGCGGTCAGGTGCTCTTCATCGCCGAGGATTTCGAGGAGGACGCCGTCGAGGGCGGGCCGGTCGAGTTCATGCCGTGCGCGGACGAACTCGAATTGCTCACCGCGTTCTGGGATGTCGCCAAGCACTATGACGAAATCGTCACCTTCAACGGCCGCGGCTTCGATGTGCCGTTCCTCTACCTGCGCTCGGCAGTGTTGAACGTGCCCATCTCGAAAAAGAACTGGCTCGGCTACCGTTTCGCCACGGAACCGCACTGCGATCTCGCGGAGCAGTTCACATTTTACAACGTCAGCGGGCGCGAAGGCGCGGCGCGGCGGTTCAACTTGGATTTCTATTGCAAGGCCTTCGGCATTGATTCGCCCAAAGCGCACGGCGTAACTGGCATGGACGTGGGCAAACTGCTCGCCGAGGGCAAACACCGGGAGATCGCCGAATACTGCCTGCGCGATGTGCGGGCGACGGTGGAGCTTTATCGCGTGTGGAAAGAGCGGCTGGCGGGGATCAAGTGATTTGCGATTTGCGCGCTCCCGGTGCGGGCCACGGGCCGATCCAGGGCGTGAAGTGGAACCCGTATTTTTCACCCACCTTTGCCGGAGCGCCGGTCTGTGACCGGCTTTGCCAGCTTGGACCGAGAAAAGCCGGTCACAGACCGGCGCTCCACTCGGTCGCGGATTCAATTCCTGGCTGAAATATGAACGCCAAGCCCCAAATCCTCCTTTGCTTTGCGCTCAAAGAGGAAGCTTTCGCGTTGCAAGAAATCATGGCGGGAAAGGGCGTCGCCAACATCCTCATCACCGGCATCGGACGCCAGAACGCGGAGAAATCGGTCCGCGATTTTCTCGCAAGCAATTCACCCCAGCGCGTCTTCACCTGTGGTTTTGCCGGCGGGCTGAATCCCGAACTGGCGCCCGGCGCGGTCGTGTTCACCACGGACGACGCGCAACTGCGCGAGAACCTGCGCGGCGCGGGCGCGAGGCTGGCGAAGTTTTTTTGCGCCACCCGAATCGCAACCACGGTCGCGGAAAAGGCGGAGTTGCGGCGCAGCACGGGCGCGGATGTCGTGGAGATGGAGTCCGAGGCGATCCAAACGGTCTGCCGCGAGCGTGGGGTGGCGTGCGCCACGGTGCGCGTTATCTCCGACACGGCGCAGGAGGATTTGCCGCTGGACTTCAATCGGCTCAGCAATCCGGATTCGAGTTTGAACTACGGAAAGCTGGTGGTGGCGGTGGCGAAAGCGCCGGGAAAAATCCCCGCGTTGTTGCGTTTGCAGAGGAATTCCAGCTTTGCGGCAAAA
This sequence comes from uncultured Verrucomicrobiota bacterium, assembly GCA_903828255.1. GTDB lineage: Bacteria > Verrucomicrobiota > Verrucomicrobiia > Limisphaerales > JADLHS01 > CAIKLQ01. Next base: position 3,608 of record CAIKLQ010000323.1, read on the forward strand.
CGGCTGGCGGAAGTGCTGGTTAGAATTCTGCCGCAGCCGATATGAGTCGGCGCTAATCCCGAGGGAAGTTGGCGCCGGCTGACGGCGGCGGCTACGGGATCAACGCGCCGATTCGGAGCGCGGCGCTCCATTGGCCGGCGCGGCGTCCGGCGGTTTGGATTTCGCTTTCTCGCTGTAACTCACCAGGGTCGCGCCGAGGACGATCAACGCTACGCCCGCCCAGCGCCAGCCTGTGATTTCCTCCTTCAAAATGAATTTTGCTGAGATCGCCGTGATGAGAAAACCCAGCGAAGTCAGCGGCCAGATGAGGCTGACGTCGCGCTGCGAGAGCAGGTAGAGCAGCGCGCCAAAGAACGCGGCTTCGAGCGCCACGCCGAAGAGAATGCTGCCGTTGGTCGCGCCCTTGGCGAGGATGCGGCCGATTTCGCGCGGGCTGAGGTTCGGCGGTTCGCCGATTTGCTTCAGGCCCTTGCTCAGATAGACGACGCCAACGGCTTCGACGGACAACGCGAGGATCAGGATGAGGAGAATTTTGGTCATGGGAGAATGAAGCGCGGGTCGCGGGCCCGGCGAGGCAGGGGGAACCACCCAACATCCACAGCGCCAGCGAGCCGGGAACGGCCAGTCATTCGAGGTTGGACGTTCAATGTTGAGTGTTGCGTTTCATTTTGCCCCGCGCCGTGTCGGAGGCCGGCACGCCAATTCACAAATCCTGATATCGGATGAGTCGGATGCCCAACTCCGCCACCCGCGCCTTGACCTGCGGGCTGACGAGCGCATCAAACTCGGGCCTAAACTTGTCGAGCGACGGATGCGAGTAAAGCTCGGAATCGCCGGGCGGCAGGCGTGGCAACAACTTCAAAACGTATTCCTCGTCCACATGCGAATCTTGCAACAGCCCGAATACGCGTTCCGGGGCGCGGAGGTTCAGCCGCCGAAAAGCTTCGCGCGATCGGGCCACGAGCATCGTAAAGAGGGCCGCGTGGGACATCCGGTAAAGCCAGCGTCCGCGACCGATTTTGGCGTTGAGCCGGAAATCATCGCGGGTCAGTCGCACATGGCGGAGGTCGAGTTGGGCCGCGTCTTCGCACAGCAAGCCAAACACCGTGGGATGCAAATGCAAATGCAGATGGCCGTTTAGGTGATCGAGCGGCAGACCACTGGCGCGGAAGCGCGCGAACTGGGCGTGAATTTCCGCCCGCAGTTGCTCTCGCAAACCACGCCGCGCGAAGTAGCGGAAGCCGACGCCGACCGGGTTGTCGCTGAATTCGCCGCGGGCGTTGACGAGACCGGGGATTTTCTCCGGCGGCAACGCGGAGCGACCGCACAGCAGCGTGAGATGCAGGCCAACGCCGAGCTGGGGATTCTCTTTCGCGAGAGCGATGGCTTCGGTGGCGTCCGGTTCGTTCACCATCAAACTGGCCGTGGTGAGAATGCCTTCGCGATGCGCGCGGATGACGGCTTCGTTGATCAAGCGCGAGCGGCCGAAGTCGTCGGCGTTGACGATGAGGCGGCGGTTCGGGGTTCCGGCTTTTGCCGGTCGGGGATCCGCCTGAAGGCGGAACTCCGAACCTGCGGATTCACGGCGTCCCATAATTCGGCGTCATCGCGCCGGAGGCGAAACGAATCCACGTCCGCAAAATCAGCAGGATTTTTTGCGCCTTGCCCAAGCGCGTCGGCTCCGGGCCGAGGACGTTGAACTGCTTCGCTTCGAGCTTGCACAGGAGCCGCCAATAGACCGAGCCCATCAATTCGGCGGCCACCATGGCGCGGCGGTCCTCGGCTGGCAGGGTTTCCTGGGCGAGCCGGTAATAATTCCGCGCCCGCCCGGCGATGCTGACCGCGAGTTTTGCAAACCGGTCGGAGTATTCGTGGCGCAGGATTTCCGCCTCGGTCACGTTGAATTTTTTGAGCTCCGCAAGCGGGAGATAGATGCGGCCGCGCTCGGCATCCGTCCGCACGTCGCGCAGGATGTTCGTGAGTTGCAGCGCCTTGCCCAGATGCACCGCGTACGCGCGACACGCCGGGTTGCGGTAGCCAAAGATCTCGATGCTCAACAAGCCGACGACCGATGCGACGCGGTGGCAGTAAAGCTCCAGCGCCTCGGGCGTCTCGTAGCGCTGGGTGTCGAGGTCCATCTCGCAGCCCTTGATGAGTTCGTCGAACAACTCGAAGCGCAGACAGTGCGCACGAATGAACGGCTGCAACTCCTGAATCACGGGGAAGGTCGGCGCGGCGCCCTCGCAAGCGCGGCGGATGTCCGCGCGCCAAGCTGCCAGGCCCGCGCGGCGCTGCTCGACCGGGGCGCTTTCCTCATCCGCCACGTCGTCCACTTCGCGGCAAAAGGCGTAGAGCGCGGACATGCCGTCGCGCTTGGGCTTGGGCAGGAGGACGAACGCGAGCGCGAGGTTCGAGGCGCTTTTGCGGGTGATCGCCTGGCTCTGCTGCATGGCGGTCAATCCGGGGGGGTGGGGGGCGCGGGGTCGTCCTTCCGAACCGGCGGCAGACCACCAGTCTCGGCCAGGGTAGGATTACGCGGCCGGTGTTCCCGCCGGCGGCGACCCTTGGCGCGCTCCTTGCGATGTTCGACATACTGCTTGATTTCGGCCATGCTCTGGGCGGCACCTTTGGCGAAGGAATGGCGGCGGCGGCGGCGTTCCTCGCGGCGCGCGGACTGGCGGCGTTTCTGGCGGGAAAGAATGACCCCGACCAGAACAGCCACGACCACCAACACAATGGCGCCGAACAAAATCAGGTGTTGCTTAACCCCCACGCCCATCGGTTCGACTCCGGGCAAGGGATAGTCTTCCACCGCAGCGGCTAAAAATATCATCATCATAATTCCCGGCCTTCCTGGCCGGTAGGGGTCGTTGGGTCCTCGTCGCCGTCGGTGGCGGTGTTGATCTGGAGCCGTTGCATACGGTAACGCAGCGCATGGCGGCTGAGTTTGAGTTGTTCCGCGCTGCGCGTCAGACTGAAACGGTTTTGCTCCAAAGTTTGCATGATCAGGTCGCGCTCGAACGTGGCGACGATTTCATCGAGCGGTTGCTCGCCGGTGGCGCGCGGCAGTTCGGGCTTGGCGAGGCGGGTTTCGAGTTGGAAATCCGGCAGGCTGGCGGGCTGCACTTCGCGCTGCGTTTCCAGGATCACCGCCCGCTCGATGACATTGCGCAGTTCCCGCACGTTGCCGGGCCAGCGGTGGGAGAGCAGTTTCTGTTGTGCGGGTTTGGTCAGGCCGGTGATCTTCCGGTTCAGGCTCGCGTTGAACTGCTTCAGGAAATGTTCAGCGAGCAGCAGGACGTCGTCGCCGCGCTCGCGCAGCGGCGGCAGGCGCAACTGCACCACGTTGAGCCGATGGAAAAGGTCTTCGCGGAACTCCTCCGCCGCAATGGCCTTGGCGAGGTCGCGGTTGGTGGCGGCGAGGAGGCGCACGTTGACGCGCAATTCCTGGGTGCCGCCGACGCGGGTGAACGTGCCGTCCTCGAGAAACCGCAGCAACTTGGCCTGCAACGGCCGGCTCATGTCGGCAATCTCGTCGAGAAAAATTGTGCCCTCGTCCGCTTCCTCCACCCGGCCAAGCTTCTGGCGGAGCGCGCCGGTGAACGCCCCTTTCTCGTGGCCGAAGAGTTCGCTTTCCAGCAGCGTTTCCGGAATGGCCGCGCAATTGATGCGGACGTATTCTTCCGCCCGCCGGGTGCTCAGGCTATGCAACGCGCCGGCGACGAGTTCCTTGCCCGTGCCGCTTTCGCCGAGGATGAGCACGCGGGCGTTGGTGGGCGCGATCGTCTGAATCATTTGCCGGAGTTCGCGCATCTTCACCGCGGCGCCGACCAAGTGTTCGAGTTGATGACCCTCGCCGGCTCGCGCGCGCAACACCGCATTTTGTTGCAGCAGCCGGTAGTGTTCCGCGCAGCGTTTTACGGCGTGGAGCAGTTCCTCCGGCGCGAACGGCTTGGACAAATAATCAATCGCCCCGGCTTTGATGACTTCCACCGCGAGCTTGGGGGTGGCGTAGGCCGTCACCATCAGCACTGGCAGTTCCGGCCACTGCGCGCGGACCTTGGGGAGGAAGTCGTAGCCGCTCATGCCGCCGAGCCGCGCGTCGGTGATGACCATGAAACAGGTCTCGCGGCCGAGCAGCTTGAGCGCTTCCTCGGCCGACTCGACGGCGCGCACGGCATAGCCTTCATCACCCAGCAGGGTTTGCAGGGAGAGGCGCATATTCTTCTCGTCATCCACAACGAGCAACGGTGGCAATGGGGCGCTCATGGGCCGGGCTTCATCCAGGTTTTGGCGGGGAATAATAGGCTGAACTTCGCGCCCTGGCCAAGCACGGATTCCACGCGCACGGTGCCGGCGTAAAGCTCGACGTTGTGTTTCACGATCGCCAGGCCGAGGCCCGTGCCGCGTTCCTTAGTCGTGTAATACGCCTCAAAAATCCGCTCCAGCTTGTCCAGCGCGATGCCCGGCCCGTCGTCCCGCACCGTGATCTCGACGCAATCGTCGCGCTGCACGGTGGCTGTGAGAAAAACATTTCCCTGCTCGCCGAGCGCCTCCCGGGCATTCAGCAACAGATTGACGAGGCACTCAGCCAGATGGCCACGTTGCATGAGCAAGTGCGGAAACTCGGGGGCAAAATCCCGATGAAGTTGGATGCCGCGCGTGATTCCCCGGGGGAAAACCTGCTCGGTGGCACGGTCCAACTCCTCGCGCACGTCGAGCTTCTCCACGCGCCCTTCGCTCAACTGCGCGTAGCCCATGATCTGCGTGATGATTTGATCGGCGCGCGCGACTTCCTCCTGAATGATCTGCAACGGCTGCGCAATCTCTACCCGGCCATGCTTCAAACCGCGTTGCAGCGAGAACACCGCGTTGTTGATGATGGCGAGCGGATTCTTGATCTGGTGTGCGAACTCGGCCGCCAGCCGGCCGGCGCCGCGCAGTTGTTCGGTGCGGACGAGGAATTCCTTTTGCTCCTCCTCGGCGCGTTGTTGGGCCGCGACGAGCACTTGCAACCCGTAACAGCAGAAGGTGAACAGCATGAGCACGGTGACGCGTAGCAAGTAGGGCGCGGCCTTGGTTTCTGACGGCTCGTCGGCGCTCAGATCGCGCCGGGGTGGGGTTACGATGCGGTTCAAATCGTCCACCAGCGCTTTTTTTAACTCCTCCGTCTCCGCGCCCGGTGGGAGGTCAACCGAAAGGTTTGTGCGCGTCGCCTCCGACAGCAGTTCCCACAAGGAGGCCGAAAGCTTGTCGCGCACCGACGCGGGCAGCCCGGAGAGTGATTCCAGCTTGGGTTTGGGCAGTTGCTTCAACTCGGCGACCAGCGCGGGCAGGTCTTTGATGTGCTCGATGGAAATCTTCGGCGGAGGTTTGCGCAGGCGAAAGCCGGGCAGACTTAGTTCGGCCTGGGCCCCCGCTTCGATCAATCCGGCCATCAAGAAAAACATGCTGAGCGCCAGATTCAAAACGAGCTGGGGCGTGGCCAGCGGAATCGAAATCGCGTTGAGCATGATCACCCCGGGGTAAACCCAGTAGAGAATGCTGTCAAACCCGCCTGTCAACACCGTCAGCCCGCCCAGGAAAACGCCGTCCCCCAGACCGATGATGAAGACAAGCCATTGGACAATCCCCGGCGGAAACCGGCGCGGCACGTAGAAGACCACCGCCGTGACCAACGCCAGCAGCGCGCACGCGGCGAAGGTGTTCTCGATGGTCTCAATCATCACTCCGTACTCGTTGACGGCCCGGCTCAACCAGGGCGAGTTGTGGAGGTAATATAAGACGAAGGCCACGACCAGCAGCCGGGCGGGCATGATGATGTTGCGCTGGAGCGTAAGGATCCGCGCGGCGTGCTCCCGGGGTTCCGGGCGGGCGGCGGCCAGCGTGGCGGGCAGCCGCTGCAACCACTGCCTGGCACCGAATTTCATAGGATCGCCAGCGGGCGGAATTTTCAGCCCAACAATTTGCCGGCGCGCTTCGCGATCTCCTCCACCGGCCAGAGCCGGCCCAGACCTTCGTAGCCGCAGGACAACAAGCCCGCGTCTGGACCGATGAACTCGACCCCGCGCGCCTTGAGCGTGGCGACGTTTTGTTGCGTGGCCGGATGCTGCCACATTTTGCCGTTCATGGCGGGCGCGATGAGGATTTCCGCCTTCGGATTCAAGGCCAGCGCAATACAGCTCAACGGATCATCGGCCAGGCCGTGGGCGAGCTTCGCGAGGCAGTTGGCCGTGGCGGGCGCAATCAGCAGGAGATCGGTTTCATCCGCCAGCCGGATGTGCAGCGGCTGCCAGCCTTCCGCTTCGTCGTAGAGGTCGGTGATGACGGGATTCCGCGACAGCGTTTTGAACGGGAGCGGCGTAATGAAGCGTTGCGCGTCTGCCGTCATGATCACATGGACGCGGTTGCCCTGTTTGGCGAGCAGGCTCGTCAGGTCGGCGGCTTTGTAGGCCGCGATCGAGCCGGTCACGCCCAGGACGATGTTTTTGCCTTTGTGCATCGGCGTTTTCATCACGCCGCCATTCTAGGCGGCGATGTCCGCAGAGCCAGCCCGAATTCGCCGGGAGTCGGTCGGAGAATCCTTCGTGCCGATTCGTCCTAGCGGCAGCGCGTGCTCCTCATTTCATCGAACCTTTAATTTGGCGCTTCATAATGAAAGGATTCGCCCGCATCCTTTAATTCGTTCGGCGAGAATTAAGACTTGTTTAAGTTACGACCATGAACCGCGGGCTCACCGGTAACTACGCTCCGCTCCCTTCCACAGCAGGGGAGAAGGCCCGCGCCTTTGTTCCCAACCCGCTCCCGCCGGCACCCCCGCTCGAATTCGACACCGAGATTCAGGAACTCATCCAAAACGCGATGCTCGCCCTGGGTCGCCAGGATGGATTGACCACCGTTCTGCCGGACCCCGCGATCTTCCTTTATTCCTACATCCGCAAAGCAGCCGTGCTGGCCTCGCAGATCAAGGGGAGCCGCGTTGGCGTGGTTGGCAAAACAGGTGGTTTCGCACTTTCTCTCCAAAGGCATCGAACCTTCAACATTCAACCTCCAGCGATCTGCACTCGCCACGGGACTCCATTGGGTGTTCGAGGTTGAAGGTTGAAGGTTCCGCCTAGATGATTTCCCGCCATGCCGCCCTGCGTTCTCTTTGAAGACGAGCATCTGCTGGTGGTGAACAAGCCCGCCGGCTGGAACACCCACGCGCCAGCGCCGTTCGCGGGCGAGGGCATTTACGACTGGCTCAAGCACCGCGAGCCGCGCTGGGCTTCGTTGGCGATCATTCACCGGCTCGACAAGGAAACCAGCGGCGTGATGGTTTTTGGCAAGACCGCGCTGGCGAACCGCTCGCTCACCGAGCAATTCACCGCGCGGGCCATGCGAAAAAAATATCTGCTGCTGACGGATCGTCCGGTGAAACAGCGCGAGCTGACGGTGAAGTCGAAGCTCCTGCGCGCAGGTGAACGCTACGTCAGCGGGACGGATGGCGAGTTGGCCGAGACGCGATTTCATATCCGCAATCCGCAATCCGAGATCCGAATGAGCTTCCTCCCGGCGGCTACTACGCGGTGATGGCTGAACCGCTCACGGGCCGCACGCACCAGATTCGCGTCCACGCGGCGGAGAGCGGCTTTCCGATCCTGGGCGACACGCTTTACGGCGGCACGCCGTTTCAACGGGTTTGTCTGCACGCGGCGGAGTTGAGCTTTAACCACCCCGCGACCAACGAGGCGGTGGCCTTCTCTGCGCCTGCGGATTTCGCGGCGGACCGGCGTCTGACCTTGCGCGCGGCCCTATTGGAGCGCCGAACTCCAGTTCGGCGCGAGATTGGCGAGGCCTCGCACCGCGCCGACCTGGAGATCGGCGCTCCGCCGGATGCGTTCCGCCTCATTCACGGCGCGAGCGATAGCTGGCCGGGGTGGTATGTGGAGCGGCTGGGAGAATTTCTATTGTCGCAAAGCGAGCGCGACTTGAATGATGACCAGCGGACGTGGCTCACACAAATCGGAGCGCCAAACTCTGATGCGGCGCGAACCGCGACCAGTCAACGCGCCGAATCGGAGTTCGGCGCTCCGATCCGCGGCGTATATCACAAAGTCCTTTCGCGCCACGTCCGCGGCGCGGCGACTGCCGCAACCTCGCCCCAACTCGTGATCGGTGCGGCCGCGCCCGACCGCTTCGCGATCCGCGAAAACGGGGTGAAATTTGACCTGAGCTTCAATGAAGGCTATTCCGTTGGACTGTTCCTCGACCAGCGGGACAACCGCCGGCGGCTGTTGGTCGGCCATGTCGCAGCGGACTTCTCGCTCGCCCGTTTACCCCTCCCCAATCCCCAACCACCCTTCGCGCAGCGCCAATCACCGACAACCGACAACCAATCGGCAATCCGCAATCCACAATCTGAAATTCTCAACACGTTTGCCTATACCTGCGGCTTCTCGGTCTGCGCAGCGTTGGCGGGGGCGCGGACCACCAGCCTCGATCTCTCGAAGAAATATCTGGAATGGGGCAAGCGCAATTTCGCGCTGAACGGACTCGATCCCGCCGCGCACGATTTCATTTACGGCGACACGTTTGACTGGCTCAAGCGGCTAGCCAGGAAGCAACGCCTCTTCGACGTGGTGATTCTCGATCCGCCGACGTTCTCGCAGTCGAAAGAAGGCGGCGTGTTTCGCGCGGAAAAAGATTATGGCCGGCTCGTGCGCGCAGCGTTGCCGGTATTGCGACCGGGCGGCGTTTTGTTTGCCTCGACCAATGCGGCGGAATGGAATCCGGAAGATTTTCTCGCGGACGTGGAGCGGGCGATTCTGGCGGCGGGGCGGAAAATCGTGCAGCGCCATTACGTGTCGCAGCCGCCGGACTTTCCGGTGAGCCGGGCGGAGCCGGCGTATTTGAAGACGGTCTGGATGCGAGTGGCTGGGTGACGTGATGCGTGAATTGGCGAGGGCTGGCCTCCCTGTATTTCACGCCTCACTTCCTCACCCCGCCTTCAACACTTCCAACATCTCGCGATCCAGCTTGTGTCCGCGAAAATCCTCGTACCGCACGTCGGCGCGGTTGCTGTCGAGCACGCCAAACGAGCCGCGCAGGTTCCACAGCGCCCAGCCCCAGCCCGCCTCCCGCCAGAGCGCGAGTTGATCGCGCATCCAGGCGAGCACCACAGCGTGCGAGGTTTGATTATGCGCGCCCCACTCGCCGACGTGGATGCCTACGCCCTTTTTCTCCAACTCCTGCCACGGCGCGATGCGGTCGCGGCGGAGCGCGTCCTTGTCTGCGGGTTTGCTGCCGTCTTTCAACGGCCAGGTGGGCAGCGCGTACTTGTCGGCACCGGAAACCCAGCTCGCGTGATAATGACTGACCTGCATCGGGTCGTAGCCGCGCGTGCTTTGCGCGACCCCGAGACTGGCCAACCCCGGCACCGGATCGCGCCCCCAACGGAGTCCGTCCGCGATGATGAGCCGCTGCGGATCCTCGGCGCGGATCGCTTCCACGAGGCGGGTGCTGACGCGCACGTAGGTTTCCTCTTTGACGTTGGCGGGTTCGTTGAGCAAATCAAAACTCACCCGGTCGTTCGGCACGCCCTTGAAGCGCCGCGCCAGATGCGCCCAGTGAAACGCGCAGGCAGCGAGCGCTTTTTCATCGGTCCACAAATCCAGCGGTTCTTTCGGCGGATTGACGCAGTAGCCTGGGGCGCGATGCAGGTTGAAGTTCACATGCACGCCGTGCTTGTGGCCCCACTCGGCAGCTTGGTCCAGATGCTTCAATTCGGCTTCGCGCAATTTCAACGGCTCATCCGCAGTGGCCCAGCAGAGATACGACAGTGGCAGGCGCGCGAAATCGAATCCCCATTCTTCCAGCAGAGCGAAGTCGCTTTCGGAGAAAGGTGGATTGCCCCCGCTTCGCGCGTGAACCTTCTCGGTGAGATTGAACCCGCGCCAGCGTGGCAGCTTTTTGGCGGTGGGCAAAGGGTTCGATTCGGCGGCCAGCGGGGAGTGGGGAGTGAGCGCCGCAGCGAATGACGCGGCCGCGGTGGTGGTGAGAAAGGTGCGACGATTCATGGCTCTGGACTGGGTTTATTTACGGTCCCGATCGAACGAGCGCGTGATGATGCTGGACTGGGCGGCGTTACGAGCGCGGTGTTGCAGGGCAAGGAAGCATCCGCCGACCAGCAACGCCACCGCGCCGCCGAGGCCCATCAGGCCGAGGCGACTGAATCCCGGTTCCGGCTGAACGGCCAAGGTTTCGGGCGCGGGCGCCGGCTCAATCAGGGAGGGTGCGGGTGGGGAAGTATCTGGCTCGGCGGGTTTGGTTTCGCCGACGCCGGCCGGTGGTGGCGTGGTGGGTTCAGCGGGCGGGCGGGTTTCGGGCAATGCGGTGGGCGGTGCGGCAGGCAGCGGGGTTTTCGTGCTCGGAGTCGCCGGTTGCGTTGCGGGCTCGTTTCGAGTCGGCGCAAGAATCGGTGCGGGCGTCTTGGTTTCGGCTGGATTCAGCGGGGTTGGGGCCAGTGTGATGGGTGGGCCGGAGGTTTCAACTTTCACGAGCGCAGTCGGCGCCGCCGAGGTAGGCGCGGTTGAGGGCGGGGGCGAGATGGCTTTTTCGCCGATGACGATGAGCGACGGAACGATTGCCCGCGGCACCGGCTTCACTTCTGCGGGCTTCGGGGCCGGCGGCTTTGGTTTCGGAGTTTCGACGACTTCTAGCTCGGGCGGGAAGGCGGGAAACTCCACCGGCCACGGCGCGAGGTTGACCGTGGCATGGATGAACTGCCCGCGCGACGCCCGCAACACGATGACAAACGGCATGTGCGCCTTTTGCTGCATCTTGAAATGCTGCGCGATGGAGCTTTGGATTTCGCTGTCGAAGGGCGTGCCGGAAATTTTTCCGTCGCCGTCCGTCACGAGCAACACGGTGAGTTTGCTCGACTCCTGGACGATCCGTTCCAACTCGGGCGCGATCACGTCGAAGCGTGACTTGCCCTGTAACTTTTGCGTCTGAAGGAACGCGACCAGGTTGCTCGCGACCAACTCGGCGAGTGCGGGTGACCAGCGCTGCAACGGAAAGCGTCCGGCATGAAGTTCCTCATCGAACGTCCACACGCCCACGGTGTCGCCGGGGTGCAACTGCGCGCTCATGCTGGAACGGAGCAGGTTGCCGATGGTCTTTTGCACGGCGGGGGCGCAGCGGGTCATCGCGGCGGAGGTATCTACGATGAAGAGGTAGCGGCTGGTCAGGTCGCGGGGCGCGTTGGTTTGCGCCGGCAAGGGAAGGGCGAGGACGAGGATCGCCAGCAGGGCCGCGCTGGCTAATCGCCGCTGAAAAGAAAACAGGCCCTCAACCTTCAACGCCCAACGCTCAACCTTCAATGAAGCGTCGCGCATTGAGCCGCGGGGCTTTGGGGGTTGGGGGTTGGGGGTTGAAAGTTTCCGCATGGTGTTCATCGGCTTTGCCGGAACCGGTTGTGCTCGGTGCGGTTGTATCGCTTCAAATCGTCCGCCAGTTCGCCCAGCGCGCTTTCCACCGCGGAAATGAAACTCAAACAGGACGACGCCATGCCGCCCAGCGCAATGACCGTGTCGCGCTCAGCGTTGTCGTCGGTGACGGCAAGAACTTCGCCGTACGGTTGGAAACGATACGCGGCGCGCTCGATCATTTCATCGGCAGTCTGGCCGGCTTTGGAGAAAAGGACTTCCACGGAGGCGGTGGATTCGTTCTTGGGGACATTCGGTGGCGCGCCGGAGCCGTCGAAGAAAATCGTGATTGGCGTGCCGGTGGCGTCGTGGTACCGCGTGAGGATGCGGATCAATTCATGGCGCGCGGCGGCGGAATGGCGCGGTTTGCCCGGCGCCAGCTCCGGCCAGTTGTGCAGGAGGCTGAAGCCATCAACGAGAATTCGCACCAGCGCCATGCCGACATCGTAGCCCGAAGCCACGCGGAGAGGAAACGCAAATTGGCGACTCGCCGCACTCTTGGTGCGGAGCGCCGGGCCGCCATTCGCACACCTGCGCTTGCTTCATTTGGCGTGGCTCGGCAAGCTGGTTTCACCGGACGGCGATGAATTCGCGCCGGGGAACCAATCACAAAACCACCGGATATGTCCATTCAGCGCTGGATTCTCGCCGCCAGGCTCGGGGCTTGTCTCTGGCTGGCCCTGATGTCCGACCCGGTCCTCAGCGCCGCGCCGGCGCGGGCCAATTTCACGGTTGAAGCATGGGGCAACAAACGCGGCCTGCCCTCGAAGGCGGTGCTTGCCATGGCCCAAACGCCGAATGGTTATCTCTGGCTCGGCACCTTAAACGGCCTCACGCGCTTCGATGGAATTCACTTCACGGTCTTCGACGAAAAGGAAGCCCCCAAGTTGAGCAGCAGTCTGGTGGTGTCTTTGTTCGCCGACAGCCACAACAACCTTTGGGTCGGGACGGACTCCGCTGGGGTGCGGTTGATCAAAGACGGGCAGGTTCGCTTGCTGGACATCGGCGCGCCGAATCGGGAGGGGCGTTTGATCGGCGCGGGCGAAGACCGGCTGGGCGCGGTGTGGTTGGTCACGGCGAACGGCCAGTTGTGCCGGTATCAGGCCGGGCAAATGGATGTGTGGTCGCGCCCGGAATTCCTCAACGCGCGGAACTTGATCCTTGAGCAGTCCGGTTGGCTCATTTTGGCAACGGATAACGGACTGTTCACGTTCGACCCGGCGACGGTGGTGTCGGGGAAGGATTTGCCGCCGGGCCAGCGTTTCATGGTGCCGGGGCGCATTGATTATTTGCATTCGAGTCGGAGCGGCGGTTTCTGGCTGCTGGCGAACGGGCAGGTGCGGAAATTCCGTTTGCATCAATCCAACGTCGAACTGCAACGCGACTTCGGCCGGTATCCTTGGAGCGAAGCGCAGATTTTCGCGGCGTGCGAAGATCATCAGGGCAATCTGATCGTGGGCACCCAAAACCGCGGGCTGACCTGGTTCGATGCGGACGGACGCGCGGAGACGCTGACCAGTGCGAACGGTTTATCGCACGGCACGGTGCTGTCGCTGCACATGGATCGGGAGGGGAGTCTCTGGGTGGGAACGGACGGCGGCGGCTTGAACCGGGTGAAGCGCAGCGCGTTCGACGTGCAGCCTGGTTCGTCGGGCAAGGTGGTTCAATCCGCCTGCCAAGACGCCGCGGGCGGACTCTGGTTTGGGATCAATGGGGATTCGTTGAAATTCTGGAACGCCGATGGGTTGCGGGAATTCGGGCTGAAGGAAGGCTTGTTCAACTTGAACGTGCGTTCCGTGTTGGTAGATCGCGAGCAACAGGTTTGGGTGGGCACGATCGGCAATGGCTTATTTCAACGCGCGGGCGATTTGTTCCGACCCGCGCCGAAATCCGAGTCGTTGCCGCGCGACGTTTCCGCGATTTTCCAGGACCGCGCCGGCGGGTTGTGGGTCGGTACGCAAGGCGGCCTGGCCAAATGGGATGGCCAGGATTGGAAATTGTTGACGGCCAAAGACGGGCTGGCGGGTGACGCGGTGCGGGCGTTAGCCGAGGACCCCGCCGGCAATTTGTGGATCGGGACCAGCACCGGTTTGAGCCGAATGCGCGGGGCCGCGATCGTCTCGTTTCACCTGCCGGATGGCTTGCCGGGCGAAGATGTGTCGGCCCTGCTGGCGGATGCAGCCGGGGTGTTGTGGGTCGGAACGCGCGGCAGCGGGTTGGCGCGGTTGGCGGAAGGCCAGTGGACGCGCTTCACGACGCGCGAGGGTCTGGCGGGAAACAGCATCACGTACCTGGCCGAAGATGCGGTGGGAGGTTTGTGGCTCGGCTCGTTCACGGGCTTGATGCGCATGGAGAAGGCGGAGTTGAACCGCTTCGCTGAAAATCCCACGAATTCGTTTCGGTGTCGCGCGTACGGCCAACCCGATGGCCTGGAGGAGGGCGAGTGTTCGTCGGGTTCGCAGCCGGCCGCCTGGCGCAGCGCGGACGGCACGATGTGGTTTCCGACCGTGAGCGGCTTGGTCACGGTCAATCCCGCCCAACTCGTGCGCAACACCAACCCGCCGCCCGTCATGATCGAGGCGGTGCTGGTGGATGATGAATTGCAGGCTACCAACCGCCTGCGCTCGAACTGGCCGGCGCAGGTGACAATCCCCGCCGGCAAGGAGCGGTTGGAAATTCGCTACACGAGCCTCAATCTGCTCGCACCGGAAAGCGCCCGGTTCAAATACCGGATGGAGGGTTATGAAGAGAAATGGACGGATGCCCATTCCGATCGTAGCGCCAATTATCACAAGCTGCCTCCGGGCGATTACCTCTTTCGCGTCATCGCCTGCAATGAGGATGGCGAGTGGAATGAGCTCGGGGCCACGCTGGCCATCACGGTTCGGCCACCGTTCTGGCTCACTTGGTGGTTTCTTACTTTGAGCGTGGCGGCCCTGCTCGGGGGCATCGTCGGCACGGTGTATTTCATTTCCACGCAAAAACTCCAGCGGCAGCTCGCGCACTTGAAACAGCAGGAAGCCCTGGAGAAGGAGCGTTCCCGCATCGCGCGGGATTTGCACGATCAACTCGGCGCCAATCTGACGCAAATTTCGTTGCTCGGCGAAATGGCCGAGACGGACAAGGATTTGCCGGAAGAAGTCGAGACGCACGCGCGGCAAATTTCCGAGACCGCTCGCGCCACGGCGCTGGCGCTCGACGAAATCGTCTGGTCCGCCAATCCGTCCAACGACACGCTCGAAGGGTTGGTGACCTACGCTTGCAAATACGCCCAGGAATACGTGGCGCTGGCGGGGCTGACCTATCGGCTGGAAGCGCCCGAGAAGTTGCCGGCGATTTCGATTCCGCCCGATGTCCGGCACAATGTATTTCTCGCGTTCAAGGAATCGGTAAACAACGTGGTCAAACATGCGCGCGCCGCGGCGGTAAAGGTGCGCGTGCGGTTGGAGCCGAATCGGTTCATTTTGGAGATTGAGGACGACGGGCGCGGCGTGGTGGAGGCGGACAAAGCCAAAGGCAGAAATGGATTGCGCAACATGTCCCAGCGGATGGAGGATGTGGGCGGCGAGTTTCTGCTGGGGCCAGGAGCGGAACGCGGCACGTTGATCCGTTTGACCGCCCCCATCCGGCAGCCCGCAGCTTGAGCCCATGAACATCACGATTTCCATTGTGGAAGACAACGAGCAGTTGCGCGGCACGCTGGCTCGCGTCATCAGCCGCACGGAAGGATTTGTCTGCCTGGGCCAGCA
>CAIKLQ010000324.1 GCA_903828255.1 uncultured Verrucomicrobiota bacterium
CACAGCGCTTTCAGCGCGGGCAAATCATCCACTGTCGCGCGGCGCACGCGAAATTCTGCCGTCGTCATCGCGGAAATGGTAGGACGGGCCGGGGCGACTTCAACTCGAAACTCGTGCGGCCCGGGCGGCGGCGACAAATTCGCCGGCGCGTTTTGCCAGGGCCGGCCAGTCATCGGTTTGCAAAATGTTCCGCGTGATCAACGCCGAGCCCGCACCAACGGCGGGACAACCGGCCTTGAGGAATTCACCGATGGTTTGCAAATCCACGCCGCCGGTCGGCACCAGGCGCAAATGGGGCAGGGGAGCGCGCAGGGCTTTGATGTAGGCCGGGCCGAGTCCGTCGGCAGGAAAGAGCTTTACGAAGTCCGCGCCCGCCTCGTGTGCCGCCTGGGCTTCGGTGGGCGTGTACGCGCCGAGCATCACGGGCTTGTTTGCCTGATGCGCCAGCGCGACCAGTTGCGGACGGCAGATCGGGGTGACCACGAATTGCGCCCCGGCGTCCAGCGCTTGCTGGCAATCATACGGGGTGAGGACCGTGCCCACGCCGATGATCGCCCGCTCGCCGAAATGGCGACTGGCCTCCCGAATCGCCTCAAACGCGTTCGGCGTCGTCAGCGTGATCTCGACGGCGATGATCCCGCCCGCCACCAACGCTTCGGCGAGGGGGATGACTTGTTCGGTGCGCAAGGCGCGCACGACAGCGATGACGCCGGGTTCAGTCAGTTGGGCAATGATGTCGGCTTTGGTTCGCATGGATCGAGGTGGGGAAGTATTCAGTATTCAAAGTTCGCGAGTCTCGTTTTGAGTCGAGTGGGAAGCTTGGCGGTAGGCTTCGGCGAGCAGCGTCACCGGATGCACGACCCGCAGCTTCAGCCCGTGCTGGGCGGCGCCGTTGACCAGTTGGAGCAGGCAACCGGGATTCGCCGTGGCGACGGTCAGCGCGCCAGTGGCTTTGATGTGTTGGATCTTCCGGTCGAGAAGCTTCCCCGCCATTTCTGGCTGGGTGAGATTGTAAATGCCGGCGCTGCCGCAACACCAAGTGGCTTCGGGAAGCTCAACCAGTCTGAGATTTGGAATTGCTTCGAGCACCCGGCGTGGTTGGGTCACCACCTTTTGTCCGTGCGAGAGATGACACGATTCGTGGTAGGTCACGGGAAAAGTTCCGGGTTTCGAGTTCCGAGTTTCGAGTTCCTTGGTCGGGGTGCCGGGGTCTTGGACTCGCAACCCGGAATTCGGAACTCGAAACTGAATCTCCACCAGCCATTCGTGAATGTCCTTCACCTTAGCATCCCACAGCGCGGCCCGTTCCCGATACGCCGGATCGTCGGCGAGCAGCTTCGCGTAGTGCCTCAGATGCGAGCCGCAGCCTCCGGCGTTGGTGATGATGGCGTCGAACTGTTCCGGCGGGAACTGGTCAATACTCCGGCGTGCGAGCTGTTGGGCCAGCGTCCACTCGCCGTTGTGCGCGTGCAGCGAGCCGCAACAACTTTGCTCCGGCGGCGTCACGACTTCGCAGCCATTCTGCGCCAGGACTTCCACCGTGTCGCGGTTCACGTCGCTGAAAATCAAATCCTGCGCGCAGCCGATGAGCATCGCCACCCGGTATTTGCGGACGCCGACGGCGGGCGTGATCGGCGCTACCATCTCCGCAGTGAACTGCGGTTGAATCGTCGGCGTGATGGCTTCCAGTTCGCGCAGGCGTTTGGGCAGCAGCTTCAGAATGCCACTGCGTCGCAGCAGCGTTTGCAAGCCGAGTTGCTGATAAAGCCGCATGGCCTGCCCAACGAGTTGCAGTCGCCGCAGGTCCATGAAGAGCCAACTGACGGCAAAGCCCCGAATGAGATTACGTTTGGGCGAACTGAGGACGCGCCTTTCCTCGACCTCCGCCCGCGCATGTTCAAACAACTCGGCGTAGTTCACTCCCGCTGGACACGCCGTCTGGCACGCGAGACAGCCGAGACAGAAATACATCTCGTCAGCGAACGCTTTCGTCACGTCCAGCCGGGCGTCGGCAATGGCCCGCATGAGCGCGATGCGTCCGCGCGGACTGTGACGCTCCAATTTCGTGGCGTCGTAAGTCGGACACGTCGGCAGGCACAGCCCGCAGTGCATGCACTGCTGCACGACGGAATAGTCGAGATTCTTGAGGTGTGCTTCTTTCGCCATAGGCGCAATAAAACGGGTGAGCTTTGCCGACTCAGTTTTCCGGCAGTTCATCCCCCGGCATCGGCACTCCGTTGGGTACCTTGGCCATGGCAGCGCGGAATTTCTCCTGGCTGCCTCGTTGCGCGCGGCGCTCCAACTCTGCGAAATCCCCGACGGCCCGAACCAGTTCCTCCAGCTTGCGCAGCGCAAACGCATCCACTTGCTGGTGATCATGCGACGCCAGGCTTTCCAGTTTCCGGTAAACTTCGTCCGGCATTTTCAGTTCAATCGCTTTCATTTGATTTCGCCAATCAGTTTGAGCAACTCCACCGGTTTGAGAATTTCAATCCCGAACTCCCGCGCCGCCCGGAGATGCCGCTCGTTGAAGGATACCACAAAGTCACAACCGCCGGCTACCGCGGCGTCCAGCACCAAGTCATCGCCAGGATCAGGGCTGGCTGGTCGCCATGAAAACCAGACCAACTGCCGGTGTGATTCACGGTAAAGCAAGTCGAGGATGTCGGTGATGTCCTGCGGGGACAATCCCGGAACGTTCCCGGGTCGCCGCGCCACGTCTTCGTACTCATACATCAACGCGGGCGTCACCAAGCTCTGCCATCGCGGATGACCGATGGTGAGCAACAGACGGTACGATGCGCCCGTCTGCGACCGCATCGCCGCCAAAATCACATTGGTATCCAGGATGACGCGGTAGCGTTTCATTCGACCGGCATATCAATCAAACATCTTCCCCGGATTCAGAATCCGGTTCGGGTCTAGCGCGCGGCGCAGTTCGCGCATCACCCGCATTTGGGCGTTGCCGGCGAATTTAGGCAGGAAATCTTTCTTTGCCAGGCCGACGCCGTGCTCCCCGGTGATTGTGCCGCCGAGGCGGATGGCTTCGTCGAAGATTTCTTTGAAGGCTTCTTCGACGCGGTGCATTTCCTCCTTGTTCCGTTCGTCGGTCAGGAAGGTCGGATGCAAATTGCCGTCGCCCATGTGGCCGAACGTGCCGACGCGGAGATTGTATTTCTTCGCCACGGCGGCGACGAACCGGATCATCTTCGCCAATTCGCTGCGCGGCACGGTGGCGTCCTCGAGAATCGTGGTGGGCGACAGGCGGGCGAGCGCGGAAAAGGCGCTGCGGCGGGCGGCGGCGAGCTTGGTGGCTTCGGCTTCATCCTTCGCCACGCGGACTTCGCGGGCGCCGTTCTTGCGCGCCAGTTCTTCCATCTTCGCGGCTTCCTCGGCGACGGCGGCGGGGTGACCATCCGTTTCCATGAGCAACAACGCTTCGCAATCCAGCGGTAGGCCGACCTTGGCGAAATCCTCGACGCAACGGATCGTCGTGCGATCCAGAAACTCCAGCGTGCAGGGAATGATCTGCGCCGCGATGATGTCGGAAACCGTTTGGGCGGCCTGGTCCATCTGGGCGAACGTGGCGACCATGGTTTTTTTCGCGGACGGTTTGGGGATGAGCCGCAACAAAACTTTCGTAATGACGCCCAGCGTTCCTTCCGAGCCGATGAACAGATCGCGCAACGAATATCCCGCCACGTCCTTCACGCACTTGTTGCCGGTCCAGCAGACTTCGCCGTCGGGCAAAACGACTTCGAGGCCCATGACGTAGTTGCGGGTGATGCCGTATTTGAGGCCGCGCAAGCCGCCGGAGTTTTCCGCCACGTTGCCGCCGATGGTCGAGATCTTCATCGAGCCAGGATCAGGCGGATAAAACAAACCCGCGCCCGCCGCCGCGTCGGCGATCGTGAGCGTGAGGACGCCCGGCTCCACCAGCATCGTGAGATTGGCGCGATCCAGTTCCAGGATGCGGTCCATCTTCACCAGGCAAAGCACGATGCAATCAGCGCAGGGGAGACTGCCGCCGCTCAAGCCCGTGCCCGAGCCGCGTGTGACGACGGGCGTTTTCGTCTCGTTCGCGAGTTTCAAGATGCCAACGACGTGTTCGGTCTTCAGAGCGAAGACCACGCAGCCGGGCATTTGCTGCATCGCGGCGGTGCCGTCGTACGAGTAGGCGAGCAAGTCCTCTTTCGACGTGAGCACGTTCTCCGCGCCGACAATTTTTCCGAGGCGGCTGAGGATGTCTTGGGTAAGGGGCATAACGGTTGTGCTGTGAGAATGTTTTAGCGGCAGGAACGGCCCGGAAAACTTACCCGCCACTTCCGGATTGCGACGCTGGCCAACTCGCTTGACGGCCCAGTGGCAGCCAGGACGGGTTATCCCACGCGCCCGTGCTTACCGGACGCGGCGGATTTGAGTAAGCCCGAATCGGTCGCGGCCCCGCGCTACGGCGTTTGGTTCATTACTTCTTTCGCGTGGAGTGGTCCTGCATCCAAACAATGTCCAAATTGTTCGGCAAGGATTGATTGAGCGGGAGTAGTTGCCCGGGCTTCAGGACCGGCATGGTGCGCGGGTCCTTCCATTTGTGGATTTCGGAGTGCCCATCGCCAAACGCAAAACCGGCCGCCCCCGTATGATAGCTGGCGGGATAATCAACCATCACTGTGGAGGTGGCGGCGGGATAGTTCTCCATCGAGATGACAAAGAAGCCGTCGTTGATGCTGTCTTCGCGTTCTTCGAGCAGGGTGAGGGTGTTGGCGGGGCCAGGGTTAATCATGTCGGCGGTTTTCCGATACACTTTCCACGTCGGCCCCCAACCGCCATCAGTGCCCTGGTTGCCGCCGGCCCAGATACTCATGGACATACTCCGAACGCGGGGCAGGACCTGCCCGCCCACCGTGACGGCCGCGCGATCCGCCGGGCATTTCCAAATCCCAGCGTGCTTTCCGCAATAGGTCCAGAGCGGGCTTTTGGCAAGGTTGTTCTGAATGTCCCAGTTGGCCCGATTGCCGCCACTAAAATCCAAAACCCCCGTGACCCAGGCATAGGGCGCGTTGGCGTCGGGCGGATCGGGAGTGTAGGCGAACGGGATGCGATCGCCATTATCATCCGCGTACATCCGCCAAGCCAGGGACAATTGCTTGCCATTGCTCATACACATGACCGCGTGGGCTTTCTGCTTGGCCCGACCCAAAGCGGGCAAGAGCATGGCGGCCAGGATGGCGATGATCGCAATGACCACCAGAAGCTCGATGAGGGTAAAACCGCTGCGGGCGGCGCCGAGCGACCGCTGAGTGGCAACGCCAGAACGACCGGGGTTAGGGTAATTGCCGAGGCGACGGATCGGCATCAGTTTTCTCATCGCTGGCCGCCGCCGCGAAATTTCATTCTCGTCCGTAATCATACAGGGAGACTGCGGCGGGCTGTTTTCTGGGTCAAGCGTCAATTCAAAGTGATGCGGCAGTCTTTTTCTGAATTCCGGTTGTTTGGCCGGCGCCTGTCCTTGGTGGCAACCAGCTTTGTGCGAACGCCGCGCCTTGGCCGACACCTTGGTAGGGGCTTAACTGGGTGTCAGTCCCATCCGGTCGGAAGGGCAGACAGGTGTGATTAGAGCTGGTGGGCAAACCGAGGTCGGTGGCGGGTGAAAGCCCGGCCACGGGGCGACTGGGGTTTGCGGGGAGGTTCGGGGACGGGCGCGGGGGAGTTGGGTCAGGAGTTGGGGTTGACGCCTTCCAGGGCGGTCCCAAATGGGTGCCCAGAGTAAGGAGCGACCCCGGTTACGGAAACCTTGATTTGGGACAAAGCGGACTTTAGCCGGCAGGGTAGGCTTAACACGTTCTCGCCTTACTGATTGCTATAAGATTCGGAACGTCGCCGACCGCGATGCTGGCGGGGAGCTGACTCCGGAGCTTCCGGATCGCTTGCCGGCCGATTTGCAGCGGCGTCCCGGCTTCGGAAAAGAACAGTTCCCCCTCATCCCGGTTCCGAATCCGGAGCCGGTGGATGGCTTTCAGGTTGACAATCATAGACCGGTCTAACTGCGGAAAGCGATCCTCGGGCAGCAGTTCCCGCCACTCTTTCATGGTGCGGCGCACATGGTGGATGCGGTAGTCCAGGTTGAGTATTTTGGTATACGCTCCGTCGGCTTGGATGCCGCGGATGGAATCCACATTCAGCTTCAACAAACCTTCCTCGCCCTTGATGACAATTTCCCGCGCCGCGGCCTCACTGCCCTGAGCGTTCAGCCGTTTGAGGGTCAGCGCCAGCCTCGCGGGAGCAACCGGTTTCAGGAGATAATCAATCGCCGCGACCTCAAAGGCTTGCAGGGCATATTGATCGAACGCGGTCACGAAAACCACCCGCGTGGTCAGGGGCAACAGGGGGAGCAGGGTAAAACCATCATCCGGCGGCATCTGCACATCCAGAAACACGACCTCCGGTCGGACCCGGACGGCCAGTTCCGCCGCCGCGGCAAGCGTTCCGGCTTCCCCGACAATCGTAATGTCGGCATGGGCTTCCAGCAGGCTGGCCAGCCGCTTACGGGCCAGGCGCTCATCATCCACCAGGATCACCTTCATCATTTTCCTTCCTTGGCGGTGGGGCGGGGCAGGCGCAGCCGGCCGCAGACGCAACCGGGTTTCATTTCATGCTCCAATTGGGCCCCCGCGCCAAATATCAGTTGCAGCCGGCGCTTCAGGTTCGCTAGCCCGATCCCGGTCCCGCGCCGGTCCGGGTCGTCCACCCACTTGCCCGTATTGCTTACTTCCACCAAAACCGTTTCCGGCTCCAGGACGGCGGTAATGCGGATGCGCAAAGGGAGCGGGCTGGTCTGTTGCCCATACTTGACCGCGTTCTCCACCAACGGCTGGATCAACGCGGAGGGCAGGGCCACCTGCCGCACCGCCGCGTCCGCCACAATCTCAAACTCGAACCGCTCCTCGAACCGGACCTTTTCCACGGCCAGATAGTTGTTCAGCGCCTCCAGCTCCATCCCCAGCGGCACCGCCGCGCCCGCCTGCCGCAGCGAAAAGTGGAGATGATCCGACAAGGCCAGAGTGATCGCCTCGACTTTGGCCGGGTCTTGTTTCTCCGCCACGACCGAGTTGAGGGCATTGAATAAAAAATGCGGGTTGATCTGCGCCCGCAGGAGTTGCAGTTCCGCCCGCTGGTTCTCCGCTTCCAATTGCAGCACCCGATATCGCTCGCGCAGGTTCGTCCGCCAATGGCAGATGGCAAAATACAGAACCGTCCAAACCAGAAAAGCGGCCCCCCGGGGGTAATAGGTTAATTCTCCCAAGGTCCCCATGTCGCGCAAGTATTTGTCCAGCGTCATTTTTGCCAGTCCATAGTCCAAGATAATACAGAGCCCCCAGCACCCCAGAACCAGGCCCGCCCGCCGCCACCACGCCCCGCCCCACTCGCGAACCCAGCGGTAGCCGTGCCGTAGGACCATCGTCAGGCCGAAGCCGATGAGCGTCCGCACCCCGACAAAGTAGAGGGAGGCAACGGGGTCATGCAGCAGCATGACCGTTGGCATCAGGGCGCCCACCCCGATCAAAAACCAGCCCGCGAATTGCAGCGGCCAGAACCACTGGCCTTCAGGAAATTGCTTCCACATAATGGCGGCCCCTAAACCCCGCCGCCAGACCGCGTGGCACCCGCGCGCGGCCCCTGGCGGCCCCGCGGGGGACCATTCGCGGGTTGGCAGTTCCACCGATGCCAGCGGCTTACAATCACATCCGCCCCACTGTGCCCTAATTGGCGGCGGGTGTATAGGGTGAAACCCGCCTCCCGGCGTAAGGATTCCGGAAGGGCGCTGCCGGGTGTTCTGCGGCCACCGGCGGCGCTCCCTGGCGTCCCAGCCCCGGAGCCATTGTCACCTGGCGGCGACTGGTTTCCGGCCCGCCCGCCGCTCCCGGCCCGTTTCACATCACCTTTTGCCCGTTTCGTAACATTTCTGCCCGTTTCATGCCAGATTTTGCCCGTTTCGTAACATTCCCGTTGTGTCCGTCGCGAGCCGCCCCTATAAGTTTTCGTAGCTATTGTTCTGGGCTAAATCAGAGCCCGAAAATCGCATCGCATTAAAAACCTGAAACCTAACGCTGCAACTCTGCAAACCACCCCGCTACCAGCGGACGCTCCGCCCGGCGCGCGGGCGCGCCAGGGTGGCGGCAGCCAGCCGGCACTGGTGCCGCCCCGCTCCCACCGCCCCCGCTCGCACCGGATGAAAACCGGCCTCCTCCTCCTCCCCGCCGCCTTGCTGCTCGCGCTTCCCGCCCGCGCCGTGCTCTCCGGCACGAAAAATATCCCGGGCGATTATGCCACCCTGGCCCCCGCCACCACCGACCTGAATGCCGCAGGCGTGGACACCGGCGGCGTCACGCTGAACTTGCTGGCCGGGAATCCGGAAACCGCCCCGGCCGGTACCGCCGCGGCCAGAAAGCAAATTGCAGTCAGTCTAAAATGTTAGGAAATGAAAATACTCCTGGCGGTAAACGCCGGAAAACGCAGAACAAACAAATGAAGAACAACTTTGATCGAAATCAACGGGCCACCCTCGTGGCGGCACTCGTGCTGGCCGTGGGATTGGCCGGCGGGGCGCAGGCAGCAACCGAGACTTGGGACGGCCACAACGGAACCGGCATTTGGAATACGACCGGCAACAACTGGAGCGGCTTGGCTGTAGAGCCACCGTGGAATGCCCAAGGTAACGATGCCGTGTTCAATACCGCTGGCAATCAGGTCACCGTGAACGCGAACATCTTCGTCGATAATTGGTCTATCGGTGCTTCAGGCAACAGAGTGACAGTGGACGCCGGACAGACAAACACTGAGAATTTCGCTAACGCCAAGTTTTTTATTTACGGCATTGGCCACACGAGCACCGCTGACGGCAACCTGTTGACCATTAACGGAACGTTCAATTTTGGTGGGTATTTGTTAGGCGGCACTGACGCATTTCGGCTGGGAAGCGACAACCTCGGCAACCCCGACAGCGGTTCCTCCTATAACGGTATCGTCGTCAGTTCCTCCGGCACGCTGAATCATGTCAACGGTGGCGGTGGCACCCACAACGGCGAGGTTGGCTCAGATGCCGGCGCCAACTGCAATTACATGGACATCAACGGCGGTACTTTTGACCGGGGGGACAATCAGCAGTTCTCTGTTGGCGTAAAGGGCTCCTACAACTACATGACGATACGCAACGGGGGCAAGTTCACCGGCGGTGTAGGCATGCCAACCCTCTGGTCTACTATCAACAATAATAAGGCCGAGAGGGAATTGCATATCGGATCCGGTGTGGGCGGTTCCTTCAATCACGTGGACGTCACCGGACAAAACGCGGCCGCGTATGTGGTGGAACTCTTAACCGTAGGCAACGCAACCAACGCCACGGACAACTACCTGAAGGTCGAAAATGGTGGCAATTTTTATGGGGCGTTCCTTACCTATGGGGGCCTGATCGGAGGTGTTAATGGCGCGAACGACAATTATGTCCGGGTCACGGGCAGCACTTCGGCGTTGAACCTTCTTAACAGGGGTGGCGGCAACCTGCGCCGTCTTACGATTGGCGCCGTCGGCACCACTGCTAACAACAACCACTTGGACGTTTACAACGGCGCCACGGCGACCCTCATCTGCGGCGTGATCCTCGCCGGCTCGAACTCGAAGTTCAACCTGGGCGACGGCACGGGCACCAGCACGGCCTACATAGGAAACACTTCTGTGTCGCCTTTGGTTAATCTGTCCGTCGCGACCGCCCAGCTCATTTTCGACGGCGGCAAGTTGGTGTCCCGAGTAACCGGCATCCCGCTCGTGATCGGCCCGGGCACGGTCAACCTCAACGGCCCGGCTACGATTGACACCACCAACTACATCAACTCGATCGACAGCGTCATCACCGGCACCGGCAGTCTCACCATCACCAACTTTGGTGCGGGCACCCTGACCTTGAGCGCCAGCAACATTTACAGCGGCGACACGATCATCAGCGGGGGCACCCTGGCCTTGAGCGGGATCGGTTCGATTACCAACACCCGCAGTGTCACCATCGCGTCCAGCGCGACCTTCAGCATTGCCGGGATTTCCGGGGACACTTACAGCCTTAGTGGATCGAGTTCGCAGCAAACCCTGGCCAGCAGCAGCAGTTCCGGCACGGCCAGTGTGGCTGCCACTCGCAAGACTCTCTCGCTGGCCTCCGGCGCGTTGGCGACTTTCAAAGCTGTCGGTGGCGGCAGCCCGACTGTGGGCAAGATCAGCGTGACGGGCACGGGGGCCAATCTGACCTTGAACGCGAACGCGGTCACAGTGGACGTGTCCGGCTCGGCGTTGGGGGTCGGGACTTACACGTTGATGGATTGCACCGGCATACTGGGCAGCACCAGTCCGTTCGGTACACCCACGATCACCGGTTCTGGTTTGGCCTCCGGCAAGGTCGCGTCGCTCAAGGTCACGACCGGCGCGCTAGGCAAGCTGGAATTGCAGGTCACTACGCCGCTGGTGCTCGGAAAGGATACCATCCTGCTTGGCGCGCAGACCAACGTGCCGCAGGCGTTGCTGATCATCGGCAATCTGAAATACCCGCCGACAGGCGACTCGATGATTGTTTCGGCGGTGACTCAGGGAACCAGAGGTTCTGTGGCCATTTCCGGCGACTTTAATAGCGTGATCTACACTGGCATATCGTTGGGTTCAGACAGCTTCACTTACACCATCAGCGACGGACATGGCGGAACGGCGATTGGCACTGTCAACGTGACGGTCTCGGAGGTGGTGAATCAAAGATATGGCTCCATCTCGTTCAGCGGCCCGACAGTGGCGATCACGTTCTGGGGGGTGCCGGGAGTCAGTTACACCATCCAACGCTCGACGGATAACATGGTCACTTGGAACGATCAGGCTACGGTGGCGGCCAACAATTCACAACCTTTGGGCCAAATCACTTTTAGCGAAACCGCGCCTAGCAGCGGGTCCGGTTACTATCGGATAAAACCTTGAACTGGCATCATAACAACCTCAAAAAATTACGATATGAACAAGATAATCCTTTCAATCAGTTTGACGCTGGCGCTGACCAGCCTGGCGCCGGCGGCAATGGTGACTGACTTCAACAACACCGGCGGAGTTATTACCGACAATGGCGCGGCGGGATTGGTGCAAACGATCACCACCACCTACCAGGGAACCATCACTGCCGTGAGTCTGTCGTTCAATATCAGTGGCGGCTACAACGGCGACTTGTATGGCTACCTGTCTTACAACGATGGCGTCAACCCCCCGGCCAAAACGCTGGAAGTGCTCAATCGGATGGGCGGCGGATCCACTGTCGCTTCAGGCGCGGGCTTTGCGGGGGTTACGCTGATGGATGGCGGATCGCTTGGGAACATTCACGCTGCCCTGCCAGGCGCGGGTACCGCTGTGGCTGTGGGCAGTTACCTGCCTGACAGCGCGGGGGTCACTTTTGCCAGCACCTTTGGCGGCATGAATGCTGGCGGAACCTGGACACTAGCTTTTTTCGACCGGCTGGCTAGCGATCAGAGCACGCTGGGGGGTTGGAGTTTGAACATCGAAGGCGCCCAAGTGCCCGAGCCGATCAATGTGGCGTTGGGAGTGTTTGGCGCAGTGTTTGCGGGGGTGGCGGTAGTGCGGCGGCGGCGGCGGTTGTGGTAAGGCAGCCTGGGTCCAATTCTCTTGGTTCTTGCGGCTCGGCACGCGCAAAAGTCGAGCCTCCTGACGGCGGCGGCTACTTTTCAAACAGGCTCTGAGCCAAACCCGGAGCGGGTTGCGCTTGTGGTTTGGGGCCGTGGTCCAACCGTGTTGGTGAATTAACAGGGGCTGCCGTTTGGGCTTTGACCGCCACCCGACGATGCCCAGCCGGAGCTTCGTCGGCGCCCGCCTTTGCTCCATCGCTTCGGTTCGGCGGGAAACAAATCTTCGCGGAGGCTGTCAATCCCCCGGCTTTTCGCGTATTGAAGCGGGGACGACATGCGTTTGGTATCCGTAGCTGAACGGGAGTTGCGCGCTGCGGCGCGGCATAAGGGGCTGTACCACCTGCGCTGGCTCACGGCGGCGGGGGCGTTTGCTTTCCTGCTCTGGCTCGGTTGGGTGTTGGATGTGTTTCAAAACAAGAGCGCCGGGCCGGAGGCGTTCCGGACTTTCGCCGCGGTTATCTTCGTGTATTGCCTCTTTGTCGGAGCCGCGGGGACGGCGGACAGCATCAGTCGCGAGCGGCGGGAAGGCACGCTGGGGCTGCTGTTTCTCACTAACTTGAACAGCGCGGAAATCGTCGCTGGCAAGGTCTTCTCAAACGGGCTGGCGCTGCTTTATTCGCTGCTGGCGATCTTCCCGGTTATGGCGTTGCCGGTGCTCATCGGAGGCATCACGTTTGGGCAGTTCTGGCGCACGGTGCTGGCGCTGTTGGGGGGACTGTTCTTTGCCATCGCCGCGGGGTTCACCGCCTCGTCGGTATGCGTGCGACAATTCCCGGCCATCGGCTTGGCCACGGGGCTGACGCTCGCTTGGAGTTTGGGGTTGCTGGGCGCGGCGGCAGTCCTGCGCAAAGCTGGGTTGCCGAACTCAACCACCGATTACGTGGCTGGGTTCAGCCCGCTCCAAACGCTGCTTTCCGCATACGAAAGCGGTCGGATGTTCCGCCAATCGCAATACTGGTTTTCCCTGGCGGCGGTGTGCGGGCTGTCGTGGATCTGGCTGGCACTGGCGGCGTGGCGAACCGGGCGCACTTGGCGGGACCGGCCCAAGCCCATCCGTTGGTGGCAGCGCTTGCGCTGGAGTGAACGGTTTCGCCAGCGGGGCAGCGCGGCCCGGGCCGAATTCCGGCGGCGATTGCTCGGGATCAATCCGTTCTTCTGGCTCGCGAGCCGACAACGCGTCAGCGCGCCGGTTTTCATGGGGCTGGCGGTTGGGCTGGTCTTGATCACGGTCGGCGTGACGGCGCCCTTCTTTGGCGGGCTTTTTCCCAAGGGATTTGCCACCGCACCGATGGCGGCACATCTCCTCGCCTGGGGATGGACAGTCCTCGCGATTCACGGCTTGCTGCTCTACTACGGCGCGACTGTGGCTTCGCAACGGCTCGCGGAGGACAAACAATCCGGCGCGCTGGAGTTAATTCTCAGCACGCCCGCTACCGAGCGATCCATTGCGCGCGGCCTGTGGTTGGCCTACGGGCGGCGGATGTTCTTCCCCGCGCTGATCGCGGTGCTCGTCCACGTTTTTTTCATCTGGCAGGTTCTGACGCTGATGGTGCTGGACCCGCCGGCGGGCAAACTCGCTCCCGGGGTCACGCCGGGACAGATTTTCTGGAGCGCGATCTGCGATCAACCGCTGCAAGGCATGGTCCTCGACTGGCAATTTGGTTTCATACTGCGGGGGCTCCTGGCCGTTCTGGTGGCGCTGGTGGCCAACTGGTTCATGCTGGGCTGGGTGGGCCGCTGGCTGGGGTTGCGCCTGAAGCATCCGGGGTTCGCCCCGCTGACCGCTGTGGCGCTGGCCCTGATGCCGCCGATCCTGCTATTTAGCCTGGCCTGTTACGTCTTTGGCGAACTGCATCTCTTTCAACTGTCGGAGCGAGTGTTCCTGCCGCTGATGATTTGGATCGCCCTGAGCATTGCGCTGGCGAACTGCGGGGCGTGGTCTGCCTGGGCAGCGGGGCGCTGGCGGCGCGATTTCCGCGGCATCGTGACCAACCGTTACGCGCCACCGGCAGCGCTTCATTGGGGCCGCACGATCTGGCGCTGGGTGGTGCGCTTGACCGTGGCCGCAGGCGCGGCAGCGCTGGTGCTGGGCTTGGTGGTTCTCAGTTTCTACGGCTATCAGAACCGACAGGCGCAGCGGCGGTGGACGGCGTTTCAGAAGCAATTGCAGCAACGGGGCGAGTCGCTGGATCTGGCGCCGCTGCTGCCGGGACCGGTTCCCGCCGGGCAGAATTTCGCGCAAACGCCCGCGTTCAAGAATCTCGTGGCGGTCAAGACCACCGACAAAGCGGCCGCTGCTTTGCTCCGGGAATCGCTCCGACATTCGGGAATTAACCTGGCGCAGAACAACGCCGCGGTTTTCATCCTGCCGTGGATGCAGCAAAGCAACGCTCCTTTCACCCGGCAACTCGATTGGATCAATCCGAAGTCCAGCGCGGGCGGAAACCAACCCCGATCGCAAGCCGCCGCCGAAATCTGGAATGGATTGCTGCCGTTGCAGGCTGACCTGAATGCCCTGGCGCTCGCTGCCCAATTGCCATTCTTCCAAGTGACGACCAACCGGAATGCCGCCGCGGTTTGCAACGCGAATTCGCGGGAGCTGGCGGCGGTGGAGCAGTTGAATTTTCTCTTTCAACTGCGCGCGAGCGCCTTGCTGGAGTTGAACCGCGAGGCGGAGGCGGGCGCGGATGTATTGACCGCCCTGCAACTCGCCCAACTGGCGCGGCAGGCTCCCGACCTGAAGAGTTCCATGCGGGTTCAAGTGATGCTCGCGCAGACGTTGCAGCCGATCTGGGATGGGCTGGCGAAGCAGCGCTGGCCGGAAGCGCAACTTCGCATGTTCCAAGACGAGCTCGCCCGCTTTGACCTGCTGTCGGACCACACGAATACCATCCACCGCGTGGTGCTGGCCTACCTGGAAACCTGGCGGGCGCTGCCCGAGGCGAAGCCGGGCGGGGAGAGTACGGCGCCGGGGGGCAGCCCGCAGAGCCCACAACTCGAATTGGACTGGCTGCCTCGGGTCTGGCGATACGACGCCTGTATCCAGCTTCATCAGGCCGGCCAGAATGCCATGGCGCGGGTGGATTTCGCCAACGGCCGGGTGAGCGACGAACTCGAATGGCGCGACCTGGAGGGTCTGCAACTGGATGGCGTCGCCACGCAGTTATTTCAGCAAGGCTCGTGGTTCGGCAATAACCCGGAGTTGGTTTCCGTCGCCCAGACTTTCGTGAATCAAGCCGTGATCGCCTGCGCGCTGGAACGGTATCGCTTGGCCCGCGGCGACTATCCTGAAAGTCTGGAATCGCTCAGGCCGACGTATCTGAACTCCATTCTGCGCGAGAGCAGCCGGGGTCGCCCGATGTTTTATCAGCGGGACGCCAAAGCCGGCTACGAACTGCGGGGCGTCGGGCCGAATGGAATCATAGACCAGGGCAAGCTGCCGTCGGATGACTTGTTATGGTCCTTCACGCCGCCCGCGACCAATGCGCCTCCAGCCAAGGCCGCTAACCGGAAGTGACGCGACAAGCGCCTCAATAAACGCCTTCGACAATGCTCTTCTCCATCGCCCCAAACGGGCGGACCTCCGCCCCGGGAGATCGTCAGGCTCACGCAGGTTACGAGGGTTGCCAATACTCCACCTGAAATCCGTGGTGTCAGCAATCTACGGGGCAATCTCATTCGGCTCATCAAACCATCTTGCCTCTCAGTGATAAGTATTTTCCAACTCTGGCACAGTCAACTGAGCCAGAGTAAAGGGGAACTCGACGGTCCTCTGGGCAGCCTCGGGGACTCGCCCGGACTTCTGCGGGAACTGGCCACGTTGCGCGGCCACCCCGCTTGGGCTCGGGGTAATTTGGCTTCGATGTGCTCGATTCGCCGAAAGTGAAGAAGCCGTCCGAGAAGAAAACCGTGACGGGACCGTAACCGCCTCACTGGCACGCGGGGCAGACGCCGAAAAATTCGAGCCGATGTGTCACGGCTTGGAAGCCGTTGCGCCGGGCGATGCGTTCTTCGAGTTCTCCGGTAAAACATTCCGCGATCTCCACCACGCTGGCGCAGCGATTGCAAACGAGGTGATGGTGGTGGCCGTCGTCGCCCTCGCGCAGTAATTCGTAACGGGCTAACCCGTCGCCCAAGTCAAACCGCTTCACAATGCCCGCCTCCTCCAGCAGCCGCATGGAGCGATAAACGGTCGCCAAGTCACATTCTCCGGGCTGCAGCGCGGCGTGGATTTGTTTGTTCGATAATGGACGAACATTTTCCCGCAGCACCGTCAGGATGGATTGGCGCGGGCCGGTGAGCTTGTGGGACTTGCGCCGCAGACGTTCACCCAAGTCCACCAAATCGAGATGCCGGGGCGGGTTCATCGCCGGCTCAATGCCACAACGCCCCCGCCACTCCCAGCCCGGTGCCGACGATAATGGCAATGAGTTTGGCGATGTTAAACCGATGCGCGTCGCTCGACTCGAACAGGATCGTGGTGGAAATGTGCATGAAAATACCAATGACCACGGCCATGAGTTCGCGGCTGTGATTCCCCAGCGTGGTATGCGCGCTCAGGAACATGCCCAACGGGCCCATCGCCGCAAATAGGAGCAACATTCGGAGCGCGTTCCCGCGTTTCATCCCGCTTTGCAGCAACATTCCCAGCAGCGCGACGGACACCGGGAAGTTGTGAACCACGATGCTCGCCAGCAGGAGTCGCCGCGAAGCCGGATCGAAATGCGTGCGGGCATCGCCCAGGGCCATCGCTTCCACAAAGGCGTGCAGGCAAAGCCCTGCCACTACGCCGATGGGCATCCGGCCCGGCAGATGATGCGAATGGCCATGCTCGACGCCCATCGAAATGACATCGAGGGCCACCTGCACAAAGAAACCTGCCAGCATCAGGCTTCCAATCAGCAGCGGACTGATCGGCGCCGCCGGTTCATGGCCGTGGTAAAGCTCCGGCAGCAGATGCAGGAAGGTGAGACTGAGGAGGAGGGCGCCGGTGAATGCGTTGACCAGCTTGATGTGGCGTGGCGCATCGAGTCGGAACACGAAAACGGTCACGGCCCCGAGGCCAATGCTCGAAAGCAGAATCAGGTAGTCCATAAGAACGGACTTGCAGGTTTAACGCGACTAACGGTCACCTGGGCCA
Source organism: uncultured Verrucomicrobiota bacterium (assembly GCA_903828255.1). Classification (GTDB taxonomy): domain Bacteria; phylum Verrucomicrobiota; class Verrucomicrobiia; order Limisphaerales; family JADLHS01; genus CAIKLQ01. Next base: position 16,855 of record CAIKLQ010000324.1, read on the forward strand.
ATTGCAAATCATTTGCAACTGGATGGCAAGAAAATCCGCGCCGGAATGCGGCGCGGGGTCAACTACTTCATCAACAGCATCGCGCGCGCGCGCTTAATCGCCTGGTTGAGCCGGCGCTGGTAGTGCGCGGGCAGGCCAGTGTATTTGCGCGGCAGGATGCGGCCTTGATCGGTCACGAACTGACGGAGCAGCGTGACGTTCTTGAAGTCCAAGGCGTCAACGGTGAAGTCAATCTTGGGCTTGGGCCGAGACGTGCGTTGTTCGGTGGAACGGCGACCCTTGCGGTCCGGTTTGTCGGTATGGGTTTTGCGGGGCATGGTTTACTTAATTTCGCGGTGCAACGTGTGACGGCGCAGGGCTGAATTATACTTCTTCAGTTCCAACTTCTCTGGCTTGAGTTTTTTGTTGCGGGTGGTGGTGTAGCGCGACGGTGACTTGCCCTCCTTACGCGCTTCGGTGCATTCGATGGTGATGATTTCGCGCGGCATAAATTATTCTTTCTCCTTCACGGCTTTTTCTTCGGCAGGTTCTTCGTCCGACTCCTCGACTTCCACGGCCCCGGCGCTGTCCACCGAGCCAAGCTGACCTAGTCGGCGCGAGCGCAGGGCACCTTCGCGTTCGAGCTGCGCCTGCGCCTGAACGGTGAACCGGGTCCAAGGAATCGCTTCGAGGCGCGCCTTCGGGATGGTCTTTCCGGTCAATTCGCAGACGCCGTAGGTATTCAACTCGATGCGTTTGAGAGCCTCCTCGATCTCGTAAATCGCGTCCTGATCGGAAGACAGCAAGCTCAACGCAAAGTCGCGGTCGAAATTATCCGTGCCCGAATCCGCCATGTGCAGGCTGTATCCGGAGATTTCCTCGGCCGATTCCTTGGCGAGTCCGTCCACTTGGTGCATTAGCTGTTCGCGCAATTCGAGCAAGCGGGAATAGTATTCCTGCCATTCGCCCTTGATTTTCTTGGGGCGATATTCTTCGCGGGCCTTCGCCGCCGGGCGGCCCAAAATGGAGGCCGAGGTGGTGGGCGCGTGCGGCGTGGTCCGCGTCGCCAATTTTGCCGTCTCTTTCTTCTTCGTCATCACAAACTCAAATGTCCTAGTGCTAAAAGTAAAATTGTTCTTGGGAGGGCTACGCACCCATCCGTCCCTTTCAAGGGCGGGCGAATCTAGCAAACAAAGTCAAATAATCCACAACAATCTTCAAAATGTTTTTCTCACCCCTTCTCAATGCAGGCGTAGGCGTTGTGATTATGGATGCTTTCCTGATTCTCAGCCTCCACTTTGTACCAGGTCACGTCGGGATGCGCGTTGAGCTTGAGCGCGACGTTTCGCACAAGATCCTCCACGAAAACCGGGTGGTCATAAGCCCGCTCCGTCACGGCCTTTTCATCCTCGCGCTTCAGCAAGGCGTACAGCTCCGAGCTGGCCGAACTTTCCATAATCGCGATCAAATCCTCGATCCAGATGGGCTTGCGAAAACGGACCTGCACCGTGACTTCGCCGCGCTGATTGTGGGCGCCCCGGGCGCTGATGGCCTTCGAGCAGGGGCACAGCGTCGTCACGTTGGCTTTGACCGTCAGCACAAAATCAATTTCCTGCTCGCACGCCGCCGCGTCAAAGCGCGCCGTGTAGTCCATCAAGCTTTCCTTGCCCGAGACCGGCGCGGTCTTGGACATGAAATACGGAAACTCCATCTCCACATGCGAAGTCGCGGCGTTCAACTTGTCCTGCAATGCCAGCAAAATGTCCCGGAGGTTCTCCACATGAATCATGTTGCCGTGTGCGGCCAGCACTTCGATGAACCGGCTCATGTGGGTACCTTTGAATTCCTTGGGCAAATCCACGAACAGCCCGATCGTCGCCACGGTGTTCTGCACCGCCCGGGCCTTGTCACGCACCTGGATGGGAAAGCGCAACCCACGCACGCCCACCTTGTCAATGCGCAGTTCGCGATGATCGCGCTCGCTCTGCTTGTCATGCAATTTCGTGCGCGACTTGGCAGCGGCTCGCGAACGCGGTGACTGAGGCTCCGTCAAGATGGTTCGACTCATGCCAGCACGGTAGCAACCCAGCGCGGAATTGCAAAAAGCAAATCCGGTCGCTGGTCCGCCGGTCCCGCAGCCAATGCCCAGTTGGGAAACATTCAACCACCAACCTCCAAGGGCTCGCCCCCCCGAACGCTCGCCCTTTGGCAGTTCGAGGTTGAATGTCGCCTCCGCCACGCGCCTGCTCAGAGACCGGGCTCCAATTGCGCTTTGACTTGCGCCCGCGCCGCGCTTATTACCCGCGCATGAATCGGAACCATTCTTCTGCCCGGGCGGTTGGGGCTTCACTGGCTATGCTGCTGCTGGCCACCGTCATCGCCACTGCCGAAACTTTCCGGGTCGCCACCTACAATGTCGCCAACTACCTCGACCAAGCCACTGAATCGCGCCGCGATGTCAAATCCGCCGAAGCTAAGGCGAAAATTCGCGAGAGCATCAAAGCCCTAAAGCCCGACGTGATCGCCTTTCAGGAAATGGGCGCGGTCAGCGCGCTCCTGGAGTTGCGCGAGGCGCTCAAGGCCGACGGCCTGGACTACCCGAACTGGGAACACGTCACCGGTTTCGACACGAACATCCATGTGGCGCTGCTCAGCAAATTTCCCATTACCGCGCGCCGCCCGCACACGAATGACAACTTCCTGCTCAGCGGTCGCCGTTTCCGGGTCAACCGCGGCTTTCTCGAAGTGGACCTCAAGGTCAACGACAAGTATTCGTTCACCGTCTTCGCCGCGCATTTGAAATCCCGCCGCCCGGTACCCGAGGCCGACGAAGCCGAACTCCGCCTCGAAGAGGCCAAGCTCCTCCGCGAAAAAATCGAGGCGCGGCTGACCGCCAACCCCAACGCGAACCTCGTGGTCCTCGGCGACTTCAACAACACGAAGGATTCGCCCTCCACCAAAGTCCTCATCGGCCGCGGCAAGACCAAGCTCGTGGACACCCGCCCTGCCGAGCGCAACGGCGACAACCTACCCAACCCAAACCCCGCTTGGGAACCAATGAACATCACTTGGACGCATTATTACGGAAAGGAAGACAGCCTAAGCAGGATTGATTACATCCTCATTTCTCAAGGAATGGCGAGAGAATGGATCAAAGCAGAAACCTACATCCAGTTCGTGCCCAATTGGGGCATTGGTTCAGATCACCGACCAATTCAAGCAACGTTTGAAGCGGTGGACAAGTGATTCGCCGGTACTAAATCGCAACCGCTCTTGGAGCCGTTCAGAATCCCATCCTTTGTTCCACACTCCTACGGAAAGGCCGGCCCATTACACTAGTCTGCCGTTAGACGCTTTGAACCATTGTAAACATTGGGATTTATTAACTCCTGTTCGTCAGTAGCCAAAGAATATCGCTTAGAGCCGGTTGGAAAAGTCCCACCTCGGTCGTAGCAGCCGACGTAAGGAGGCTCAAATCTCTTGGTTTTTTCGGGCCTACACGCTCAATAGCCAGAGCCTCCTTACGCCGGCTGCTACTTTTCAAACAGGGGCTCTTAGACACCTCGAGGGCAAAATCGAAGTGCGCTGGCACATCTACGCCCAGGCGAAGAAGTGGGAAGCGTGTGGGGACATTGCCGCGACGATCATCAGACTTGACCCGAAGCGGCCTGATGCGTGGATTCACCGCTCGTTTGCATTGCATGAATTGAAACGCACGCAGGAGGCTTTCGAAATCCTCCTCCCCCTGGCAAAGCAGTCCCTAAGCTCTGGACGATTCCCTACAACCTCGCTTCCTACTGCGCTCAACTGGGACGGCTGGTGGAATCGAGGCGATCCACGTCGCCGCGTTACGTTCGGCGGGAGTTCCTTCGCGTTTGAACGCCAATGGTCAGGCGGAACTCTACACGGGAACAGAATGGAAACCCGCGCCATCGCCCGGAGTCAAGTCGCTGGATCGCTAACCGCAGCGGCTTACGCAAGGCATCAGAGGTGATGCGGGAAAAAAAACCGCAAACCGCCCGATGTAACGGTTCGAGTCCTTCGGGGACTGCCCTGCTTGCCAGTGAGGCGAGGGAAGGGTTGGCTTAACCCTGAGATTTCAGACTCCGAACGAAACCGCGACCGACTGGAGCGTCGGGGTGCGACCGGCTATCGGGGTTGCGAGCGCACAAAGCCGGTCACAGACCGGCGCTCCGCCCAAAGGGTGTGAAATATCCAGTTCAGGTGGCTTCTTCGACTTGCCAGTCTTGGAGGTTCAGGAACTCTTTGATTTTCCTGCGTTCGTAACGGTTCTTCCGCGACTTCTGTGGCTGGTGGTCAAGCTTGCGGAACGGGTGATTGGGATCACGGATCGTCTCGATGATCGCATCCAAGGTCTTACTCATTGCATCTCTCATGACATTTTACGCGTTTTGAGTTTCCCCGGCACAGACGAAGCCTTCGGCCCCCCATTTCTGGGCTACCGCGCTTGCCCTTATCCCCGACGCGGTCGCTTCTCGTGCGTTGAGATTAAGACAAGGAAGGCGGAAAGTCATTCAAAAAGATTTTTGCGGCATGGGTATTGGGGCAGCTTCTGACATGGCAACGGCAGCTAACTCCGCCAAATTCCCCACCGGATTGGGAGCTTACGAAGTCAAACGCAACGGGATCATCGCCCGGAGACGAAGGCTCCCGAAGCCCACTCCTGCTCGCGCTTGCTCGCCACGAGTCGCAGTCCGAGTGGTTCAAAGGCCGCCCGCACCTCGCCAAACTCCGAATGCAAAATGCCCGCCACGACCAACGCGCCGCCGGGTTTTACCCGTGCCACAATGCGCTTCCGCTCGGCGATCAACAGCGTCGAAATCAAATTTGCGCACACGAGATCGTAGCGGTTCGTCGCGGCCAGCGGCAGGCGGGTCAAATCCTGGTGCGTGATGCGGAGCTGGCGCTCGACTTGGTTGACGCGGGCGTTGCCCCGGGCGACGCGGACTGACTCGGGATCGAAATCAAAGGCGTGGACCGGTGCGTAACCTAGTTTTACGGCGGCGATGGCGAGAATCCCTGAGCCGGTGCCGATGTCGAGAAAGGAGCGCGGGCGACTTGTCCGCGCGATTCCAGCCTCCGCTAACTGGCGGACGACAGGCCCGCGCGCTACCAGCGGCTCTCGGCGCCTGACGATTTCGTGCAGGCAGAATGACGTCGTCGCATGCTGGCCGGTGCCGAAGCTCAAACCGGGATCCAGCACCAGCACGGCCTGCCCCGGTTTCGCGCGGCGTTTGATCCAGCTTGGCTTCACGAGCAACGCGGCGCCAATTTCGATGGGCTTGAAATGTCGCTTCCACGACTCCGCCCAGTTTTCGCGCGGGATTTCCTCGATCCGAATTCGCCCGGTGCCGATGGCGAGTCCGAACGATTTCAGTTGGACGAGGGTTTGTTTCAGTTCGGCCCGCAGCGCCCGGAGCGCGTCCGGTTTGGCTTCGGTGAAAACCGACACCGTGGTTCGTCCGGTGCGAAAATCAGTGTGCGTCGCAGCGGGGCAGTTGAGAATCCGGGCCAGCGATTCGGAAACCGCGTCCGCCGCCTCGGCCGTGGTGGCGACGGCAATCTTCGTGAGCAAACCGCGCTTCATGACGGCATATCGCGCCACGGGGTGAGGTTGAGCAATTGGATTTCCACCCGGTGCGGTTTGAGTTCCAGCGCGGACACGCTGGCGTAATCAATTTCAAACATGCTCATCTGCGCCAACGGCAAATCCAGCAGGATGGCCAGCGCCATGCGGATCACGCCGCCGTGACAAAACACGGCGCTGGTCTTGCCGGTCTGGGCCGCCAGAATTTCCTCCAGGCTTTGCGCGACCCGCGCCCGGAAGGTGGCGGCGTTTTCGGCGTTGGGCATCGTGCCGCGCTCCAGTTGTTCGAGCCAGGTGAACGCGCTCACCCCAAACTTTTCCCGCACCGCTTCCCAGCCGTGGCCGGTCCAGTCGCCGAAATCCACTTCGCGCAAACCCGGTCGGAGGGTTGGCGGGGGCGTGCCGTTTTTCAGCAACGGCGCGAGCGTTTGCTGGACGCGTTTCATCGGGCTGGCGTAAAGCGCGTCGAACGGTTTCGTTCCCAGGAATTTGGCGAGGGCCGCCGCCTGCTCGTGGCCGTGGGGCGAGAGGTCCATGTCCACCGTGCCCCCGAAGACGTGCTGATAACGCACTTCGACTTCCGCATGACGGATGAGTAACAACCTGGTCGCGGCGGCCGGAGCCATCCGGGCAACCGTGGTTGGGACTGGGGATTCGGAATTCGGAACGCTGGACCTCATCCCGCCAGCGCCTGCTCCTGCGCTTCGAGCAACTGCTGAATGCCCGCCTTGCCGAGCCGGAGCAAATCCGCGAGTTCGCTTTCGGTGAACGTCGCCTCTTCGCCCGTGCCCTGGAGTTCGATGAATTCGCCCGCCGAGTTCATGACCATGTTGAAATCCACCGCGGCGCCGTTGTCCTCGACGTAACACAAATCCAGCAACGCCCGTGCGCCGACGATGCCCACACTCACGGCGGCGACGCCGTGGAGAATGGGGTTCACGGCGATTTTTCCCTCCGCCATCATTTTGCGGATGGCGAGTTGCAGCGCAACGTACGCGCCCGTGATGGCCGCCGTGCGCGTGCCGCCGTCGGCCTGCAACACGTCGCAATCCACCCAGATCGTGCGCGCGCCGAGCTTCTCGAGGTCCAGCGCCGCCCGCATGGCGCGACCGATGAGGCGTTGAATTTCCTGCGAGCGCCCGTCAATTTTCCCCTTCGAGCTGTCGCGGGATTTTCGCTGCAATGTGGAGTAAGGGAGCATCGAGTATTCGGCGGTGATCCAGCCGCCGGGGACGTTTTGGTCCTTCATCCAGCGCGGAACGGTATCTTCGACGGTCACGCCGCAAATCACGCGCGTGTTGCCCCACTCGATGAGCGTCGAGCCGGTGGCGTGCGGGGCGAAATGATTCTGAAAGCGGATCGGCCGCAGTTCGTGCGGCTGACGGCCATCGGAACGCAGGAAGGTTTGGTCTGGTGTCTGAGTTTTATCCATAAAGCGGCGCGCAGCGTACCGGGCGGGGCAGGGGAGGGCAACGCGGATTTCCGAAATTGATTCGCTCCGGAATCTTTGGTGTTTCAGCGAAAGCGTGGGTGAGTAACGGGCCGTTCGGTTTTTGGGTTGGCACCCGACGCGCGCAGCGGGTGTTTTTCGGTGAAGTTTGCTGACTTGACGCTTGAGTTGGGCGGCCGGGAGCGATATTATTTGGGCCGTTGGTTGCAACTGAGTTGCGAGTTGCGGCAACCGCAGGCAGAATTGTGACGACGGTGACGGAGCGACCGGATGATTCTTGGCACCGCGCATAGCAGTCATTAGAAAGTCGTCGAAGAAGTTCATGCGAAATTCGGAATTCATTAAAAACCGGAAAGCCGGTATGTCTTTTCCCCACCCTGACTTAGATCTGAGTCGCTTTGCGGCGGCGTCCCGGCTTTCCGCACTCGGGAAAGCCCTCAAGTGGCGCGCTTACCTGGCGGCTTGGAAATCTTGCGGGGCGCAGCCGGTCGGCTGTGCTATTTTTTCGGCAACCTGTTCCACAACCCCCTCTACATCATGACTACCCTGACTACTTCGCACCCGATTTGGCTGGCGCGGGTTAAGGCGGCAAGCCGTCGCGTTTGCGTGCCAGGCCGCGAACCGTTGGCGCAGCGCCCCAGGGCGGGTTTCCGCTTGCCGGCAAAGTGCTGCACGCTTCTGGCCTTGACCCTCGTCTTCACGGCGCGGGGCCAGACGGTGGTCACCCTTTCCGGCACTCGGGTTTATGACGGGACGCCGGCGGCGGCGGCGAGGGACTTGACGATCTCGAACAATTCGGATGGCACGAATCTGACGTTGTCTGGCAGCGCGGTGCTGGCGGGCAAGGATGTGGGATTGCAGACGATTCTCAATCTCGGGGGGGCGCCGCTCCGCGTGAAGAGCGCCACCGGAAATTCTGGCACCAATGCCGTGACCTCTTTCAGCGTGACCCTGCCTTCGCCGACAGACGGGAACACGCTCATCGCGGTGATCTCGACCCGCGGCACCAGCGCCGGTCGCGTAACCAGCCTCACGCAAGCTGGCGCGGTTTGGGCCCGCGCGGCGCAAGCCGCCAATGCCAACGGCACGACGACCGAAATCTGGTATGCTCCTAATGTCTCGAGCGCGGGAACCTCACTCGTCGTCACGCAAGCCTCGCTTCGTTCCGCGGCCATTGTCCTGGAATACAGCGGCGTGCTGACCGCTTCGTCGCTGGACCAGACCAACAGCGCCACCGGCAACAATGCCACCGTTTTCACCGGCATGACTCCAACGACCACCCAAGCGAATGAACTTTGGATTGGGGGAATCGGATTGCTGAACAGTACATACACGCTGGGCACTCCGACGAATTCATTTGCCGCCGTCACCAGCGCGCAATCTACGAACGCCACGGCCGGCAACAATGCCAAAGTTTATGCGTTGGAACGGGTCGCGACCGTCACGGGTGCGGCGGCCTCCGGGGCCACGGTCAGCACGTCGTCGCAGTGGTCCGGGGCGATTGCGACCTTCCGTGCGGTGCAAGCCGCTCCACCGTTGAGTTTGTCAGGTTCAGCGGCAACGAACTATACGCTGGTTGGCGCAACCGGTTCCATGACGATCAATTCCAAGCCACTCACCGTGACCGGTTTGTCGGCGCTCAATAAGTATTACGACGGCGACACGAACGCGACCTTGAGCGGCACGGCGGCGCTGCAAACGCCCGAGGCGGCGGGCAGCGGCACGGCGGCGGATGGCAAACCGTACCTGGGCGACGCGGTTTCCGTAACGGGCCCGCCGGTCGGGGCGTTCGCGGACCCGGCCATCGGCAACGGGAAACCGGTCAGTGTTAGCGGCCTTTCGCTTACGAATGCGCAGTCCCCCAACTACTCCCTGACGGCCCCGATTTTGAGCGCGAACATCGTACCGGGCCCGGCCGCACAACTGAATTTTGGCGTGCAGCCTACCGACGCGATCTCCTCGGCCGCCATCGTCCCCGCCGTGACCGTTCGCATCCTGGATGGCTTCGGCAATCTCACCACCAACACCACGATTGTGATTCTGAGCGTCGGCAACAATCCCAACGGTGGCACGTTGCGCGGTATCCGCACAAACGCCGCCGTCAATGGCATGGCCACGTTTAGTAGTCTCGCGATTGACAAAGCAGGTGTCGGTTACACGCTGGTGGCCACGGCGGTCGGACTGACCGACACCAATTCCACCGCCTTCAACATTTTCGCTGGCAATCCCACCAAACTCGTCATCACCAGCTTGCCTCAGACCAACTTGGCGGGTGTGGTTTCCAGTCCGATCGTCGTGCAAATGCAGGATGGGGCGGGCAATCTCGCGACGTCCCCGACGAACCGCACGATTAACCTGACCACAAGTTCCGCTGGCGGCGTTTTCCGCGACGCTGCCAATACGGTAAATGTCACCAACCTCGTCCTTCAGGCTGGCACCAGTTCCACTAACTACCTCTACCTCGACCCGCGTGCCGGCAATCCGACGATCACAAACGCCGCCACCCCCCTCACCTCCGCCACCCAGACCGAAGCCGTTCTGCCGGCTGCCGCCAGTCAAGTCCGCGTGGAAACGCTCGCCAACGGCACGGGCCTCGTGACGCCGCCGCTGAACGTGACTTCGGGTGCTTCCACAAATTTGTTTGCCATCTACCGTGACCCTTTCGGCAATTTCGTGACCAATGACGCGGCTGTTTGGGCGCTCACCAATTCGACCGGCGGGGTGACGAACTCCGATTTGGTCGCGGCAGGCGATGCGAAAAGCGTGACCTTCACCGGCCACCTCGCTGGCAGCGCCGTGGTGCAGGCCACTGCGCCGGGACTGTCAAACACCGTCTCTGGCACGTTGACCGTCTTGGGAGGGTTGGCGACCAAGCTCGTTATCACCACCGCGCCGCAGTTCCTGATCGCCGGGAGCAATTCCACGAACATTACCGTGCAGATACAGGATGTTCTAGGCAATCCGGCCAACACCACTTCGAACCGGGTTGTCACCCTCACATCCTCTTCGGCTGGGGCCATTTTCCGCAATGCTGGCAACACGGCCACCATCACGACCGTGACCATTCCCACGGGGTCGAACTCCACTAACTATCTCTTCAACGCTACGCTGGCCGGCCTGGCGACGATTACCAATACCACGCCTGTGCTGGCTGCGGCCACGCAAACCGAGTTCGTCCAACCGGCTACCGCCAGCAAGCTGATCGTCTCCACCCAGCCCTCGGCCACCGCCTCGGCGGGCATCGCCTTCGCCACCCAACCGCAGGTCACAGTGAAGGACGCTTTCGGCAACACTGTGAGCGGGTTCGGCTCGCCGATCGCGGCGACACAAACTACGGGCGGAAATCTGAACGGCAGCCTGACCCCGCCCAGCGCGTTGCCGTTGAGTGGGGTGGCAACCTTCAGCGGTTTGTTCATCACCAACGCGGGCTCCACCACCTTGACATTTAGCGCTCCGGGCGTAACGGGGACCAATTCCATCGTCATCACCGTGAGTCCCGGCGCGGCGACCCGCCTCAGTGTGGAAACCATCGCCAATGGCACCGGCACGGTTGTCCCAGCGCAGAACCTGGTTTCGGGTTTTTCCCTCACCAACTATGCTGTGGCGCGCGACTTTTACGGCAACTTCGTGACGAACGCGGCCGTGACTTGGTCGCTGGCTAACGTGGATGGCGGCGTCCGGACCGCCGACCTCGTTCCCGCTGCCAACAACAAGAGCGCGGTATTTACCGGGCGCTTGTTGGGGAGCCTAAACGTCCACATCACGTCCGGAGGCTTACCCGCGACGGATTCCGGCACGATCAACATCGTGCAGGGAACCAATGAGCCGGACCTGCCGGACCCTTCCGCGCATTACACGGTGATCCCTGCCGGCTCGTGGGTGGTTCCCATGGATAACACCTACCAAAGCCTCATTCCGCCGTTCAACCTCAAGGCCTACGGTTTGATCAACCGGCTCCTGCAAAACTTCGTCTCGGTCAGTTGGGCGATTCGGGCCGGCAAGCTCAAAGACGAGGCGGATTTCAGCGCCCCGGCGTTTCGCGTCTTTCCGTCCTCGACCGGGACTTCCAACTTGAATTTCGCCGGGGGGCCGTTTGTGATTCATCGCGATTACACCAATCTGGCGCGTTCGCTCATCACTTCTTTTAGTAACAGCGTCGCGGTGTATCAACTCACTGCGGACGCCGTGGTGGATATTCGGTACGAACTCCAGTTCCGGCCCACGATTTCGGTCAATTCCGTGAGTGCAAACCTTCATACGAACCTGCTTTTCTACGCTGGCATTACGAACTACACGGTCACCTCCGACTTTGACTTGGCCACCAACACTTGCTTCACGCTGTTCTTGGAACCGCACAACCCCAACGTCGCTGGGGTAGCCTCCGCCCGGTCATTCATCGAGGCGGGCGGTAACTTCCTGGCGCAGTGCGCGTCGGTGTCGAATTACGAGAATTCCGCCGTGGGACATTTCCAATCCACCAGCAACATTGTGACCGATAATCTCCCCACGACCGCCCTGACCTTTGCTAACCCGGATCTGCCGTTCAGTCAGTTTGTCGGGGGCATAACGCCCCAACCTGGTACCAGTTCGGTTGAGGATTGGACCCTGGGCGGTGGGGCGTTCATTCACAACGGTCACGATAATTTGGATGACGTCGGCGCGAGCCCGGCCCATTATGCCGCCACCTCCTCGAAACACTCGGTTGGCCGGGGCGGTATGTTGTTCTACCTCGGGGGACACGATTATTGGCTGACCGGTGCAGCCACGAACGATATCACGGTGCTCAATGGCTCTCGCATGTTGCTCAACGCCGTTTTCGTTCCTCCCAACCGCCCGACCTGCTTGGGAATCAACTTCTCCACTGACCTCGCTATCACCAAGTCCGACTCCACCCATATCGTTACTAACGGCCAGGCGGTCACTTACACCATCGTCGTCGCCAACCAGGGCTTCAGTCAGGTGAACGGCTCGACTGTGACGGACACGATGCCTTCCGCGTTGACGAACGTGACTTGGACCAGCACCACGACTGGAGGCGCGACGAACTACAACCCCTCTGGCACCGGTGGTATCAATGCCCTCGTGGACCTGCCCCTCCTCGGCTCGGTGACGTTCACCGTGCATGCGACCATCGGTTCTAGCGCCCAGTGCTTGATCACCAATCTGGCCCGCGTGGCCCCATCTGCGGGAACTATCGAGGTCAACACGAACAATAACGTCGCGATGGACGTGGATCATGTCATCCCGCCGTTCAGCGCTCCGCCCGATTTGCCGGTGGATTGCGCCACTCAGGTACCCGCAGCCACCACTAACGTCACAGAATTTATCGCCATGGGTGGGGTGATTGGGGCTAGTGCCGTTCCCACGGCGTTGAGCTATTCCCCCGACAGTTCCAATGGTGGTGTCGGATGCCCGTCCAGTCCATTGATCATCTCGCGTAATTACCGGCTCACTACCGCCTGCGGCGATTTCTCGGAGAGCACCCAGACCATTACGGTAATTGACCATGAGCCGCCCTTCATCCAATGCGTGGCCGACAAGACCGTGGTGGCTGGCTCGGCTTGGAGCTTCGACACTCCGACCGCCAGTGACGGCTGCGGCACCAACGCGATCAGCGTGGTCGTAACGGTTACCAACAGCCTCTGCGGCGCGGGATTCGTCGCCACTCGTACTTGGCGGGCGACCGACGCTTGTGGCAACAGCAGCACTTGCAACCAGACGGTCACGGTGGTGGACACGAGCGCGCCGGCTATCCTCTGCGTGACGAACAAGACAGTGGAACTTGGCAGCGCCTGGGCCTTCGACGAACCCGCCGCCTCGCATCCTTCGACGTTGATCATTGTGAGCACGATCACCAACGCCACCTGCGGCAACACCTTCATCGCCACCCGGACGTGGCAGGCCATCAACAATTGCGGAAGTTTTTCGCAATGCAGCCAGACCGTGACGGTGGTGGATACCACGCCCCCCACCATCACCTGCCCGACCAATATCACCGTGCTGGCCGGGGCGGGCTTGTGTTTCAGCAACGTGACCTTCACGGCCACCGCGACCGACCTCAGCGGCCCGGCTACAGTGGTCAGCACGCGAACCAGTGGCTACTCTTTCCCGGTGGGCATCACTACGGTCACCAACGTGGCTACCGATGGCTGCAGCAACGCCATCACCTGCACGTTCACCGTGACGGTGGTGGATGATCAGCGGCCGGCCATGATCTGCCCGGCGGGTGTGAGCGTTCTTCACGACTTTGGAACGAATGTCGCTTCCAATGTGGTATTGGGCACCCCGACCGTCGGTGACAACTGTGGCATCGCCAGCGTCATCAGCAATGCTCCCACCTACTATCCGGTCGGCACAACCTTCGTCACTTGGACGGTGGTGGACGTCAACGGCAACAGCAACAGTTGCCAGCAGCAAGTCGTGGTCGGTAACACTTCACCGCCCGCTATGAGCTGTGCGTCAAATGTGATCGTTTCGGCCAATTCGGGCTGCACGCTTACCAACCTC
>CAIKLQ010000325.1 GCA_903828255.1 uncultured Verrucomicrobiota bacterium
CCGAACGAAACCAAGGACAAGGCGTTTGACAACAACGTCAACACCAAGTGGCTGGATTTTGTGGTCCCCGACGGCAGCACAAATTTCAGTTGGATTCAACTGGCCTATTCCGGCGAGGAAACCCACGTGGTCAACCAGTATGCGCTCACCTCGGCCAATGACGCCCCGGAACGCGATCCCCAAGACTGGCGCATTTACGGCGTGGACGGAGGGGGCGGGCTGACCTTGCTCGACACCCGCACGAATCAGACTTTCAGCAGTCGCTTACAGAAGCTCGCCTTTGCCTTCACGAACACGACGGCGTTCCGCGGCTATCGTTTGGAAATCACGCGCGTGGCGAATTCCGCCACGGCCATCGCGGTGCAATTGGCGGAGCTGGCTTTCATCGAACCCAGCGGCTCGGTGCTGCGCCAATACTGGACGGGCATCGGCGGCACGGCGGTGACCGATTTGACGGGCAACGCGAATTATCCGAACAACCCCAGCGGCAGCGATCTGCTCCCGGCGTTTGAAGCGCCGACCGACTGGGCGGATTATTACGGCACGCGGGTTCGTGGCTACATTACCGCGCCGAACACGGGCAACTTCACCTTCTGGCTCGCGAGCGATGACGGCGGCGAGCTTTGGCTGAGCACGAACGACGCGCCGGCGAACCTGAAACTCATCGCGTCCGTGGCCAGTTGGACCACGTCGCGGGAGTGGAACAAGCTCAGCACGCAAAAATCCGCGCCGATCAGTTTGGTCGCCGGCCAAAAGTATTACGTCGAAGCCAAGCAAAAGGAAGGCGGCGGCGGCGATAACCTCGCGGTGGGTTGGGCCAAGCCCGGTCAGAGCACCAACGCCCCTTCGGAAGTGATCCCCGGCTCCGTGCTCTCGCCCTGGGTCGGCGGCAATTTGGCCGCAGGTCCGCTCGTGGCAATCCCGACGCCTCCGGTGGAGGCGACAAACAATTCTAGCGGCGGGACCGGCGGCGGCGGCGGCCCCACGTTCATGAGTCTCTCCCCGGCTTCGTCTGGCAAGGCCGGGATCATGCCCAACGGCGTCTCTGTGCCCAGCGACTTTCCGTTCATCAACATCACCACCAACAACAACCCGGATCCGGAGTATATCTTCCTCGATAACCGCGGCGGCGGCGGCAGGAACTACAACATCATCTTCGACAACTCCGGCTCGCCGATTTGGTATCGCAAGATGCCCGACGAGCGACGGGACATGAAGGTCCAGCACAACGGTATGTTGACCATGCTGGCGCGGACGGGCGGCTACCGGTTCGTTGGCCTGAACACGCAGTATGAGGAAACCAAGCAATACTGGGCGACAAACGGCTACGGTGTGGACGAGCATGAGTTGCAGGTCCTGGCGGATGGCACGTATTTCCTGGTCGGCTTGCGGACGGAGACGGTGGACATGAGCCGCTACATCGCTGGTGGAAATCCGGCGGCCTCGGTCACCGAACAGGTCATCCAGCAATTCACGCCCGCCGGCGAATTGATCTTCCAGTGGCGGGCCTGGGATCACTTCAACATTCTGGACCAGCAGACCTTCATCGGCCTCACGGGTACGGGTTTTGATTTCCCGCACATGAACGCCATTGATGTGGACACCGACGCCCACATTCTGCTGTCCAGCCGCAGCACGAGCGAAATCACCAAGATCAACCGCGACACCGGCGAAATCATCTGGCGTTTCGGCGGGGTGAACAACCAGTTCGCCTTCGTCAATGATCCCTTGAGCGGCCCGCGCAACCAGCACGCGATTCGCTGCGTCGGCACCAACCGCTACACCTTGTTCGACAACGGCAACCAGCACAGCCCTTCGGTCTCGCGCGGCGTGGAATATGAATTGAATCCCAGCAACATGACCGCCACGATTCGCTGGCAATATCCGCCCACGACGACGACGAGTTTGTATTCCTATTACATGGGCAACGTGCAACGTCTGTCGAACAGCAATACCTTGATCAACTGGGTCATCGGCTCGCTCCCGAAGCTCACCGAAGTCCGCCCCGATGGTTCAAAGGCGTTCGAGATGAACTGGGTGGACGGCTACGAGGCTTACCGCGTTTGGCGCTGCGCCTGGCAGGGCAATGCCTTGAAGCCGAATCTCATCATTGAATCCTATCCCGACAAAGTGCTGCTGCTGTTCAACAAGTTCGGCGATACGAATTTGGGCTACTACCGCATTTACGGCGGGACCAATTCCGGGCCGACCAATGTGCTCGCCACCACGCCGATCACGATGGCGAGCCTCGTGAACCTGGTGAACAAGCGGACGTACTATTTCCGCGTCACCGCTGTGAGCAAGACGGGGACGGAAAGCCCCGCCTCCGACGAGCAAAGTGTGTTGGTGAACCTGGTCAAGCCTGGCGAAAACCAGGTGGCGAACAGCGATTTCGCGCTCGGCACGAATTCGTGGACGCTGACGCTCGGCGGCACGGCGACGGCGGGTTGGCGGCTCACGAACGGCGCGGCTTACGTGGACATCACCAACGCCGGCACCGCGCTGGCCAACATCCAATTGCAGCAAGCGGGCTTGCGGTTGATTCAGGGGCAGCAATACGTCCTGGAGTTCGATGCCTGGGCGGATGCCGCCCGCTACATCGAAGCGCGACTCCTGATGAACCAGTCTCCCTCGACCACTTACAAGGTGGTGACTCCGTTGCTCGCCGCCACCAAGCAGCACTTCAGCTATCCGTTCACGATGACTTTCACGACCGACTTGAACACCCGCCTGGCCTTCAACATGGGAGCCTCCGCGATTGATGTCTATTTGGACAACGTGAGCCTGTATAGCGTGGCGCCGGGCGATTTCAATCGCGACAAGACCGTCAACCTCGACGACTTCTCGGTCTTCGCCAGCCAGTGGCTCAAGCAAGGTGCGGGCTCCACGGCAGATTTGAACGCGGATGGAAAAGTGGACTTCAAAGATTTCGAACTCCTGGGTGAGAACTGGTCCAACGGTCGCTGACCGGGAGCAGGCAGCAAAGGCATGAGTGAACTGAAAGGAAACACAGATATGAAAATGAAAACAGTCGGTTGGTATTCTTTAACCGTCGCTGCGGCGCTCTGGTCCGCCGGCAACATCAACGCCCAACTCCCGGCGGATTTTCCCGCGATCACCACCCACACCTACGATACGAATGCCGTGGGGACGGGCTACGTTTTCATCGCCGCCATGCCGCTCAGCAAAGGCAACAAAGGCCTGCCGCATTACGTGCTGATCCTGAAGAACGACGGCACGCCCTACGCCTACAAAAAGGTCTGGTATCAGACGCCGGGGGATTTTTACGAGAATGATTTCAAAGTCCTGCCCAATGGCCTGCTGCATTACTCGCAGTTCTTCGGCTTTTACTCCTACACCGGCGGCGGCACGGTGGAACACGTCATCCTGGACGAAACCCTCACCGAGATTCCGCCGCGCATCCAGATGGGCAACGGCTATGTGTCCGACAGCCATGATTTCGAACTGATGCCCAACGGCCATACGGTCTTGGTGGGTTATTACACCACGCTCACGGACCTGAGCCAGGTGGTGCCCGGGGGTTATCCCCGCGCGGAAATCTCCGGCGGCATCGTGCAGGAACTCGACGCCAATCGGAACGTCATCTGGCAGTGGCGCAGTTGGGATCATTTCACGCTCCAGGAGTATCCGTATTGGGATGCCGGCTCGACGGCGTCGGCAAGCGCCGGCTGGCACGTCAACGTGGCGCGGCAGGATCCCAAGGATGGCCACATGCTCCTGACCACGACCGAGGAAGTGATGAAAATCAACCGCCAGACCGGCGAGGTGATGTGGCGTTTGGGCGGCGGGGCCAACCAGTTCACGTTCGTCGGCGTGGACCCGGCGGAGGGGAATCTTCAATTGGGCGGCCACGACTTCAACCGCCTTCCCAACGGCAACGTCATCATCTACGACGGCGGCACCGCGGATGCGACCCGTACCTCGCAGGTGCATGAGTACCAACTCGACGAACAGAACAAGATCGCCACGCATGTCTGGACCTACGTCGCCACCGAGATGACCCCGAATTGGGCCCGCGGCAGCGCCCAGCGCCTGCCGAACGGAAACACCTTCATTGGCTGGGGTACGTGTTCGGACACGAATCTCAACCCACCGGACTGCACGGAGGTCGCCCCCAACGGCAGCAAAGTTTGGGAGATGTCGTTCAATGAAGTGTTGCTGAACAGCTACCGCGCTTCCCGCAACCCGTATCCTCCCAGTTCGCAGCGCGTCCAATACCAGCACACCGAAGTCGCGTCCGGCAACACTTACTCCTTCACCAACACCGGCGTCGCTATTGATGTCGTTGACCGCACTGGCGATGGCTACAACTCGGCCACGGTCGCGCGCGAGCCTTACGCGCCCCTGTTTCCACTCTTTCTCGGGAAAGCGCCGCGCCTGCTCTCCGTCCGCGTGACGGTGAGCCAGAGCGCCATTGATACCATTACGGGGCAGATTCTCTTTGATACCAGCAGCTTTGGGATCACCGATCCCACCAACACGACGGTTTACTACCGCGAAACTCCGGGCTTGGGATTGTTCGTGCCGCTGGCCACGCAATACAACTGGGTGACGCATCAACTGGTCGCCCCCCTGGACGCTTTCGGCGAATTCGCCCTCGGTTTTCCAGACGTGGCCGACGCGGTGTTTCCGCCGCTCTTAATCGAACCGGAAAGTCTGCAATCCACCGGGTTCGTGACCCGGGTGCCGCCCGTGGTTCAAGCCGGCAAATCCTACTCCGTCAATCAGCAGCTCCCCATCGCCTTGTCCTGGACGCCGAAAGGATTCGCGACCAGCTACGCGCTGCAAGTCTCCACCAACGCCGATTTCACCGCGCCGGAGGTGGATCGCCCGTTCCAACTGGAAGCGCGCTATACCTTCACGAACGCCAAGCCCAACACCACTTACTTCTGGCGGGTGAGCGCGGCGAATTCCGCCGGCGTCAGCGATTGGGCCACCAACGCCTTCGCGACCGTGCCGCCGCAGGTGCATGTCACCTCCGCGAACGGCGGCGAAGCCTGGCAGCGCGGGCTGAAATACTTCATCCAATGGGATGACAACCTGCTCGAAAACGTCGCCATCGAATTGTACAAAGGCGGCTCGTTCGTGAAGAACATCACCACGAATGCTCCCAGCACGGTCAGCTACAAGTGGACCATTGACTTGGGCCTGACGCCGGGGAGCGACTATTCCCTCAAAATCCGCAGCGCCACCAACGCCGCGGTATTCGATACGAGCGACGCGACCTTCAGCATCGTTGACGCGCCGAC
>CAIKLQ010000326.1 GCA_903828255.1 uncultured Verrucomicrobiota bacterium
GAGTGAAGAGTCCGACTAACCGCGCAAGGAGTGTGGCGGCCGGAGTGGTGTCCGGTGCCGGTTGGGGTCAACCGGTGTTTCAAAGGCCGCACTCTGATGAGAGTGCTTCGAGTAGGATCAGCGCAAGCTGACCGCACCTTCGGCAAGGCAGTCGAAGGGGCGGGTGCGCGCTTTATGTTGAGTTGGTAGTAATGTTGAGTTGAAGGAGATTTGCCCCGGTTTTCGGGGCGTTGCGCGGGTTTAACTTCACATTTCTATCGCGGTTGCGGGAGGTCAAACTAGGCCTCCCTATGAACATCAACAATGCCCTGGCGAGGCTGCGGCCTCGTTCTCAACATCACTACCGCCAACTTCCCCTCTTTGGCGGGATCATGGATGCGTTCGCGCAATGGTCCTTGGAACGAGGGTTCTCGATCAAGATGGCCCGGTTTCACGTGGAAGCCCTCATGCGCCTGGTGCCGTGGTTTCAGCGGCGCGGGAAGCGCCGCGTGAAGGATTTGAGTGCGGAAGATATTGAAGCCACCCGTCGTTTCTATCGCCGGCGTAATCCCCATCGGGCGGCGGGAGTCCAAAAGCTCGGCGAGTTCTTGCAAGCCCGCGGTTGGCTTAAGTCCGGTCGTCCCGCACCCCTCATTCGCTCGCAACCGGAGTTGCAGGGGTATCTGGAGCATCTCCAGCAGGAGTGCGGTTTCGCGGCAAGCACGATTGCGCGACACCGGGAACACCTCCGACTCTTCCTGCGCTTTCTGGGTGGTGACCGTGCGCCGATCCCGTGGTCGCAGTTGAAGCTGGGTCGCATCCAACAGTTCCTGCACCGGATGTCGCCCCGCTATAGCCGCGCAGGGTTGGCGCTGGTGGTGGGGGCGATGCGGGGCTTTCTGCGGTTTCAGTTTATGCGCGGTCGGCTGTCGCAGCCGCTCCACGCGCACCTCGATACGATTCGCCGCTCTCCAGACGAACGGCTGCCGGTGCTCTTACCGTGGGCACAGGTGCCGCGTTTGCTGCGGGCCTTGGACCGTTCCACGCCGCTGGGGTTGCGGGACTTCACGGTGCTCTTGCTAGCCGCGACGTACGGACTGCGCCGCTCCGAGGTCGCGGCCTTGACCTTGGACGATCTGGATTGGGCGGCGCGCAAGCTACGGTTCGTTCAGCCCAAGACCCGGCAGACGTTGTGGCTGCCACTCACCGACGAGGTCGGCGCGGCCTTGGTGGATTATCTGGAGCGGCGTCCGTGCTTGCCGCACCGCCAAGTCTTCCTGCGGCAGCGCCCGCCCCTCGGACCGTTGGACGCCTCGGACGTGGCCGCGTCGTTGGCGCGCGCCAGTCGGACCACCGGGATCAAACTGCCCACGACCCGCTTTCATAGTTTGCGCTATGCGGTGGCGCTGCGGTTGCTCCGCCAAGGGGTCGGACTCAAGAGCATTAGTGACGTGCTGGGGCATCGCAATCCCAACACCACCGGCGGTTATTTGCGACTCGAGATCGAGGACCTCCGGCAAGTGGCACTGCCGGTACCGCGGCTCAAAACTGCGGCCTCACACAAGTGGCCACCGGAACAAGGGCGCTATCAACCGACCCCGCAACCACCCCGGAGGATCACCGCGCCCGCGGACCAAGGCTGGCAGAGTTTTCTGGCTCGGCCCCTGCGAGAGTATTTGGCGCTGCAGCGTTCGCTGGGACGCGGCTATCGCCGCGAAGAATGGATTTTGCGCGGGCTGGATTTCTTCCTCACTCACCAGTCCCCGCGCGGACGAATCTTCACGGCAGCCCGCTTCGCGGCGTGGGCGGCCAGCCTGTCCCGGCTCTCGCCGACGGGCGTGCGTTCCCGGCTGCTGTGCGTGCGCAAGTTCTGTTTGCACTGGGCCCGCGGCCGCACCGGAGGATTTATCCCGGACTTGCGGCGCTTTCCCAAACCCGTGGGGCCGAAAATGCCCTGCCTGCTCTCGCCCGCCCAAATGGCGCAAATCCTGGCGGGCACCCGAACGATCAATCCCAACCGTAAGCACCCGCTGCGGCCGCAGTCCATGCGTCTGGCGCTGGTGTTGCTTTACTGCTGCGGGTTGCGCCGCGGGGAGTTGCTCCGGCTGTGTTTGGCGGACATCGACACGGACCAGAACGTTCTGCGGATTAACCAGACGAAGTTCTACAAGTCGCGCCTGGTGCCGTTCGCGCCCTCCGTCGCCTTGGAACTCCGGGCCTATCTGCGCCTCCGTCAACAGCAGGGTCTGCCCATGGAGCCGACCGCGCCGCTCTTGTGGAATGGCCGCACCGGCACTACCGGAGGTGCCTTGAGCCAGACCGCTCTCACGGCCAACTGGTATCGTATCTGTCATTGTGCGCAAATCTTCGATTCCCGTGGGTGGCCGCCGCGGCTTCATGACTTGCGCCACAGCTTTGCCGTGGCGGCGCTGCACCGCGGCTACCGGGCGGGCCGGGACGCGCAAGCCACGCTGCCCCGCCTGGCCCGCTACCTGGGACACGCCTCGCCCAGCTTCACCCACTACTATCTGAAGTTCACCGAACCGGTGCGCCGCGTTGCCGCCGACCGGTTTCGGCAACATCTGGTGGCGTCCCTGTTTCCCACCCGGCGCCCGGGATCGCGGAAAGGAGGTCGGTCATGAAACCCGCGCCGACTCCCCACCAATTGGCCACCGCGCTGAAGCGTTTTCTCGGCGAGTATTTGCCGCAGCAACGGGCCTTCAGCCCCCACACCATTCTCAGCTACCGCGACACCTGGAAGTTGCTGCTCCAGTTCGCCGCCGGGCGCAAACGGCGCGTGGCCGACCTCACCGTCGCGAATCTGTCGCCGACCACCATCACGGCGTTCCTGCACCACCTCGAAACGGGGCGCGGCAACGGGGCCGCCACGCGCAACGTGCGCTTGAGTGCCATCCACACCTTCTTCGACTTCTTCGGCACCCAGCACCCCGAACACCTGGCCCAGGCCCAACGGGTCTTGAGCGTCCCCTTCAAACGCACTGACCAGCGGACCATTGATTATCTGGAGGTCGAGGAACTGCGCGCCGTGCTGGAGGGCATTGACCGCGCCACGTTGGCTGGGCGGCGCGACTATGTCCTCTTGGTGCTGCTCTTCAACACGGGCGCCCGCATCCAAGAAGCCGTCTCCCTGCAAACCACCGACCTCCGGCTGGCCCCGCCGCCGACCGTGAAGTTGCTCGGTAAAGGTCGAAAGGAGCGACTCTGTCCGCTCTGGCCCGAAACCGTCCGACTGCTCAAAGCCCACCTCGCCGACACTGGCCTGGATCTGCGCGAGCCCCAACTGTTGTTTCGCAACCATCGCGGGACTCCGCTCACGCGCTTTGGCGCGCGCCTCATTCTCCAGCGCCATGTTCAGCGCGCGGCGAAGCAGGTGCCGTCCCTCCAACACAAGCGCATCCATCCGCACAGTCTGCGCCACAGCGCCGCCGTGCATTTGCTGAAGTCGGGCGTCGATTTCAGCACCATCGCCCACTGGTTAGGCCATGCCGGCACGCAGACGGTTTACAAGTATGTGGCCATTGACTTGGAGGGCAAGCGGGCTGCCTTGGCCAAAGCCCAACCCGTACTGAAAAGTTCGCCCCAGCCGCCGCGCTGGCGCACCGATCCGGACCTGCTCAACTGGTTGCAATCCCTGTGAGCCTCCGAACTCTGCGTTAAGTAATGTGAAGTTAAACCCGCGCAACGCCCCGAAAACCGGGGCAAATCTCCTTCAACTCAACATTACTACCAACTCAACATAAGCTCATTTATGTGGAGCTCCACATAAGTAGCACAAAGGCTTTTGCGGTTGGCGTGCAGCGCGTAACCCACTTCGTCCAACAAACGCCGGACCGTGTTCGGACAAACTCGCAAACCCAACTGC
>CAIKLQ010000327.1 GCA_903828255.1 uncultured Verrucomicrobiota bacterium
CTTTGCCTGTGTAACTCTCGGGGTTGTTCTTGATTTGGACGAGCCCGATTGCCGAGAAGACGATGCCAAGAAGATTGAAAGGAAGTCCGTAGCAACAGCACAAGCCGACCGTCATAGAAACTATCCCCAAGATCATTCCGGCCACTGCAAGGGGATTGGTTTTCGTAGTCGTCGCCCCTGCGGCCATTCCAGCAACGGGTGGTGGTGAAAGGACGCTGTCGAAAGTTGATGCGAATTCAGCCATCTCAATCAGTGGTTTCCAATCAGCCGAGCTATCCGCGAGGACTTGCGTTCGCGCGTTGACCCGGCCTTCGGTGAGCCACTGTTTGAGTTGATCGGCCGTGATCGGGCCGTATTCCTTTTGGTCTGCGCCGATGATTTTATACATGTTATGCGAGTAATAGGTTGGTTGTGGTTCAAGGTTCCCAATTCAATTTCGACAAGCGGTTTGGCGCCACGGTTTCGACGTGCCCGTCCGCGAAACCGACGACCACCGCTGTGCCGTGGCGCGGTGCTTGGCGCAGCAACTCCGGCCCGCCGCTCAAATTCCAACCGCCGTCTGTCTCGAAGAACATCACGGTGGTGGCGGGCCGGGTGATGCCGATCATGGACACGGCGGCCAACTTCGCGTTGAACGCGTAATGGCAGCGCTGACGGACATCGCCGGCCGGGCAGTGAAACGTCTGCGGCGATCCGACAAACGGCGTGATGTCATCGCACCAGGTTGCGGCAGATGGCAACGCGCCCTGATTCGCGGCGGAGTACATGCTCGCCGCCAACTCCAGTTGACGGATGTGGTTCTTGCAGGTGAATTCCTGTGGGCGGCCTTTCACTCTCATGAGTGCGGGCAACAGCAGCGGCCCCGCGAGCAACCCTAACAGCATCGCGATCACCGACAACACAATCCCACCCGTGGCCAGGTTTGACCCGGTCAACCGACCGTCACTGTTGCGGATGCGTGATTGCGCCACCAAACCCAGCGTCAGCCCCACCGGCGCGGTGACGCATGTGACCAAGCCCAACGCGCCACAGACCAGCGCCGCCGTGGCCAAGCCGTAGTGTATCGAATCCTCTGCCGCCTTGGGCGACGGCTGCGGCAAAGGGGGAAACAACTCGTCGAATTCCGGCAGCGCGCCAATGACGATCCAGTCGGGAGCGCCTTCCGGTCTGACGCGAGTCAGGCGGTTTAAGCGGCCTTCCTGGACCCACTGGCGGATGCGCTCGGCGGGCACCGGGCCGTATTCCTTGTCGTCTGCGCCGATGATGCGATACATAGAATCGTGTTTCGTTGGTTTGCAGCGCCGGATCGCGCAAGCCCGGCCTTATTGCTCCAGTAAGCGCCACAACCCCGCCCGCGTCAAGCGCGGCTCCTGTTTCGCCGCAACCGCCGAAAGGCGGCGCAAACGATTTCCCAACTGTAAGCGAGTAAGCCGGTGAGGAGGTAAGTGTGAAAACGCCAAGTTGATCCGGAGTTTCCGACCCACCGGTTACCCGATTCACGGCCCCACGGATCGGGAATTAAGAGCCTCCTCACGGCGGCGGCTACGCGTTTCAGCCCGCTATCAGTTCCCGCAACTTCGCGAACGCGCGGCCGTCCTCGATCACTGCGGCCGCGAGTTCCCAGCCATCCCCCATCGAACGCGTCCGCCCTGCTACGAACAACGCCGCGCTGGCGTTTAGCAACACGGCGTCGCGCTTCGGCCCCCGCTCGGCACCGCGCAAAATCTGCCGGATGATTTCGGCGTTCACGTTCCGGTCGCCGCCCTGCAGATCAACGAGCGTGGCTGGTTGCAGCGGAAACTGAGCTGGGTCGAGCGTCGAAACCGC
>CAIKLQ010000328.1 GCA_903828255.1 uncultured Verrucomicrobiota bacterium
GAGGATTATCGGGATCACATTTGCCAGTGCGGTGCGGGGGCGTGCCTGGGGTTCATCGTGGCGGAGGAATTCTTTGATCAGGTGCGGCGGCAAAATGCCGGCGCTCAATCGTAAAGCCGTCCGCACTACCCCCGTTCGGCCGACGCGGGAACGGTGGTCCGGGCTTTCACCGGTTTGCTCCTAGCGTCACCCCAAGCCGGTTCGTAGGTGGCCGCACGGTTGGCCAAGCGATGGACGAACTCCTGAAGGGCGCGGGTTGCGGCGCGAAATGCCGCGACAGCGGGCTGGGGCTGTGTGCCAGCTCACCGCCCGCCAGATTTGGCTCGCGCCGCCGGTCGAGGAAACCATAATGAGCTTGCACCCGTCGCCGCGAGAGCCGGTCGGTTCCTTCCGGTCCCCGCCCTGCGGGCAAAGCACCGGTTCAAACCGCACGGCAGGCAACCACCGGCACCGCAATTATGAAGCTACCATGCTTATCACCCGTTTCGCTCCTTTGCGTAATGGCCCTGGCTGACGGGGCCGCGCCGCCGCAAGTCTCGGCTCAAACCCCGCTGGTCTTAGGCCTGAATCTGGAAGCTGGGCAGGCGTGGCTCACCGTGACAGGCGCGGTGGGCGCGGTTTGCCAGGTTCAGTGGACGGACAATTTGTCGGCCACGAGCCGCTGGTTTCACTTGGACCACGTTGTCGTCGCCAGTCCATCGGCACCGATCACGGATGTGATTTCGGGAAGCATCGCCAATCGTTACTACCGCGCCGTCTGGACGCCGAACACGAACCTAGTCTGGATTGCGAATGGCACGTTCACGATGGGTAGTCCGACCAATGAAGTGGACCGGAGTTCGATTGAGTCGCCACAAGCGGTGGTGACGATCAGCAAGGGATTTTGGATAGGGAAATATGAAGTTTCCCAAGGCGACTACCTCGCCGTGATCGGGAGCAATCCGAGTTACTTCAACGGCGATCGCAGCGGGCCGCCCGATAACGATCAGGACTACGGCATTGATCTGGCGCGGCCGGTGGAGCAGGTGAGTTGGATTGACGCGACCAATTATTGCGCGCACCTGACGACGCTGGAGCGGGCGGCCAGGCGGATTCCCACAAACGCAGTTTACCGTCTGCCGACCGAGGCCGAGTGGGAGTATGCCTGCCGTGCGGGAACGACGACGCGCTTTTACTATGGGGATGATCCGGGCTACACCAACCTGGCGAACTATGCCTGGTACGGTGACGCGTTTGGCATGACGCATCCGGGCGGAGAATTGATTCCGAACGCCTGGGGCTTATACGACATGGCCGGCAACGTATGGGAGTGGTGCCGGGATTGGTATGCCGCTTATCCTGGCGGCATCCCGACGGATCCGCAGGGGCCGGTCACGGGAACTTACCGCGTGTGGCGCGGCGGCGACTGGTTCTCGGTTGCGAAATATCAGCGGACAGCGCGGCGCTTCAACCACCTCCCTACTTTCGTGGACGACGGCCTCGGTTTTCGGGTGGTGCTGGCTTATGGTTCGCCGTAAGCACAAGCAGCCAGCGAAGTTTGTGAACGCCGGCTAAGCACCATTGAACCGGAAGCCGTCACGATTTCGCAATCGCGCATTGGAACCATGAACCCGCCAGCGGCCAGCGCGCGGTCAGGTTCATGGGAAGGGACGCGGGCGTCCGCCGCGGCAAATGTTTCAGGTCCCAGCCGGCTCGCGATCATCTCGCTGAAGCGCGGTGTTAATGAGAGAGGCTTGCTCCATCGCGCCAAAGCTTGTGAAATTTTCGGGTGAGCGCTGGTTCTACCCGATAGCTTCTTCAACCGTTGGCTCCAACCGTGACCGGTTGCGGGTTCGTTCCGGCAGCAAGATTCCGGCGGCCCAACATCGCGTAAAGCACCGGCAGCACGACCAAGGTGAGCAGCGTGTTGCTGACCACGCCGCCGATGACCACGGTGGCCAAAGGTCGTTGCACTTCACCGCCCACGCCCACATTGACGGCCATCGGAATGAAGCCCACCGCGGCGACCAGCGCGGTCATCAGCACCGGCCGCAGGCGCACCTTGCACCCTTCCTGCACCGTCGCAACCAGCGGCGCCCCGGCTTGGAGTTTTTGTTTGATGAACTCCACCAGGACCAGGCCGTTCAAGATGGCCACCCCGCTGAGGGCGACGAACCCGACGGCGGCGCTCACGGTGAAGGGCATCCCGCGCAGCCATAGCGCCAGCACCCCACCCACCGCGCCCAGCGGAATACCCGTGGCGACAATGAACACGTCGCGCAGCGTGCCGAGACTGAAATAGAGCAGCACGAAGATCAGACCGAGCGCCATCGGCACGATGAACATCAAGCGCTGGTTCGCGCGCTGCATGTTCTCAAACTGGCCGCCCCACTCGACCGTGTAGCCTTCCGGCAGATTGACCTGCGCGCCGATTTTCTTTTGGGCTTCGGCCACGAAGCTGCCCACGTCGCGGCCGCGCACATTGCATTGGACGGTGATCCGGCGTTTGCCCCATTCCCGGTTGATGGTCGCCGGGCCTTCGGTTTCCACCACTTGCGCTACGCGGTTGAGCGGCAGGACGGAACCGGTCGCGGTGGGAATGAGCGTGGCGGCGAGCGCATCAGGATCGGTGCGCTGGCGGTCCGGCAGGCGCACGACCAGCGGGAAGCGCCGCTGGCCTTCGCGAATTTCCCCCACGCGCTTGGTGCCGACGGCTTCGACCACGTTGAGGACGTTGCGCGTGGGCACGCCGTAGCGCGCAATGGCTTGCGGGTCCACCTTGATCTGCAACACCGGCTGGCCGGTGAGTTGTTCGCCGGTCACTTCGCCGCGTCCGGGAATTTCGCCCAGGACCTTTTGCACCTGGTCGGAAAGCGCGCGCAACTTTTCCAAATCGTCGCCGTAGATTTTGATGCCGATGTCGGAGCGAATGCCGGCCACCAGTTCGTTGAGGCGCATCTCAATCGGCTGGCTGAAGGCGACTCTCAGGCCGGGGATTTTGACGAACAGTTTGCGCATCTCCTCCACCAGTTCGGCTTGCGTGCCGGCCCGCTTCCATTGGCTGCGGGGTTTGAGCGCGAGAAAAAAATCCGACAGCTCGATGCCCATGGGATCCGTCGCCACCTCGGCGCTGCCCAGCCGGGTCCAGATGTTGGTGATCTCGTCCGGGAACTCCGCGAGCAGGAGTTTCTCGATGCGGTCGTTGACGGCCACGGCTTCCTCAACGGAAACGCCCGCCACCCGCACGGTGGTGCCGACGATGGCCCCCTCGCCCAGCTTTGGCAGGAATTCGCCGCCCATGCGCGCGGCCAGCAATGCTACTCCCACCAGCAGCGCCAGCGCGCCCAGCAGGACGACCGCGCGAAAACGCAGCGCCCAGCCCAGCACCGGTTCGTAAATGCGGTGCGCCAGCCGCACCAGCCACGGCTCCTTTTCCGCCACCTGCTTTGGCAGGAACAAAGACGCCAGCACCGGCGTCAGCGTCAGCGCCAGGATGAGCGAGCCGAGCAACGCGAAAATCAGCGTCAGCGCCATCGGCTTGAACAGTTTCCCCTCGATGCCCTCCAGCGTGAGAATCGGCAGGAACACCATCAGGATGATGCCTACGCCAAACGCCACGGGCCGCGCCACTTCCAGCGGGGCGCTCCGCAAGACCGCCTCCCGCTCCGGCTTCGTCAGCGGGCGGCCCAATTCATACTGCCGCTGGGCCAGCCGGCGCATGGCGTTCTCCATCATCACCACTGCGCCATCGACGATCAGCCCGAAGTCCATCGCGCCCAGACTCAGCAGGCTCGCCGCGATGCCCGCCTGCAACATGAAGTTTGCCGCGAAGAGCATCGAAAGCGGAATCGCCACCGCCACAATCAATCCAGCCCGGAGATTGCCGAGGAAGGCAAAGAGCACCACCACCACCAGCAACGCGCCCACCAGTAAATTTTCCTCGACCGTGCGGATGACGTTGTCCACCAGCTCGGTGCGGTCATACAACACCTGAACGATGATGTCTTTGGGCAGCGTCGTTTGCACTTCGGCGAGTTTCTTTTTCAACTCGCGCGTCACGACATGGCTGTTCTCGCCCATGAGCATGAAGCCCAAGCCGAGCACGATTTCGCCTTTGCCGGCGCCCGTCACCGCGCCCCGCCGGATTTCGTGGTCCACTTGGACCGTGGCCACGTCGCGCACGAGCACCGGCACCCCGTCGTGCGCCGCAATCACGATGTTGCCGATCTGCTCGACGTCGGTCGTTAAGCCGAGCCCCTGCACCAGCAACGATTCGCCATTGCGGACGATCTGACCGCCACCCACGTTTTGGTTGTTCGCTTCCAACGCCTCGAAGAGTTGTTCGAGGGTGAGGCCGTGTTTGACCAGCCGATCCGGCTCGGTCACGACGTGGTATTGTTTCTCGAATCCGCCCCAACTGTTGATTTCGGCGACGCCGGGCACTTTGCGCAACTGCGGCTTGATGACCCAGTCCTGCAATTCGCGCAATTCGGTAAGCGTGCGGTTGGGGTTGTCCGAACGAACGACGTAATGGAACACCTCGCCCAGGCCGGTCGCAATCGGACCAAGCTGGGGGCGTTCCAGTCCGGACGGCAACTCCACGGTTTGCAGGCGTTCGGTGATGAGTTGCCGCGCCCGATAGATGCTCGTTGCGTCGTCGAAGGTGGCGACGACTTGCGAGAGCCCGAACTTGGAAATGGAGCGGACGTTCTTCAGCCCCGGCAATCCGCTCACGGCCAGTTCGACGGGAATGGTGACCTGCTGTTCCGCCTCTTGCGGGCTGAGCGCCGGCACGCTGGCGTTGATTTGCACCTGCACCGGCGTGGTGTCGGGAAAGGCGTCAATCGGCAGCCGGCTCAGCGAGCGCCCGCCGATGACGATGAGCGCCGCCGCTAGCACGCAGACCAGCAGCCGGTTTTTCAACGAAACTTGGATGAGCCAGTTCAACATACGAAGTCACTTTCTCAGGAGCAGCAAACCGACGATGGACAACGCGACGCCCAGCAGACGCGGCCAGGACGCCGGCTCACGGAAAAAAACCATGCCCGCCACCGCCATCAATGCCGCGCCGGCTGCCAGAATCATCGGCACCGCCGACAACGGCCCGCCTTTCTGGAAGAGCAGGAAGAAGAACACCGTGCCGACGCCAACGCAGATGCCCGTCAACCCGGAGTAGAACACGCCGGGCACGCTGATCGGCTGGTTCCAATGGCCGCCGAAACGCAGCACCAGCAAATAAGCGAGGATGGTCAGCGCGGCGGAACCTTCCACCACAAAGCCGCCCAAGCCGTCGCCGATGCGGTCCGCGGCGAGTTTGGTGAAAATTTGATGCAATCCATACAGGAGCGCGGCACCGACGGCATACCAGAACCAAGAGTTCATATTTTTATCTTTCAGGGTTTTCATTGGACGTGTGTTGCTGCTGGCTCAATCAATCCGCGCAACCCGCGCCCATGCGCGAGCTTAGCCATTGCGACTTGATCGCGAAGCCGTGGTTCACCACGACCACTTCCTGCGGTTTCAAACCCGCGAGCACTTCGAGCCGCCCGTTGAACTTGACGCCAATGGTCACCGCACGGGCCTCGAACAAATCGTCCGTGAGCTTGACGAAGATAAAAGGTTTGCCTTCGAGCGCGTAAATGGCCGAAGCCGGCACCAGCACGGCCCCTTCGGCGCTGCGGACCAGGATGCGGGCGCGGGCAAACATTCTCGCTTTGAGCAACCCGTCCGGGTTGGGCACTTCGGCCCGGGCGCGGGCCATGCGGGTCCGCTCGTCCACTTCCGCACCGATCCACGTCAGTTGGCCCGTGAACGTCTGGCCGGGCAACGACTCCACCTTCAATTCCACCGCCTGGCCCACTCTCACGCGCGCCAAAGTGGATTCCGGAAGATTGAGCATCGCCCATATCACGGAGCGGTCGGTCAGGGTGAACAAAGATTTGCCCGCTTCCGCCAGGGCGCCACGCACTGCGGTGCGCTCGACAATTTCGCCCGCAAACGGCGCCCGCACTTCCATGAGCACCTGTTCGTGCGGCTTGGCGACCAGGGCATCAATCTGCTCCTCCGTGAACCCCTGGGTGCGGAGTTGCTGGCAGGCCGTGCGATGCTCGGCTTCCGCCTGCTGCAAGTCCTTCTCCGAACTCACCCGGTCGGCGCGCAGCTTGCGCTCGCGGTCGAGGGTCTGATGACTCAACACCGCTTTAGCCACCGCCTCCGCGATGGCCGCCGACCAGATTTTCGCCACGGTCTGCTTTTCCTCGACCTTGCTGCCCAAGTCCACGGCCACTTCTTGAATGATGCCTCCGACTGGCGCAGCAATTTGGGCGAGCTTGTTTTGGTTAAACGCGAGTTCGGCGTAGCACTCGATCCCCTCCGGAATGGCGCCGACGGTCGCCAGCGCCGTCTCCACGCCGACGAGGGAAGCTGAGTCCGCGGCGGGCAATCGTACCTTGGCCCCCTCGCCAGGTTTTAACTTCGCAGCCCGCTCCGGATGGCAGATGCCGCACTCGTCCTCGGGCAAGCCGTGTTCCTCGCACATCTTTTTTCCCGCCGCGGGCTTGGCGGCGGCGCCTTCCGCCTTGCCGTGGCTGTCGCCCTCGTGCCCGGCGGGGCCGGCGGTTTCTTTTTGTTTGGAGCATCCCATCGTCAGCGCCAAGACGGCGACGAACGAGACGGTCGTGAATTTGTCGGTGAACAATCTTTTCATAAATCGGGTGGTTATGGTTTCGTTTGGGATGGGGTGGCGGGAAGGGGTTTGAGTCCGACGGAACTCGGGGGCAGCAAGGCTTCAATCTCCGTCTGGGCGACGTTCAGTTCGAGCAACTTCTGCTGGTAGGCCAGCCGGGCTTGAGCCGTGGTGCGTTGCGTGTCCAGCAAATCCATGAAGCCGAACTTGCCTTGCTCGAAGCCAGTCTGCACGAGGCGCAGGGCTTCGTTCGCTTTCGGCAAAATGCGTTCGCGGTAACTGGCCACTTGTTCGGCGGCGGCGTGGTAGCGTTTCCGTGCGTTGGCCCATTCGCGTTGTAACTGCTGCTGCACCGCGTGCAGTTCCGCTTCCGCCACGCTTACGTTCGCCCGCGCTTCCTGCTGCTGACCTTTCCCGCGATCGAGGATGGGCAGCGGCAGAGTGAAGCCCAGTTGGATGATGGACTCGTCCGTCGCCCCGATACGCCCGCCCGCCACGCCTACCTTCACGTCCGGATACGGCTCCAACCGCGCCCGCCGGGCGTCCAGTTGCGCGCGCTCCAAGTTCGCCTGCGCGGCGCTCAAGCTCGGATGCTTGGCGAGCCATTCCGCTCCCGCAGCTTCCAGCAGGCTTGCCTCTGGCGACTCGGCCAGCGCGCCGGAAAGCGGGGCGTCCTTCAAATCAGGTCGCCCCAAGAGCGTCGCGAAAACCTGCCGGGCGGTGGCCAACTCGCGCTGCCGGCCCGTCACTTCCATCCGGGCCTCTTCCCACTGCACCTCCGCCCGCAACTGTTCCGGGTAGGCCGCCGCCCCCGCCTCCACCCGCTTGCGGGCCGTGGTCGCGGACGCCTCCGCCACCGTCACCAGTTGCGCGGATACCTCGGCCAACCGTTCCGAAGTCAGCACCCGGAAGAACCCCGCCTTCACGTCCCGGACCAGTTCGATCCGGCGCAAGGCGAGCTCCGCTTCCGAGAGCTTCACCCCCGCGCCGCCAATCTGCCGGTCCAGCGATTTCTTGCCGGGAAACGGCAGCGTTTGCGCGACCCCGATGGTCTGCTTGGCGTCCGCGAATCCGCGGCCCCCGCTCACTGGCCAGTCCTCGGCGCGCAGTTCCAACTCCGGATTGCTCCATTGTTTCGCCTGGTAAGCCCGCCCGGCGGCGGCCTCCACCCGCGCCCCGGACGCGCGCAACTCCGGATTGTTCGCCCGCGCCACCTCAATCGCCGCGGCCAGCGTGAGCGTTGGCGAGCGAACCGGCGCGGTTGTTTGGGCAACCAATTCCAACGGGAGTTCTCCGGCGACCAGCACCGCGAGCGCAGACCACCCGCTCCATTTCAAAATCAAATTCTTTTTCATAACTCGACACCAACGGACACCACTCAACGACAAAGGAAACACGCGGCGTGCAGGCACGCCGCAGGCAACAGGGTAATCCCGGCGGGAAGCAGTCAGCGAAAACGCCCCGAGCGGGATCGTCTAGGAAACGCGCGAAGGCGCGCGCGGCGGGAGCGCCGTGCGGTAGGAAAATTGCCAGCCGTGAGAAAGCTCAGGGGGAGCGGAGACGCCGCTGCTGGTTGAGGCCGTTATCGGAGGCTCAAACTCGGCCAGCCCACCGTCAAGCAAAGCCCGCGTCACCCCCAGATTGACCGGTGCCGCGGCGGAATCCTCCTGCTTGTAGCAGCCCGATTCGATCATCGCGCAAGCATCCGTCTGACAGTCCGTTTCGTGATGGGAGGCCGATTGCTCAACGTCGGCGTGGGTGCAGCAGGACAGGAATTCAAAACCAGGCAAGGACTCAAGTCGGCAGTGAACCGTCGCCGCCAGCCACAACAGCGCCAGCGAGATCGTCACCGTTGACTTGCTCCATTTCACGCTCCGGAGCATAGCGGTCGCCCCGCCAAATGCAAATCGAGAAAAGGAATTCCCGAACGGCGCAGTAGAACCGCCGCATAAACGGGGCAGCCGTCGCAGAGTGCGGGATTGTGACCCGCAGCGCTTTGCCGCACCGGAAACCGCTGGCGCATTCCGCGACAACGAAAGTTTCCCTCGCCCCGCGCAACCGCGAAATCGAGATTCACAGTCAATCAATCGTCATCCGCAACCGCGCCATCGCCGCCAACATCCGCGCCACCCGCATCTACATTCGAGCGACCGCCGCCGACAGCCGGGAAATCGGGATTTACAGTCAGGAAATCGCCAGTTACATCCGGGAAATCGCCGCCGACAGTCAGGAAATAGCCGTGAACATTGAGGAAATCGCGGGCTACGCCCGCCGCACCGCCGCCGCAGCCGTGGGACGGCTGCCAGCAGCCGATTCC
>CAIKLQ010000329.1 GCA_903828255.1 uncultured Verrucomicrobiota bacterium
ACAATGCGCTGACTTCCCGCTTCGCCGCGTCCGCGAGTCTCGCGAGCACCGTGACCCGCTCGCCCGACGCCACGCCGGCGAGCGGAGTCAACACTTTCGCCCGGCAGTTATTCGCCAACATGCAGCCGTCGGCGGCCGCCGCCAGCGCTGAGCCTGCCGCCGCGCCCACGGCGCTCCGGGCCGCTCCAGCCTCCCGCGGTGGCGCGCTGGCGACAAGTTTCTCCACCTCTCTCGTGGGCAGCCGCCCGTTTTCAACGACGGTCCACGACCTCGTCCTGAGCGGGGAAGTGCTTTCG
The DNA here is from genome assembly GCA_903828255.1 of uncultured Verrucomicrobiota bacterium. Taxonomy (GTDB): domain Bacteria; phylum Verrucomicrobiota; class Verrucomicrobiia; order Limisphaerales; family JADLHS01; genus CAIKLQ01. The sequence goes on from CAIKLQ010000329.1 coordinate 297, forward strand.
ACGCAAACCGGTGCCGGCCAGGTGACGACGCTTCAGAATCTGGTGCATCAATCGAACAACCCCGAAGCCATCGCCGCCCTGAAAAACCTCATGGACGTCAGTTCGGCCACGGTTCAGGCGCAGGGGCAGTTGAAAAATCTTGCGACGTTTGCCGACAACTTCGTGCCGAACTTCGACAACATTTCCCCCAATCAGATTCGCGCCATTCCGCTCGACCGCCTTCAGCCCGCGCTCGCGCCGGAAGTCCGCAAGGATATTTCCAGCGCCAAGCTCGAAATTTTCGACCAGTTGCTGCAACTCGATATTTCGCTCGCGGGCCTGACCACCGATTTCGTGGACACGCTGCCGGGCGCCACCGCGCCGACCGTTTTCAACTTTCATCAACTGCTCGCCCAGCGGGTGGACCCGCTGCTCAACCTGACCAACGCCGACGAAGCCGCGCATTTTTCTGTCGGCGTCAAACACGCGGACATGTCCATCGCCGCGTTGCGCGCGGTGGAGTCGCGCATCAAGCTTTACCGGAACTTCATCACCGTGTGCCGCGACAAACTGGCGAAGATAGAAGCCAGCCAGGCCGCCCTCGAACAACGGCTCAAAGTCGTGGGCGACGAACTCAAGGAAGCGCGCCAGGACGTCGCCGTCGCGCAGGCACTGCTGGCGGAAGAAACGGCGCGGGTCCAAGGCATCAACGATCATCGCGAACAAATTCTGCGGGAGCACGCGAGCTTCGTGGTGTTCCACCGGCCCCGAGCGGTCGAAGCGCGGGACAATTCGCCGTCGCGCGCTCTTGAGCCGGCGCTGCGGATTGCGCCGGTCCCCGCCTGCCTGGAGGCGAATCTGCCGTTGCCGCCCGACCTCCACGCCCTCGCCGAGGCGTTTCGCGATGCGCCGGCGCGCTGGTTCAAATACGCGCCGCAATGGATCGAAGGCCTGGACCGCATCGAGCCGCTCCGGGATTTGATGATTCGCGCGGCGAAACAAACTGCGACGATCACCCGGGCCGCGCCGGTGGCTTCGAGCGGCCGGTTCGCCTCCGCGATCACTGGCGTTTTCGCCGCGCGCTCGGCGGTGTTCGCCAGCCAAATCTCGCTGGTCAGCGCCTTGAATCCGGCGTTGTTCCCTTCCTGGAGTTGGGGCGAATTGCGGCGGCGCGCGCACGAAACTTTGACGCTGGGGCATTTGATTGACGCCGGGCCGACGAAGCTCGCGCAGCAGGCGGCGGGGGAGTTGCACAATCTCTTCCAGGTCGGCGCGTGCCTGCACCACAGCTTCAGCCAGGTGACGCCATTCCTGCGCCTGTTGTGGGCCGAACAGTTCAGCGAGTTCGACGGCCCCGCGGATTTTCGCAATCTCAGCCGCCTGCCGCGCTGGACGGAAGTGCCCTTCACCTTCCGGCGCGAAATGCAGCTGGACGCCGACTGGCTCTACTCCCGCGTGGACGCCACCCAACCCGCCGCGCTCGATCTGATTCACGATCTCATTCGCGTCGGCCTGCTGCTTGCCAGCCACGCGCCGGTGGATCAACTCATCACCGGACTCATCGCCGAGGAAACCACGCCGGTGAAAGGCGGCTTGATAAAAGTGCTCGTTGACCCGCTGCGGATTCGCATCGGCATGGAAGTGGTGGTGCATCAAGCCAACGTGGCGCTGGCGCGCGCGGTCGTCGAAGACATTGGCGCCGGCCAGGTCTCGGCGCGCATCACGAGCGTGCCCGTGGCGGCGAAGCTGAATCCGGGCCTGACGTCCGTGCGCTTCCAGGAGGCCGTCTCACTCTCCATGCGATGAACTCCGTGGAATTTGCCCTGCTGGCGGGAAAGTCAAAACTCAAAAACGGCATGGCGTTGCTTCTGAGTTTATGAGTTCCGGCTTGGCCCAGCTTGCCCACTCCGGTCGCGACCGCCGCGTCCGACGGCTGCGGCTCACCTGTCAGCAAGAGGAACACGCGCAACGTGGGCGAACTTTTCTGGCCGACGCGCTGCGCACGGCAAGTCTTGGCGATGAAGGCCGGGTGGTGGTGATTCGCTCGCTGCATCTCGGCCGCCTCTCGCCGCACGCCAGTGCGACGGAGTGGAGCTTGCGGCTCGAACAACGCGTCCGCGCTGCCCGCGCTGATGCCCGCTTCGCGGAAACCGCGGACGCGTCCACGGCGGACTCCGTCTGGTTTCCCAATGAAATCGAAGTATGGCTGGCGCTCGCGCTGCGGGCCGCTCGCGGCACGCCTTGCCCGGAATGGTTCTGGCCGCCCGCCGCGACGGGTTGGAGTCCGCGACTCAGTGCGGCTGAGACACTGCGGCTGGCGTTTCGGCGTCTGGTTGCGAGCGGCGGCTTGACCGCCACGCTGGTGCTGGCGCGGCGGCTCGCGCGCGAAGGGCGGTTGCTGGTGTTGTTGCGAGCGTTGTCGGCGGAGGACGTGGCGACGGCGTTGCCCGGCTTAGATGGGTTTTCTCAAGCGCCTCGCGATGATTCGACGACTGGTGATGAAAGCATCGAGGCGTCAACGCCGGAGTTATTCCCCCGTGCCTGGCGAGCGGTTCTGTCCGAGTTCCTGCGCGAAACAAGCCCCGGCGATTCGCGCATGGCTTGGCTCGTCGCCGCCGCGCTGTTTGCCGAGCTCGCGGCGCCGCCATCTGCCGAAGAGATTCGACGACTCGTCTGGCAGAGGCTCACGCGACTCGCGCTCGCACTAGCGGAGCGCGATGCGAGCGAAGCTCCGCCCGGATTATTTTCGGAAACAGCGGCCAGCGAAATTTCAGTTCGCGAAGCCAGCGAAAAGTCTTTGCCCGAGCCGGCAACTTCCGAATCATCGCCCGACCCCGAAGGCGTGATCACCGCCTACGGCGGACTCTTTTTTCTCGTGCCGCTCTTTACGCGGCTCGGCATTGCGGAATTGCCTGACGCTGGCGCCGCTGCGTGGCGAGCGATGAGACTTGTGCTCGAACGCGTGGCTCGCCCATCTCCGCCGGAGCGTCGGTCTGTGACCGGCTTTGAGTATCTGGACGGCGCAAAGCCGGTCGCAGACCGGCGCTCCGGCAACGCAACCGATGACGCGCTACTGGCGCTGTTGCCGCTGATGCCAACCTGCGCGCCGGCAGCCTTCGTCCTGCCGCGTCTTTTCGTTCCGGGTCAGTTCGCCCAACTCGCGCGGTGGCGCGGAAACTGGCGCGTCTTGTTCGACGCCACTGGACGTCTGCCGCTGGCTGCCTGGCAGCGCGGCACGCCTGTTCACTCTCCCCTTCGGAAGGGGAGAGGGCAGGGTGAGGATTCGCCGAATCCCGATTCGCGCCTTGACCCCCTGAACCATCGGAGCGCGGACGCCTTCGTCCGCGCGAAAGGC
>CAIKLQ010000330.1 GCA_903828255.1 uncultured Verrucomicrobiota bacterium
CGCTCCGGGCGAGGTGGCCAGCGGTGCGGGTTGGAAGCCGCGGAATTTGGCCGTGATGTTGAACCCGAACGTCGGGCCAATCCGGAACTCGTTCTTGGTCGAATCGTCTGATTCCGCCGCCCACAACTGCGTGGTCGCGCCGAGCGCGAGGATCAAACCGAGGTTTTTGAAGGAATTATTTTTCATGATTTTTCGCAGGTTAAGGGTTCAGGTTCACGGGAGCGCAACCACGCGGTAGTAACGGTTGCCCGGGCCGGGCGGCGCGGTGGTCTTGGGCGGGCCCGAATCAACCCACTGCGTTCGGTTGGCCGAGGCGGTGAGGGACGGCACCGCGGCAACCCAATTGGTGAGGTCCGGGCTGTATTCAATCACATAGCCGTGGCTGGGAATCGAGTTGAACTCCACCAGGAAACTGCCGCCGGGAAGCATTTGCGCGCGCGTGACCGCGAGCCCCGTTCCCGTCGGCGGCACCGGCGGGGTCGTGGTGGTGGCTTCCAAGGTGAGCGCGGGCGTGAACGTCGCGCGATTGGCGACGTAATACTCGATGGTCAAAGTGACCGAGCCGTTCGCAGGAATGGCGCCGTCATATTGCACATACGGGCTGCCGTCGTTGGTGCCAGTGGCGTTATAGACCTGCACGCCGGCGGGCAGCGCCGTGATGAGCACTCGATACGGCGTGGGGCTCGGAGTTTCGCAGGTGTTTTCAATCACGACACTCTGTTCCAACAGCCCAGTCTGCGGGTTGACGGTGGGCAGGGAAGCGGAAGTGATAGCGGTCTCGCACTCAATGGCCCCGGGCGGCCAGGTGCCTTCTGCCCACGGGCCCCAGTCCGTACCGTCATTGGCGCGAACCCGGATGTAATAAACGATCGGGCCCAGATCCGGTCCGGCGTAGGGAGCGGATTGATTGGTACCGAGGAAAGGAGCCGGATTCCACAGGTTCGTCCCCGTGGCACCCCGGCCGCTCCAGACTTGGATTTCCGCCTGCGCTTGCGGTGCGCCTTCCGCGTCAGTGTACTTCCAAGTAATGATGAACGAATTCGTGTTGGTGCTGCCATCTGCCACGGCGACCACCGGCACGACGCGCGGCGGAAAGTTCGTGGTTGAGGAAGTGAAGGCGTATTCCGTCACACGGTTTCGCGGACAGCCCGACCAAGAGATGCGCGTCTCGTCCGAAGCTTGAACCTGCGTGAGAATGCTCGCATCGGACCGGTAATCCCAGGCGTAATTCAGCGGCGCGGTTGCGCCATTCACCGTCATGGTCACGTAATCAATTCCCGCCGGTTCGTATTGATAATCCTGCCAGACTTGGACGCGCAGTTCGCCATTGGGATCGGGGAGGAACAAGGAGAGGTCGTAAGTCTTTGTGGCGTCAGTGCCGGGAAAAGTGAAGGAATCCCGCTGCACCCAACTGCTGCCGTCCCAGGTATAGACCAGATAGCTTCCGCCGCTGGGCAGATAATAACCGCGCGCGCGAAACACAAACTCGCGGGTGTGGCCCGGGGCCAGCGGCGGGATCGGAAAGGAAACCGAGAATTTCTCGCCGCTGGAAGCCTTAACCCGGTTGCCGTCCACGTTTGCCAGCGCGGGAAGGACGCTCTGCGAACCAAACCAAGCCGCGGTGGGTTGCAGAGTCGTCGCCGTGAATGCCGGGGCCGCGCCGGTGTAAAGCCGCACGAAATCAATCAAGTGGTATTTGATGGAGTGCGAAATCGACCGTAAGCGGATCTGCGCCGCCACGCCAGACGTGAGATAGGGCTTCAAGTCGAACGCGTTGTAGGAATTCTCAAAACGCGGGAGCAACCGTCCGCGCTCGGTCCAATTGCCGTCGCCATCGCGGGTTTCGACCACCACCGCCGGCGAACCGGTGACGGGCCGCTCCGGGCCAGTGCCAATGTTGAATCCTTTCACCTTCAGCACCAACACCGCCGCTTGCGAAAGATTCACGATTCCGAAATCCAAATTCACCGTGTCGCCATGGTATGCCGCGTACCCGGCCTCGTCGTCGGAACGGATTACTGGCAGGACATTTTGAGCTTGGCCGGAAACGGCGGTGACTGGCGCCAGCAAGCTGGCGGGCCGGTAGCTACTGAGATTGCCCGCGCCGTCCGGCGCCACCGCCACATCCGCCGTGTGATCCACCGCTACGAGGGTCGCGTTGTCCGTGAAGGAAGTTTCGCTGTCCCGCTCCTGCACTTCGAGCCAGTAACTTCCGTTCAGTGGCACGAGCGGTTTTTGCAGCCGGTAAGCATCGGTAAATTCACCGCCTGCACCCCGCGCGACAGAATAAATGTCGTTGTCCGCAACGAAGGCGCTGCCGTTCCACGGCGCCACCCACGGGCAGGAGGCGGAAGAGGCCGGGTCTTCCCACGCTTCCATCGTGAACAGTTTGTCCGTGCCGGATTTGGTGTTCTTGGTAATCGCAAGGTCGTCCACATACACCCCCGACAAGCCCGCGCCATCGCCGCCGCCGCAGCCAAAGGAATCCGACTCACTAAAGACCACCGCGCGAAACCGCAGATAGAGCGGCATCCCGGCGTAGGTTGGATCGAGCGAAAACTCGTAACGCTTCCACGTCGGCGTGCTGCCCGCCTGGTGCTCCATGGTGTTGTAAAATTGAATCAGCGATTGCCACGTTGTGCGATTCGTGGAGACGAAGAATTCCCCGCGGTCGCGCATGCCATCTAGGTCCACGAAGGCCCAGAAACGGACGCGGAGGATTTCGTTGCTGGCAATGGTGGGCAGCGCGATCGGTAGCGAAACAATGGACCCGTCACACGTCCTGGGAATCGGCCCGTCCAGCACCGTGCCCCAGCACTTGGCCCCGGCATGAGCGCCGCGCGGCCCGACCGTGGTGGGTGAAGGAGTGCCCCACGCCCAGCCGGCGGAGTTGCTGACTTCCAAGATTCCGTACCCGCCATCGTCCGCCTCAAATCCCTGCGAGTAGATGATGACTTCCTGAGCCTGTGAGGCGATTGCGAGCAGCGCGAAAACCGCCGCCACACCGCACCCGACTTTGAGACGATGCAATTTCATATTGTTATTTTGTTAGTAATTTGCTTAACGTTGGGCGGTCTGGGGCGAATTGGTCTTCCGCCGTTAATTAACGATGATACTGAGACTTTCCGGCGCAGGTCAAGGCTTTTTCTGACTTTTTGCGCTGGCTTTTTGCGCCGGCTCTGTGTTGCCGCCCGTTATTGCCCGCCGGCAGGCCAATCTCAGCAGGTTTTCCACCCCAAGAAACGGTAGGCGGTGACCGCTCCGTAGCGCCCCCCACCGCCGGACGCAGATTTGCGGCAGAAATCTATGACTTCCATCGTATCCCCATACCGTGGGACGCCGGGGGAGGGGGCAGAGGCAACGACAGCCCCCGCACAGGACCTCCTATGCGGTACACAATCCCGAGTGTCGCGCTGTAGTATTGGAGTAACCCTGTATTCAAGGATCATAACGGAGCTAAGCCGGGGTTGAGGAGTTCGACGTTCAAGCGCGCTGAGTTTCATGTTGCGTGCGTGGCCAGGCAAGCGCGCAGCTAACGGGCAACTCAAGTCCGACGGGTGAAAGCATTTGCGACACCTGAGGCGAATTGGTAGCCAACAAGTCATGCTGGCTCTCCTGTTATTGGCACATTGCGGTTTGGCCGCGCGGTTTGTGTACTTGGCGAATTGGCTCAGGTGGCGGGCTTTGTCAACGCCAGCGCAAACAACCATTCTTCCCGGCTTGGGTTCATGGCTGCTGGGTCTCCGCTTTCTCTTTCGCCTCCGCTGCGGCGATTTCCTCCCAGGACGGCGCGCGCCAGGCCTGCCAGGGCGAGCCGGCGAGGACCATGTCTCCATCGGCACTCCAAGTGGCCCCGCCTAAAGCTGAGCCGGTGCCGGCCAGGGTCAGCAGTTCCTGCCGCGTGCCGACA
>CAIKLQ010000331.1 GCA_903828255.1 uncultured Verrucomicrobiota bacterium
CCGCCTTTTTCCTTCACCTACGACAACGCCCGCTCCGGTGACTTTCTCCGTTCATGGCAATTCACGTCCCGCAGCCGGCGGCTCGACAAGGCGAAAACCGAACGGACTTTTGTGTGGACCGATTCGAAAACCAAACTCTCCGTTCGCTGCGTCGTGATTGAGTATGACGATTTCCCCGCCGTTGAATGGACGGCTTACTTCAAGAACCTGGGTTCGAGCGACACGCCGATCCTGGAGAATATCCAGGGCTTGGACTTCATGTTTCACCGCGGCTCGGCGGGTGAATTCGTGCTGAACGGCATCAAGGGTGATTGGACCGTGGCGGAGGGGTTTGCACCGTATCGAATCCCACTCGGCCCGAACGCGGTGAAGAAGTTCACGCCGAGCAATCATTTGGGCAAGTCAACTTCCGGCCCGGACGGATGGCCGTACTTCAACTTGCAGTTCAATGCGGGTGGAATCCTGATGGCCGTGGGTTGGCCCGGGCAGTGGGACGCCTCGTTTACCCGCGATGCTGCAAACGGATTGCGGGTTCTGGCGGGGCAGCAATTGACGCATCTCTACTTGAAACCCGGCGAGGAGATCCGCACCCCTTTGAATGTCCTGTTGTTCTGGCAAGGGAAGGACATGGTCACGGCGCAGAATCTTTGGCGGCGCTGGTACATCGCGCACAACCTGCCCCGGGTAAACGGCAAGACCCAGCCGGCGGTGACCCAGATTCAGGTCGGCGGGTCCGAGGCGGAGATCCCCTACGTGGAGCGCTTCCTGGCGGCGGGGATTCAACCGGACATCTGCTGGCGTGACGCCGGCGCAGGAGGGACCACATGGTATCCGAGCGAGATGAACCCGTGGAAGGGCGCCGAGGCCTGGCTCAACACCGGCACCTGGGAGATCGACCCTGCAAAATACCCAAAAGGTTTCCGGCCTTTCAGTGATTGGGTGCACTCCAAGGGAATGCAGTTCCTGCTGTGGTTTGAACCGGAACGGGTGGGCAGTATGGAATCCCGGCTGGGTCGCAATCATCCGGAATGGGTTCTGCCGTGCAATGCCCAAGGTGGCATTCTAAACGAAGGCGACCCGGCTGCGTTGCGTTGGCTGATTGAGCACATTGACAAGATGGTCAAAACCCAGGGACTGGATTGGTATCGTGAAGATATGAACGGTGACGGCCCGTTGCCCGGATGGCGCAAGCACGATGCTGCCGAGCGGCAGGGGATTACCGAGAACCATTACGTGCAAGGGCACTTGGAATTCTGGGATGAACTGCGGCGGCGCAACCCGGGGTTGCGACTCGATTCCTGCGCGTCGGGCGGACGGCGCAATGACCTGGAAACCATGCGCCGGGCCGTGCCGCTGACCCGCAGCGATTTCCAGTTTCCCGACATGAAGGGGGTCGTGGAAGCAGCCCAGGCTCATACGTATGGGCTTTCGTTTTGGCTGCCGTTCTACGGAAACGGCTGCTATTTTTATGATCCGTATTCCTATCGGAGTTCCTACATGCCGCTGTTTGGAATGGGCGGACTCGACTCCGCTACTGTCGAAGCGCAGAAAAAAGCGTACCGCGAGTGCCGCAAAGTCGGCCCCTTGATGCTGGGGGACTACTACCCGCTGACCGACTATAGTCTGGCGCTGGACCAGTGGATCGCCTGGCAGTTCGACCGGCCGGAGCAGGGCGACGGCGTGGTCCAGGCGTTCCGCCGGGCGCAGGCGGAAGCGCCGACGAAGACCTTCCGGCTCCGTGGCCTTGACCCGGCGGCGCAATACCAACTTACGGACTTTGATGTGACCGGCTCGACCAAGGCATCCGGCAAGCAACTGATGAGCGAAGGACTAACCGTTCAGCTTCCGAAGGCACCAGGCGCGGCGGTGATATCTTATCGCGTCGCGAAATAAATGGTTACCTTCCCGGCAAGTCGAAGTCGCGACCGAGCTAACGCTTGCTGGCAGTCTCCTGTTTCGCTGACGGAAAAACCATTGAATTTTCGCGCAAAAAAGAAAGCCCGGTTCGTGAGCGGCACTAGAATCTTCCTATCGAAGCCATTAACAACAACCAACGAATTGTCCATGAAATTGAAACTCCAACTGATTCAGATTGCCGTCGGGCTTGCCTTGCTGATGGCTGTGCCCGTGACCCTGTCCGCGGCTTCGCCACCCGCGAGTGATTTCCGTGCCGCGTCCAAGTGGGCTTCGAGTCACTTAACCTCGGCCAAGCCAGCGCTGCCTTTCTCCTTTACCTACGACAACGCTCGCTCGACGGATTTGCTCCGCTCCTGGCCATTCACTTCCAGCACCCGCAAGCTGAGCGCGGCCAAGACGGAGCGGACTTTGATCTGGACCGATCCGAAAACCAAACTCTCAGTTCGCTGTGTCGTGGTTGAATATAAGGATTTCCCCGCCGTCGAGTGGACGGTGTTCTTCAAAAACACCGGCGCAACTCCGACGCCCATTCTGGCGAACATCGAGGCGCTGGATGCGGACTTCCAGCGGGGGCGGGATGGCGAATTCGTGCTGCACGGCACCAAAGGAGATTGGTGTACGGCGGACAGTTTCGAGCCGTTTGAGCAAACACTCCAACCCCAGAGCAATAAACGGTTCGTTTGCTTCGGCGGGCGGCCCAACAACGCCGCCTTTCCGTTCTACAATTTGCAGCAGCCCGGCGGCGGCATCTTCATCGCCATCGGTTGGCCTGGGCAATGGGCCAGTTCGTTCGCGCGCGACGAGAGCCGCGGCCTCCACATCACCGCCGGCCAGGAAGTCACGCATTTGTCCCTGAAACCCGGTGAGGAAATCCGCTCGCCCCTGATCGCGATGGTCTTCTGGCGCGGAAACGACATCGTGGTGTCGCATAATCTCTGGCGCCGCTGGATGGTCGCGCACAATCTGCCGCGCACCGCGGATGGCCAATTGCCGCCCACGCAGATCGTGGCGTGCAGTTCCCATCAGTACAAGGAAATGACCCAGGCCAACGAGGAGAATCAAAAGATGTTTGTGGACCGGTATCTCGAAGAAGGCATGAAGCTCGACTATTGGTGGATGGATGCCGGTTGGTATCCCTGCGGCGGCGAGTGGGTGAACACCGGCACCTGGGTGCCGGACCCGGCGCGTTTCCCCAACGGCCTCCGCGCCGTCAGCGACCACGCGCGCGCCAAGGGCATCAAGACGATTGTCTGGTTCGAGCCTGAGCGCGTGGGCGACCCCAACTCCTGGATCGCGAAGAACCATCCCGAATGGTTGCTCTCGAAAAAGGGACAGACGGCCAAAGCCCCGGAAGGCGGTGGTTTCGGAAGCGGTCCAGGTAGCTTGCTGAACCTCGGCAATCCGGAAGCCCGCAACTGGCTGATCAACCACGTGGACCGGACGTTGACGGAACAGGGCATTGATCTTTACCGGCAGGATTTCAACATGGACCCGCTGCCATTCTGGGTGGGCGCGGATACAGAAGATCGTCGGGGCATGACCGAAAATCTTTACGTCCAAGGCTATCTCGCCTACTGGGACGGCCTTCGCCAGCGCCATCCGAACATGCGGATTGATTCCTGTGCCTCGGGCGGTCGGCGCGACGACCTCGAAACCCTGCGCCGCGCGGTGCCGTTGATCCGGACCGATTTTCTTTTTGAACCGACCAGCCAGCAGAATCACCATTTCTCCTACGCCTCGTGGATTCCATACCACGGCGCCGGCTACGTGACGGGGCAATCGGCGATCGGCGCCCACGGGAAGTCGAACGTTGAAGCCTACGGTTTCCGCGCCAACATGTCGCCCAGCCTGACGTTGTGCTACGACATGCGGAACCAGGATTTGGATTTCAAACTGGCGGCGCGACTTTTCAAACAGCTCAAGCACGTTCAACCGAATTACCTCGGTGACTTTTATCCGCTGACCGCCTACAGCCTGTCGAACAATGTCTGGCTGGCTTGGCAATATGACCGTCCAGAAGCCGGCTCGGGCGTGGTGCAAGCCTTCCGCCGGCCGGACAACGGCGAGCCGATCAAAACCTTCAGACTCCGGGGGCTTGATCCCAAGGCGCGATACGAAGTTGAAAACTTCGATGGCGGGAAGGAAATCCGCACGGGCCGGGAGCTGATGCAGCAAGGGTTGACGGTGACGCTCAACGAGAAGACATCGGCGGCCGTGATTGCCTACCTGAAACTGAATTGACTTGAGCTACTGCCGCCTCTCCCGCAAAACAAGTCCCATGAAGATCACCAAAGTTGAAACGATCTGGTTTCAAGCCGTGCCCGATGCGGAATGGCGGAAGCAGAATCCCCATTCACGGCAGGCGTTGCCCAACAATCTCTGGGTGCAAATCCACACGGACGATGGGTTGGTGGGCTTGGGCGAGACGTATTATCTCCCACGCGCCGTGGCGGCGGTCATCCACGATGTGCTCGCGCCGTTGCTGATCGGGCGCGATCCCCTCGACATCGAGAACCACTGGAACAACATGTTCTCGCTCGTCAATTTCTGCGGCTACGCAGGCTCGGAGATGCGGGCGATCTCGGCCGTGGACATTGCGCTCTGGGACATTGTCGGCCAGCACACCGGCCAGCCCATCTACAATCTCCTCGGCGGACGCAATCGTGATCGCGTGCCGATTTACAATACCTGCGTCAGTTCGGGCAAATACGACGACCTCGACGCGTGGTGCGACGGTCGCGCCGGGCAACTTGCCGAGAGCTTGCTGCACCAGGGCATCAAGGCCATGAAGCTCTGGCCGTTTGACCAGTTCGGCCCCACGCTCTCCGGCCCGACGAGGCTTCGTGAGCCGTACGTCGTCTGGGGAGCGAAGACCGCGGC
>CAIKLQ010000332.1 GCA_903828255.1 uncultured Verrucomicrobiota bacterium
CCCCCCGCCGCCGGGTGCATCCGGCGAGCGGGTTGCGCCGGCTTCGGCGGGAACCGGTGACTGCACGACGATCACTGGAGGCTTACCCGCCTGATCCGGGAACGAAACCCCGGCCAAATCCTCGCCCTTCTTCTTAATCAGCGGGGAAAAGAACGTCACAGTCAAAGCGACCACGCCCGTACCTACCCAGGCGACAATTTTCAGCCCAACTGACCCTTTAGCAACTTCCAAATCATCGCTCATGCATTTACCTGCGCTTAAGTGAGGATCGTGGCCATACCGTCCATGAAAGTAAGGCGGCGATCCGAAGACCGCCGACCTAACCTGTTACGGCTATTTGTTTGCGGCGTTCAGCTTCTTTATGATCGCGTTCATTGCGGTCAAAGCAGGGAGGTCTTTGATCATCTCCGTGGCCACCGGAATTGCGGCCACTAGTGCAGCATCGCCACCGCCTTTTTGGGCAGCCATGCCAAGCGAAACGCCCACGGCAGCCCATTTGGTGATGCCCTTGGCAATTTCCTTTTGTCCCAGTGCGATTTCCGCTTTGGCCTTGTCGTCTAAGGGCTTCTTTTCAGCCAACTGCGCCTCAGCGGATTCCTTAATCAGAGCTGTGCTGTCCTTTACGGCCTGACTCCGATCCTTCTGGTCTTCAGACTTCAATTTTTCCCGGATGGCTTGGGCTTTTTCGGCCGGGACAAGGGCGGTTAAAAAATGGTCGTTGGCCTTGGCAAAGAAGTCGAGGCCTCCTGTCAAGTCCCCGTTCAAGCTTGCGGCCGTCACCGTGCCAGTTAGACTTTTCGTAAGTCCCCCGAGTTGCGCCTGAGACTGGGGAATGACGGCCGCAAAGGTAACCGCAGTCGCGAGCCACAACGAGCGTATTGTTTTCATATTATGTTTTGAGGTTTTCTTGTTTTGTACGGATGTTTTTGTTTTCTGATATCAGCGGATACCCCGATTCCGGAGCTGGTCCGCCAAAGTATTGCCAACTTGGGTGGCGGCTGACTGGATGGCCGCAGTCTCGGCTTGGGTCTGGTCAGCGCCAACCCCTTCAACCTGAAGGGCGCCGATGCTCCCCACTTTTACCGACAGAGGTTTGCGGCAATCAAAAATTTGGGCATTCACCAGCACATTGACAATCGTGTTGCGGTTGTTGGCGGGGTCGAGACGTTTAACCCCGATGGTCAGGGTGCCATAGGCCAGCAGCGGTGCTCCTGCCTCGCGGCACCGGCGCGTTGCCAGACGCTGGTGCTCCAGGGAAAACTGCGAACTCGTTTCAAAGTCTTTCTGCAAAACATCGGGATTAAAGGGCCCCTTGGAGGCATCCACGAGTTCAGCGGCTGATACCACATCGAATCCGCGGTCCACTAAAACTTTGGAAATGGTGCTATCAATGGAGGCCTTGGCGTTGTCTTCGAGGACGTAGGTGATTCGCTCGGCAAACCGGGTTTCGGTGCTGGCGCTCGTCACGGCCTGGCTGGTTTTGGTGGCGCTGGATTCCGAAGCTTGCCCGCCGGAACTCCGAGCCTCGGCCTGAGTTTCACGTGCGCTCGTCTCCTTGGTTCCGGTGGTAACTTGGGGCCCTCGGGACTCAACCTCGGCTTGCCGGCGGGCTACGAAGATGAAGACGACCGGACTTTTCTCCCCAGTTGCTCCCTGATCAATGAGTTGGCTGATCTGGGTTGTGTTTATTTCAGCTTGCCCCGAAAGAGTATAAACCCGTGTCTTTTTGTCGAACTGCCGGCTGCGCACGGTAAAATTCTCCAAGTATTGGTCCAAATTCGCATACAGAACTGTTTTTTGAGTTTCAACCGAAGTTTTGCGTTCCGTCGGCAGACTTGCCAAGTAATTCACCATCAAGGCGGTCTTCACCGACTCCACAAGCTTCTGCTCCTCCTCTGGAGTGGGCGCCTTGGAGCCTTTGCAAGTCAGTTGAGCGGCGGCAATGGGGCTCGCGTCTTCGGCGTGGGCCGTGCTGAGAACGCTCCCGAGCGCCAGTCCAAGCACCAGGTAAAGCGGGAAAGTTGTCGGCTTGCGATGGAGTCTCATCGAAGCGAAGCGTAGTTGACTGGTTGGCTGTTTAACCCGGCGTTGAGTTTAAGTTGCGACCGTAAATTCTCAAATCGGCGGGCCAAATCCTCTTCGGGAAAGGCAATTTCCCGGGCTAATTGCTTCAGAAAGAGGTCAAGCTTGGTCTGCCATATATCTATGTGGTCCGCGGAGTCGCCCAAGAAAAGGCGCTTCTCGGATTGTTTCATGTACTTGCCTATCAATTCTGCGGACAATCGTTGAGAAGGCGAAGGTGGCCACTCAAGCGGCACTTGCTGAACGAGTTGTCCAGTGTCGTTATTAACAACTCGCAACTTCCCCGAAATACAATAATTGACGCATTCAGCCTTTTGGTTGGAGTTTTTTTCGTTCCGAATGGAACGGAGATTGGTCATCTCAACCTTGAAAATCAAAGTGGGGGACTTGAGCCTCACATTCCGTTGTTGGCCATCCACGGTGCGCATGGTAATTCGCCGTGCGGCGTTCAAAACCCGATCCGGTGTAATGTCCTTTCCGCCACCGGGAAGATAAGGGTTCACCGCAAAACCACTGCCTGTGCCGATATAACTGCCAAAAGCTAGTGCGAACTCGTCCGACCAACGGGCGAGGGTCTCTGCGGGAATATTCACGGGACCGTGAGGGGTGTTCGCGATGAGGCAGGCGGGAGCGAAAGTGACCGAGGACACCTCAGCGGGCGGAAAGGTCGCCCTCGGCACGACGGCATTCCCAGCCAGAAGGTCTGTCACTTGGTCGGAAAGCGAGGCGGGACGGCCGTCCGGAAACCGCTCTGAACCCATCAGTGCCGTTGTTGCGAGCTTCGAGAAGTCTGCCAGAGACGGCTCGCCGCCGAAGGCCTCTCGCTGGGTGATGCCCACGGGGTAATTGGCGACAAGTTGCATGTCTTTCTTCGAGTCCAAGAAGAGAAGTTGCCCCTTGATCGTCATCTCCCCGCGTATTTTCCCGGTCAAAAACGGATCGGGACGATGGTTGGAATATTCGGTTTGGAGGGCGACCACCATGATCAATGCATCTTGGCTTCGAAGGTTGTCCGCCACTCCAGATCCCAGATTCTTAAGGTCAAGATTTGCAGGGCGTATTGCCCTCAGTTTCTTAACAAGAGCCTCCTGAAATTCTGCCACCAGTTTCGAGCTGATAGGCAAGTCTTCACCTTCAGCCTTATTTCCAAAGACCGCCACGCCGCCCCAAGAAACCTGTTCCCGCCGCTTTTCCATAGATTCCGCTAGGTTCTGAGATATCCGCTTTTGTGAATTTGTGACTCCAGCCGAGTCGAGATAAGAGGCAGACTTTTGCGTGTTCGCATTGAGGTTGCGATTATCCGGGGCCGGGGCCACACAACCACCAAGCACCACACTAGTCAAGCCAATGACCAGCCAGGATTTCATTGCCTCATGGGAAGCTGCAACAATCACTTTTCGGATTTCGGTTGCTGGTGGTCGTTGGGTTTTCGGTGTGGCTGAATTCATAATGCTCCTTGGATTGCTGCCTTCCTGACAGTGCATCTCCCGCGGTTAATGGGGTTTCGGCCATTACTGATTTTCAGGTGTCCCGTCCCCGCCGCCACAATGGATCCGTTTCTTGGCATCATGGCACCTCGACTTCCCTGTAACCCCCGCCGGAATCATTCGCGCCGGACACGCGCACTGGCGCCGCCTTGCTGGCGGTCAGGTTTTGGAACATGGCGTCGCTGTGCGTTACGGCGGCCCCAGCGCGGAAATCGGCGACCACGCCCGGCACTCG
>CAIKLQ010000333.1 GCA_903828255.1 uncultured Verrucomicrobiota bacterium
AACCTCGTCAATGTGGCCGCGCAGCACCCGGGTTTCGGTCCAGTTGCTCGTATCCCAGAAGCGGATGGATTGATCGGAAGCTGCGGAGATCAAACGTCGTCCGTCCCTGGTGAACGCCAGCTTGCTAACCCAACCGGTGTGTCGGTCGAGCTCGCGAATGATTCGTCCGGTCGCGGCATCCCAGATACGAATGGTGGGGTCTGCAAATCCCGAGCCCGAAGCCAGCACCTGCCCGTCCGGCGAGAGGGCCATGGTGATCAGAAGGTCATCCGGTTGCGGCTTGGTCTGCCAGAGTTCCTTGCCCGTGGCGAGGTCGAGGCACTGGATGCTGTAGCGGCCGTTCCATCCGCCAGATTGTGCCAGATACAGACGCCGGTTGTCGGGTGATAGGCGGGCCGCTCCATGAAAGTTGTGCCCGCTATAAACGGTCGGGTAGCGTTCGATCTCGGAGGACGCCACGTTCACCACCCATACTGCGTCACCGAATTCGGGGGTTGATCCCGCGTAGATGACCAGCCTGGAACCATCCTGCGAAAATGCCAGGTCGCGGACGTCCCATGCGCCCTGGTCGGGCGCCCGCCAGAGGACCGATTCGCGGCCGGAGTCGAGGTTATACAGGGTGACCACATTGGGTTCGGATGAAGCCGCCAGAAGATTGCGAACTGGAGAAAAGGCCACCCGTCCCATGTGGGGATACTCGTGGTCCGCCAAGGCCCGAACCAGTCGCCGGCCCGGAACATCCCACAAGTCAACGTGCCCGTCGTCCCAACCCACGGCCAGGCGAGTGCCATCTGGGGAAAAGCTGACAGACCATCCGCGCACTGGCCGGTTGGTGAGCGTGACAAGGGCGCTGCTGCGGGTCAATTGCCAGAGGTAGCGCCACTCCCAGCCGCGCAGGTCGTTCTCGCCGGGCTGCGGCCGGTGCCGGTCCAGCAACCGACGCGCTCGGCCGAGATTGTTCACCTTGAGCGATTGCTGGGCGAGACTCATGTGAGCGGCGTAGAGCAAGCGGCGCGATTGCTGCCGCTCGGTCTCGGAAACCTTTTGGGCCGCTTCGGCTTTCCTTTGCTCTTCGACCGCTGTTTGACGTTGTGCCATTTCACCCGCGTGCGCCTTGCTTTCGCGCAGGAATGCCCAGGTGGAGAAACTCAGGCCGGCCAACAAAGTCAGACTCACGGCGCTGGCAGCAATGAAAACCAGCCTGTTCCGGCGAAAGGCTTTCTGGATCCGGTAAGCCGCGCTGGGCGGACGGGCGAGGACCGGCTCGTTGTTGAGGTGACGCTTGAGATCAGCGGCGAGTCCATTGGCCGTGTCATAACGCCGCGCCCGGTCCTTCTCCAGGCACTTCATGACGATCCAGTCGAGATCGCCCTTGAGTTGGTGGAGCAGTTTCGACGTGTCGGCGGATCGGCGCTTGGCCGTGGTCGTCAGTTCCTCGCCCTTGAGCGTCGCGAATCGGGTGCTCGGGCGAACCGGTTCCTTCTCCCGGATGGTCTTGCGCATCGTCTCGATGCCGGAAGCCACCAGTTCCTTCGCATCGAACGGCGTGCTGCCGGCCAGCAACTCGTAGAGCAACACGCCCAGGCTGTAGATGTCGCTGCGCGTGTCAATGTCCAGGCTCGTCATGACCGCTTGCTCGGGGCTCATGTAAGCTGGGGTGCCGAGGAGTGCCTCGAACTGCGTGAACAG
>CAIKLQ010000334.1 GCA_903828255.1 uncultured Verrucomicrobiota bacterium
AGGTACCCGACCCGGCTTGCACTTTGCCGGGTCAGACTGACCGCAACGCCACGGGTCCTCGGAGTCTGCAATAATTGCCCGGCCGGTTCTCGCACCGGCGCTCGGGTCCGCGAATCCATGATTTCAAGCTGCCTGACGGTTCACATCCCGGGCCACGCGCTGGAGGATGGCGATAAACTTGTTGGCCCGGACGTAGCCCTCGTATTCCTCGCGCTCCGTTTGGGCAGCAATCCTCATTATGGCCGCTTCAAAGTGCGCCGGGTGATGGCCCCCGGCCTACACCTGCCCCAAAACCACCGCTTGTAGGCCGGGTGCCCTCACCCGGCGTCCCGGCGGAGTTCGGGTTATCCCGGCTTCCATGACAGCCTGGAGCTGCCGCCCGTAATTACCCTTGTTCACCCGTCCTCGTGCGGCTAGCTTTGCCCCATGACAGCGGTTGAAACTACCCACATCCGTCTCGATGAACAGGGCCGCGCCTGGATTGACGACACCAACGTCAAAGTCATCGAAGTCGTGAAGGATTGGCTGGCTCACGGGTCCAGTCCCGAGGAAATGTGTTTTCAGTATTCGCACCTCTCCCTGGCGCAAGTCCATGCCGCGCTGGCCCATTATTGCGACCACCAGGAACAGTTTGATCGCGCGATTGCCGACGAACTCCAACGGTGGGAATCCCAAGCGACGGCGTTCAAGGATTCTCCCATTCGCCGCAAGCTCCGGGCGCTGGGAAAACTTCGGTGAGCGTTTCGCTCTACTTCGATGTCCATGTGCGCCGGGCCATCGCCGAGACGCTGCGCTTGCGGGGTGTGGATTTGTTGACCGCGCAAGCCGATGGGACCACGCGCCTGCCCGACGCTCTACTCCTTGACCGCGCGAGGCAACTCGGTCGGGTTCTGTTCTCCCAGGATGAAGACCTCCTGGCGGAAGCCACCCGGCGTCAGCGCGTGGGAGAAACCTTCGTCGGCGTGGTTTACGCGCACCAGTTGCGCGTCAACATCGGACGCTGCATCGCGGATTTGGAACTTATCGCCAAGGCCACTGAACCCGAGGATTGGCTCGATCGGTTGGAGTATCTGCCCCTGGACTGAAGCGCTGAATGAAGCCGGGCCAAGGCGCGGCGAGCCGGACTGGTCATTCGCTTGTCCCCATTCGTCTGTCAAAAAAGAATCCGCACTTCCGCCAACCGGAACAGAATGGACACCGCTCAACGCCGCGCCGTCTGGTTTCGACCCCAAGGCAAAGTCCAAAGCGGTGCCGACGCTGAAACCTGCCAGGGCGGCGCAACCCCTGCACCGCTCCTGCCAGCTTGAAAACCCTTTGCCAACCCTGCCGCCCGGAACTAAAGTCTGGCCATGCAAAGTTGGCTCTCTGACCAAATCAGTTTCGACCCCGCCATTTGCCACGGGAAACCCGTGGTGCGCGGCACGCGAGTTTTGGTGGCCAATGTCGTCGGGGCCGTCGCCGCCGGAGAATCCCATCAAGAGATCTTGGCGGACTATCCCTCGCTCAAGGAACTGGACATCCGCGCGTGTTTGGAATTTGCCGGCCAACTGACCGCCATGGAAAGCGTCGAAACCTGACGCCGGGGAATGAACTTTTTCCTCGACGAGAATTTTCCCCGCCCCGCGCTCGCCCAACTGCAATCTGCCGGACACACCGCCGTTCCCGCCTTGGCCATCTTTCCGCCGGCACGGCGGACCAAGATTTGTTCGCCCACGCTCAGCAGCAACCCGCCGTGTTCATCACCACCGACAAGGATTTCTTCCACACCGTCCCCTTGGCCTTTGCCCGTCATCACGGGGCGATGGTAATTACCCTGCGCCGCCCGAACCGCGAAGAACTTTTGCGCCGATTAGCCGATGCGTTGACGGCGCTGGGGGAAAGAACTTTGGAAAACACGGTGTGGCGCATTACCGACACCCGCATTTACAGCCGCCAAAAGCCATGAACCGACGGCACGCACTTGCTCCGTTTGGGTCAATTGTCCTTCGGTTGATTTCCCAGCCAGTTCCTCGATGCGCGCCTAGAGTTCCGGTGCCGGGCGAAAGCCCAGCACGCCGGCGGCCCTCTCCGGGAAAATGAGTTCCGTCACCGGTCGCCCGCCGCGGCCAAAGGCCCGCATCTCCGCTGTCGTTGTCATGACGGCACTTAAAACGGTTTTGCAGCGGAAACGGCTTCCGGAGGCGGGGGAAAACCGTTTTGGCGGGCAGATTTGCGCCAACCGGGGGTCGAAAACGGTTTTCTGAGGCCGGTTGGGGCTGACCGGGGGTAAAAAACCGATTTTCCAAGGCGGTTCGAGCCAACCGGCGCTCGCGAACCGTTTTTTGAGGCGGGTTGGGCTCAACCCGGGGTGAAAATCCGTTTTCGCGGGCGGGTTGGCGCCAACCGGGGTGGGAAAACGGATTTCTGAGGCGGGTTCGTCCCAACCGCCGGCCGAAAACGGATTTTGGCGACATCCTCAGCCAGCTTGCGGAGGTGCGGGTTTACGGCTCGGTGGAAACCGCCAGTTCTTCCGAGGCATTGGTAATTGTCACTCACGGGTGACGGTCGGGCTTTTGTAACCGCTGACTCCGAGTAGTTCAACCAAAAACCTGAAGTTGAACAACGAAGGCACCCAGACGGCAAGGCGGAGCGCGGTTCACATTCCACCGCAATCAAATCGTTTCAGCCAGCGGGCGGAACAGTTCTCGGGCTATGTGCGCTTGGTCTTGGCGGCTTCGGGGTTCAATCTCAGCCGGGGTTCAGGGTTGACCATAAAGCTTCCCCCCAACCTCGCGGCTGGCGGCGATGGTTTCGCGGTAGGGCGTGTCGGCGATGTCGAGGAAACCGATCTGGTAATTCTCTTCGTCATACACGCGGCCCGTGGTCGGTTCGTCCATCCATTGAAACCAATGCGTGCCGACGAACTGCGGATGCTTCAGCGCGCCGAGCACGTAATCCTGGTAGGCTTGGGCGCGGGCGGCTTGGTTCTCCGTGGGCCCGAGGCCGGTGTGAAACATCCCGCGATCCAACGCGCCGAAATGAAATTCGCCGATGATGAGCGGCTTATCGCTGCTGGGGTTCTTGAAGTCGGCGATGCTGCGTTGGTAGAGGTTGTAGCTGATGACGTCGCAATACTTGGCGGCGGCGCGATCCGCGAGATCATTCACCCACGCGAAGCGGCAGCCGAGGTAGAGTTGGTTCGGCGCCACCGACTTGATCGCGTCGCGCACGGTGCGGAAATAGGTTTCGGCGGACTTCGTGTAAAAGGCGGTGAGGTCGGCGCGGGCCTTGTGCGGGTCCGGCGCGGCGCGGCTTTCGCGGAGCGCGTTCCACGAATCGTGGCTCGTGTCCCAAGCGGTGTTTAGCTTTGCGATGTCGCCATACTTGGCTTTGAGGTTGGAGAGGAGTTCGAGCTTCGCGGCTTGGTCTGGCGGCGACTTGAGCGCGCCGAGTGCCAGCGAGGTTTCATCGCCCCAGGACATTTCGTTGTCGGAGAAGTAGCCGATGCACCACGGATCGTTAGCCGTGCCTCCGCGTTTGGCTTGCATCGCCTGGCGGACGTTGCTGCTGAAGCTGGGATCAAAGACATCCGGGAACTTGCCCCAATAACCTTCGCTGCCTTCGATCATCCGGGCGCCGTGCGAGCCAACCGTATCGGTGTAAGGCGTGCGGCGCATCAGGAACACGCCGGAGTCGGACCAATTCGCGATGGTGTTGAAGCCCCAACTGCGCAACCGCTGGTGAATGA
Organism: uncultured Verrucomicrobiota bacterium; assembly: GCA_903828255.1. Taxonomy (GTDB): domain Bacteria; phylum Verrucomicrobiota; class Verrucomicrobiia; order Limisphaerales; family JADLHS01; genus CAIKLQ01. The sequence continues at coordinate 3,728 of CAIKLQ010000334.1, forward strand.
TCGTGGCGTAAGCGGGCTTCCAATCCGGGCCGTATTTGCGTTTCAAATTCGCGGCGGCGAAGGCGAAACACTTCGGGGAACGCCCGGCGTAATGTCCCTTGAGCGCATAGCCGCTGCCGAGAAACTCCGCAAACTCCGGCTGCGCGCCCGGAAAATCCGCGAACCAACTCGCCCGCTCCTCGACGGGCGTGGTGTCAACCATCCGCACGCAGTCAATGCCGTGCGAAAAGAACAGGTGCCCGTCCGGATCCACCAGCCACCACTTGTCGCGATACTTCTCGGTGCGAAAGAAACCGCTGGCCGCGAGCTTCGGCCCCTTGGCCCCGCCGCCGTATTTGTCCCAATCCTTCGGGCCGGGTTGCGCGGCGAGTTCCTGCGCCTCGGCTTCGCGTTGCTGTTTGAGTTCCGCGAGTGAATGGATTTTTCCAAGCCAGTCCTTGTGGTTGTATTGGCCGAACGTGTCAATGAACGGAAAGAACGGATCGGCGTCCGTGGCCCACGCGGTCGGAGGCGTGTAGTCGCCCGTAGCGCGGACGTCGTCCACCTCGAAGACGTGGGTTTCCTTTGGTTGGCTCACGAAGAGGAGGATCTGCGTGATGTTCGTGGGATTAACCGTCCCGGGGCCGCCGGTGGAAACCGGATAGCCGCGAAGGCCGAACAACTTTCCGCCCAGTTTGTCATCGCTGGCGCGTCGCAGGAGGACGCGCAACGTGTCGCTCTGGCCCGGGTTGAGCGTGAGCGAGCCGTTGAGACAGTTCTTGGTGCCATCCGCGCCCGGATTGTCCACGCGGCAATTCAGCGTGCCCCGGTTGGTGCCGACGTTCTTCACCTTCAAGGCCACTTGCGAGAACGGCGACAAATCCCAGTGTCCATCAGGCGCCGGCAACGTGACGCCGGGCCAGGTTTGATTCGTGCCGGTGGTAAGGAGCAGCGCCGCGCCCGCACCTGCTTTCGCAATCGTGACGACGGCGGCGCTGGTGGGAAACCGAGCGGGGTCAGTCACGTCGTTGAAGTTGAGGAGGGGTTGGTCCGCCGCGGAAGCCCCGGCGACCCACACCAGACCGGGAAGCACATATCGCAAGAGCGTTTGAGTTTTCATCGAGTAAAAGTTTCCGCCGGGCTTGGCCAGACAGAAGTCTCTGGTCGCGAGTTTGCGCTCACGGGCCAAGACGAAGCCAGTCCAATTCAACAATTCTCATTTGGTCCGGAGCGCGGCTGGGTCGTCTTGATCAACCGCAGCAAGCCCGCACAAAATCTGGCGGTGTCTTGCCTCCACGCGCTGCGGCTGGTCTTCGACCCCGCCGCGCTCCACCAAAATGAGATTTGCTGAGTCCCATGCCACCGGGCTACCGCTCGAAGGTGAGATTACAAGCGGGTGCGTTTAGATGTCGTTTTCCAACTGCCTGGTTCCGGCGAAGCAGGCGTCACGCGAACGCGGCTTCGTAGAGCCGCACAAAATCTTCCTTCGCCACCGGACGCGGATTGAAGCCTGCCGTCCACTGTTTCGCGGCCTCGGCGGCCAGCGAGGCGAGCGCCTCGCGCTTCACGCCACTGGCGGAAAGTGTCGTCGGCAAACCCGTCAGGGCCAAGACTTCCTCCAGTCGCGTCACCAGCAGGCCCAGTGCGTCACGATCAGTTGTGCCCGGCGTAACCAACCCCGCCGCTTCTGCCAGCCCGGCATACAATGCGCACACCGCTGGGTCTTGCTCATTAAACCTCACGACATGCGGCAGGATCAATCCGACGGCGTGACCGTGAACCATTCCGAAATGCGCCGTCAACGGATTCGCCGCCGCGTGCGCCGCGCCGAGCATGGAATTCTCAATCGCCGCGCCGGCCAGCGCGGCGCCCAACTGCATCCGCCCGCGCGCGTCGAGGTCAGCGGAATTCCGCAAAACTTCCGGCAACGCTGCCAGGCAAAGCTGGAACGCCTCGGCGGAAAGCTTTTGCGAAAGCGCGGTGCGCTTCGTCGTCACCGCCGTCTCCACCGCATGGGCCAGGGCGTCAATTCCGGTGCAGGCCGTGACGCGTGGGGGCTGCGAAAGCGTGAGCGCCGGATCGAGCAGCGCGATGCGCGCGGCGCATTTTGCATCAAGACACGCCATTTTCTGATGCGTCTGCTCGTCGGCGATGAGCGCGGCGGACTGGCACTCGCTGCCCGTGCCGGCGGTCGTCGGAATCGCGATGAACGGCAGCATGGGCTTCGTGGCTTTGCCCACGCCCCAGTAATCGGCCATGCGCCCGCCGTTGGTCAGGATGAAATTGCAGCCCTTGGCCGTGTCCATCGAACTGCCACCGCCCAGGCCGATGATCGCGTCAACGCCCGCCGTCTTGGCCACCACCACGCAATCGTCCACGCATTTCGTGGTTGGATTTTCTTTCGCGTGATCGAACACGCTGACGCGCAGCCCGGCGGCTTCGAGATTTTTCTGCACCCGCCCGGCGTGACCAGCGGCAACGATCCCGGCGTCCGTCACGAGCAGAACGTGCCGCGCGTCCAGCTCCCGCGCCAACTCGCCGACTTGGGCAACGCTCCCGGCACCGAACACGACCCGCGTGCGTGAGGGAAAATCGAACGCCCTCATCGCTGAGGGCGGGGCGTTGTGTTCGGCGTCTGGCATCGTCGTTGGACACAGCCTAACGGATTTCATTCAACGCGGGCAAGCAGCGCAGTTCGGACGTGCCGAGCGCAGCCGGAGCGCAGAACTCCAGCTCTGCGCGGTTGTTTTCACCGTTCACGCGGAGCTGAAGTTCCGCGCTCCGATCCGACCTCCCAAAAATTTCTAAAAAATTCGTTGACGCCTTCCGATTCACTGTCATAGTGTCATAGGACAGAGAACAAGACGGAGAACGGAATATGGTATTTCAAATTGATTTCAAAACGGGCAAGCCGGTTTACCTCCAACTGGTGGATCAGGTGCGATACGCAGCGGCGTCCGGCGTGTTGCGGGCCGGCGAGCCACTGCCCTCCATCCGTCCGCTGGCCGAGGAACTCCGCGTCAACCGCAACACCATCGCCAAGGCCTACGCCGAACTCGAAAGCCAGGGCGTCATCGAGACCCTGCCCGGCAAAGGCTGTTTTCTTAAGGAAACCGATTCCCCCTTCACCAAGCCCATCCGGCAGAAGTTGCTGATCAACGAAGTGGACGAAGCCGTGGTGATGGCCCACCACCTGCAAGTGGAGCGTCCGGCGTTCCTGACGCTCGTCAAGGAGCGGCTGGATTACTTCGAGACCAAAAAGGAGAAATCATGAAATTGGCTTCGACAGCTTGGCCACGGGCTTTGGTTTGTGCGTCCCCATTCCCCTCACCCCGGCCCTCTCCCCTTCCGAATGGGAGAGGGAGAATCGTCGGCAGTCTGTCGGCGAATCCTGCGCCGTTGGAGTTTCTCGGCGACCTGCTTTGCTATTCCCTCTCCCCCGCGGAGGGGGAGAGGGTCAGGGTGAGGGGGCGATCCGCTAATTCCCATTCGTACCAACTCGATCAAAAGGTGAAATCATGAACAACGAAACCCCAGTCATCGAAATCAAAAACCTGACGCGCCGTTACGGCAAGCAGGACGCCGTGAACGGTCTCAGCCTCACCGTGCAGCCGGGCCGCTGCTACGGCTTCTTCGGCCGCAACGGCGCGGGCAAGACCACCACGATCAAATGCCTGCTGAACCTGCTCCGCCCCACCGCTGGGACCGTGCGCGTCTTCGGCCTCGACCCGCAAAAGGACGAGGTCGCCGTCAAGTCGCGCATCGCCTACGTGCCGGATGCCGTGGCTTTTTATCCGTGGATGACCGTGCGCGACACGCTCGAATACCTCGCGTCCTTCCGCACGCACTGGAATCGCGACGTCGAAGCCGACCTCCTGAGCCGCTTCGGTTTGGACGTGGCGCAAAAGACCACCGCCCTTTCCAAGGGTCAACGCACCCAACTCGCTCTCATCGGCGCGATCTGTCCCGAGCCGGAACTGTTGCTCTTGGACGAACCCACTTCCGGCCTCGATCCCATTGTGCGGCGGGAATTCATCCAGACCGTCATCGGCGCGTATCAATCCGGCGACGCCGGGCGGCGGACGGTGTTCGTCTCGACGCATCTGATCTCCGAGTTCGAGGGTTTGATTGACGAGTTCACGATCATCGAACAAGGCCGCGAATTGCTCTCGATGGAGGCCGACACCGCCCGCGACCGGTTCAAGAAAATCCGCGCCCGTTTCGCGCAACCGCCAACCCGGCTCGATCTGACCGGCGCGTTGAACGTGAAGCAATCGGGCCGCGACGTGGAAATTCTCGCCAACGGCCACAGCGAAGAACTCCTCGCCCAACTGAAGGCGCACCGACCGGAGGAAGTGCTGACGGAAGCGCTGACGCTGGAGGAAATCTTCGTGGCCTCAAACGCTTTGAAGAAAGCCAACGGATGAAAACTGTCAAAACCCCAAACACCCAAATACCTAAGTACCCAAATACCCAAACCGCGTTGGGTTCTTGGGTGTTTGGGTATTTGGGTACTTACACCCTATGAACGCTTACCTCCGCAAAGAAATCCGCCTGCTGCTGCCGAGTTTCGCCGCGGCGCTACTGCTGACTTTTTCCATTTGGTTGGTGCCCCTAGAGACGAGTCGAGCTTCCAGTTGGCGCGAGGCGCTCTCCATCTTCCCCTTCCTGCTTTGCCCGGCGATGGTTGTGATGATGGCGCTGGATTCATTCGGCCGCGAAGTGAGTTCGGGCACTTTTTCCAATCTGCTCGCGCAACCCATTTCGCGCCCGCGCATCTGGGCCACGAAGACGGGGTTGCTGGCGGTGGCGTTCGGAATCCTCTGTTGCTCGTGGTGGCTCTCGTACCTGCTTCACGCGCCGGCAAACACCACGAATCAGGAACTGCACGACATCAGCACCAGAACCGCCGTCTTCGCGCTCGCGGCTTTTGCGGGCGGCCAATGGACGGTGTTGTTATTGCGGCAAGTGGCAGCCGCTTTTTGGGTCACGTTGATTGTGCCGGGGGCGCTGGCGATGGCGGTGGCGGGGCTGACCACCAATCATCCGGAGCAAGCCAAGCCAGTGACGCTGGTGGTGCTAGGCGGCTACATCCTCGCGGGCGTGCTGTTGTCACGCTGGCTGTTTCTGCGCGCCCAAGATGTGTCGTGGACCGGCGGCAACATCGTCATGCCCGAAGTGCGCGGTCTGCGGGGCTGGTTCGCGGAAAGGATGTCGCATCGCCGCCGGAGGCCCCGCGCGGCGTTGTTCGCCAAGGAATTTCAATTGCACCAATCGCTCCTTGTGATCGCGGGGGTGCTGGCCCTGGTGCATCTGGCGGTTGTGCTGCTACGCCCGGCGCCGGGCAACTTCAAGGAATGGACGGAACTGGAGTTCGTGACTTATGCCTTTTGGGTCTTGTGGCCGGTCTTGATGCCGCTGTTGATCGGCTGCGCCGCCGTGGCGGAGGAGCGCAAGCTGGGAACGCTGGAAGCCCAACTGTGTCTGCCCGTGCGCCGGCGGACGCAATTCGCCATCAAGTATGCCGTGGCGCTCGGGCTGGTGGTTTTCCTCGGCGTCCTCGTTCCCTTCTTCCTGGAGGGCAGGCGAATCCTCCCTGACACCAGCGTGAACTTCAGTGCCGGGCAGCTCGGTTTCTATGCTTCGCTGCCGCACGGCAACATCGTCGTAACGGCCCTCAAAGCGG
>CAIKLQ010000335.1 GCA_903828255.1 uncultured Verrucomicrobiota bacterium
TGCCTGAGCTCTGGACGTTATACCGCGCTGGCGGAGCATGTGCGCAGTCGATCCGGTGCGCCATGAGCTTCGACCCCGCCGGAAACGCTGTGCCGTTCAAGGCCTGACAGGCTAGGCACCATAGGTTGCATTTGCAATGCAAAGTCAGCAACTCTTGAGCGGACGAAGGAACACCCACACGCCCCGCGGCGGACGGCGCAGAAGCCTCTGGAAGAGCCCGGCATTAGTCACAGCGCTCAGCCGCTTGCGGGGCATCCGCACTGGGCGCGGTATAACAAAATCACTGCCGCGAATGTGGGCGGGGGAGCTCGCTGGCGAATGCGGGTAGCGGCAGCCGGTAGCACGCGGCCTCCTGGTCGTTACGAACCAGCAGGAGATCGCGGAGCAGCACCGGGTTATTCCAAGTCTTGCCCTGGAGGGCTGGAAACCGAGCCCTTTCCCGGGACTTTTCCGGGCTGACTTCCACCAGGACCACCTCACCCGATTCGGCCTGAATCAGAAGCAGTTCCCCCACGAGCAGAATCTGGCCGTGACCGTAACGACCTTCCTTCCACTCCCGGTCTCCCGTCTCTAGGTTCACGCAGGTCAGGACTCCTTCGTCGAGGCCATACACATAATGGCCCCGGCGGACGAGATTGGTGAACTTGGGTTTCAGGTTGCGATTCTTCCAGAGCTCCACGGCTGACCATTCTCCGCCGGCGGAGCGATCAATCCTTAGCATCACGCAACCGACCCCATAGCCGGCGGCGATAAAAACCTGATTCGTGGCAATCACCAGTGGTTGCGTGGCTTTGGCGTACTCGGCCGGCCAGGGGTATTCCCAAAGGATTTGCCCACTGTGCGGGTCATGTCCGGTGACGCTGTGGCCATTGACCATGAGGATTTGCTCCTGGCCGGACACGGAGGCTAGAAGCGGCGAGCAATAACTGGCACGGTCGCGGCCGCCCTGCCAAACGGGTTGGCCAGTGGCCGCCTCGTAGGCAAGCAGCGACTTTTCGCGCTGTTCGCCGCCGGTCACCACCACCAGATCATGTGCCAGCAGGGGGGAACAACTCTTGCCCCAACTGAGGTTGGAGAGGTGATTTCCCCCCACTACGTCGCGAGACCAGATCAACTGGCCCGTCGTTTCCTCCAAACAATCCAGGATGCCCGAGGCCCCCATGGCATAGACCCGGCCGTGGTGAATCGTCGGCGTGGCCCGCGGCCCATCGCCGCCGAACGTCTCGCTAAACCGAACGCGATTGGTATGGGCCCAGAGCGCGTGGCCGGTCAGCAATTCGTAGCAGACGATCAACTCCGCTTCGCGCCGTTGTTCCTGGGTGATGGCATGACGACCGGAGACGGCGAAGGCCGACCAACCCAAGCCGATCGGCTGCCGCTAGCCCCAAAACAAGCGCATTGGGGCGTGGAGGTCGCCGGTCCGACCAGTTTGGCTAAGTTGCGGACGGGAAATCTGGTGCTGGCGCGCCTCGCTCATTGAATTTCACTGCCAGGAGGTTGCCACACCGCTTGCGCCA
>CAIKLQ010000336.1 GCA_903828255.1 uncultured Verrucomicrobiota bacterium
GTGATTGTTCCCGCTCGTGATGAGCAACGTCGAGTTGGGCGCGATCGTTTCGGAGGCGGAGTTGTTCCAGTCGCCCACCATCCAGGTCAAAGCGCCTTTGATAACATTGTCGCCAACCAGAATGCCGCCATTCTGCCAGGTATTGGGGCCAGTCACTGTGCCATTCAGATTGAAACTGCCACCCGCAAGATTAAGCAAGCCCTGAGTGTTGGTGGCAACGTAACCGCCGCTGAAACTGCCGCCGCCATACAACGCCAGTTGGGTTCCATTGGTGCCGTTCTGCTGCAAGTCAATCACCCCGGCAAGCTGGTTGAACACCACGCCGCTCGCGAAATAGGTGTTCCCAACAAACTCGCCGGCCCCGCCTGATTTGCGGAAGGTTCCCACATTGTTGAACGTCGTCCCGTTGCCCGCGTAGGCATTGTTCCAAGTCTGATCGCTTTGCACGTCCCAGAGGCCGTTGTTGACGATCCGCGTGCCGGGCGAGCCGCCCGCCTGGATCGTTCCATTGTTCCACGCCACCGTGCCGTTGTTGGTCAGGGTGCAATTCGGCAGGTCGTGGTTGTTCCCGGTGGTAATGTTCAGGGTGCTGCCCGCGGCGAGCGTCAAATTCCCGCCCAACGAAGCAGCGGACCAGCCGATCGTTCCACTCAATACAGCGTTCGTATTGCCGACGAGCGCGCCGCTGTCCACGGTGAACGAGCCACTCGGATTCACCCTCAACGGGCCGTTCAATGCGAGCGTCTGGCCCGCGAGCGAAAGCGTCACGGGGCCCACACCGTTGGTGCCGAGAATGACGGCCCCGACGGTCGTTGCGGCGTTAAGGGAGACGGTCACGCCCGCGTTGGTGATGACGGCGGTGTCGCTCGCTCCCGGCACGCCATTGGGATTCCAATTGGCGGCGGTGTTCCAGCCACCACCGACCGTGTTGGTCCAGTTGAGCGTGGTGGCATGAATCGAACAATCTGCCGAAAAGAGCAAAGATAGTGCAGCAGCGGCGGCGGCGGTGATGAATCGTACGAGTCGGCTTTTCATGATTGCAATGGGGGGCTTGGTCATCGGTTTTTCGTGTTGTTGCATTTTATATGTAGCAACAGCTTCCGACCGCCGACCGCTGCGCTTCCGAAGGATGCAGTTGCCGGCAGGTTGCTGTTTTGATACCACATCATTGACAGCAGCGACCTTAATTCACAGTTCGAAATGTGCAAATTCTTTCGCGTTGGACAAAAGCTATCGGCCATTCGCCGGCAAGCTCGGGAGATCGCCCTGACTCCGGAAGGCAACCTGGCCTATCGGTTCGCCGACGGCTGGGTGTCGAATGGGGACAACGGCCGCCGGAACTTAAATGACGGACGCTCCTGGCAAAGCCGCCCCTAGTCTTGAAAGCCCGACCCGGTATGCCTTGGCCGGACTTGACTTGTCAGGTCACGGTGTCGGGCGGGATTTGGTACGGTACGAAACGCGGCGCATTCTTTGAGCGCAACGGAACCAACTCCCCTTCCGCGCCCCGGATTGAGCGTGGTCGAAAAGAAGCCGACCCCGGCTTAATGAGGCGTGGCAAAATCAAAGGCCCAAAATCGAAAGCTCCAAAAAATTCGGCGGGAACGTCCGCCGGGCCCGGAGGGTACGCCAATCCACGCAGGAGAAGCTGCCGAGAAATGCTCGCTGAATCCGCGGACGATCCAGAAAATCGAGCAGGGCGACATCAACATCCTGCTGACGACAGTCGCCCGGATTCAAGCGGCGCAGGGTTGTTCGTGGGGTGAGATCCTCGGGCCGGAAGTGAAGCGGCGGGCGCGGTAGCCCCAGTTAATTCTTCAGGCGTGCCGGGCAGGCTCGCCGCCGTACCGCCTGCTAACATCGCAGCTCGTTTTTAGCCAGAAATGCCATCCGCCCCGGGGCAAGGACCGCCGCCCCGTAACGCCGAGTCCGCCGCCCGCGGAAGCTCGCTTGCACCAGGGCCTCGGTGCCGTCCACCGCTCGATACAGCCGAACCCAATGAGCTCGGTGACACGCCGGAATCCGCGGCCGTTGCGTCGGAACGTGGTGATGTCACTCAGGACCGAGTTTTACGCGATAGAACTGTGAGGGAAATTGAACCCGGTTGGTAGTGGACCACCAAAAAGGCAGGACTGGCGGCGCGGAGGTCGCGATGGCCGTCCAGGACGACAAGTTGGTGGAATTCAGTATGAGGTAGTCTGGGCCAGCGTCCCCGCTCACCAGAAATCCGCACTGGCCATTGGTGACCGAGAAACCTGAAACTGTCGTTTGTGCAGGTCGGTTGACGATGGCCGTGAAGTATTGGGTCGCCGCCATGCTGGACAAACCGTTATCCGAGACGATCACTCCAACCGACTGGGTGGATAGGGATTGGGAGATGGCCGGCCGCCAGGTGAAAACTCCAGTATTCGAGCCGATCGTCGCGTTAAGAGGCGAATTTAACAGGCTGTAAGTCAGGGTTTGCGCGGGCACGTCTGCATCACTGGCCAAACTGTTGACTCCCAGCGTCCGGCCGGCGAGAATTGTTTGGTCGGAAATCGCGGCCAGCAGCGGCGCTTGATTGACGGACACGCTTGCAAAAGTGGCGATGCAGGTGCGTGTGTTGTTGTGCGCGGTCACCGCCATGCCAACAAGGGCATTACTACTCATCGGGATGGTGGTGGGGGGTGCCGATTTGCGTCCAGTTGATTCCATCTGCCGAATGGGAGGCACGGAAAGCGGCGCCCTCCGAACGCACGAGCCTCACCCACCGGGGGGGGGTGAGACACTTCCCACCACGGTAGAACTCGTTGTGCCTCCGGTGCTGGTCCGCCACTGGAACTCCACCCCGTTGCCCGGGGTGATGAACAACGCCGCATTCCGTGCTCCCGCCACGGGGCTCTCCCGAATCATCACCCCGGCCTTGGCCCACGGGTCGCTGTTCTGAACGCTCATGACCCGGGCGCGCAACTCACAAGCACCCCCGGCCATTTGATACGCAAAACGGAACGCATCCGCAGCGCCCTCAATGTCCGCCCCCGAGCCGGCCAAAGTAAAGGTGCCATCGCCGTAGCTGGCGCTGCCAGTCTGACCCACCGTTCCGAGGTCCGCCGTCACCCACGGGGAGGGCTAAACGATGGGAGGAGGACTGCCGAATTGAAACCAATTGATGTTCCCGATGCTGGTGCCGCCTTTGAAAACAAGATACACATCATGCTCGCCAGTTGCCCCCGATACGGAGCCACTGACATTCGACCAGGTTTGCCAACCGCCGGTGTTCGGCATGGTAAGGGAACCAATCCGCAAGCCGGTCGTATTGTCGAGCCGGAATTCCAGTGAGCCGCCGCCGTGGGTGCGCGACAGGATTCTACGGCTAAGCTGCGAGCGACAGACAATCGTTGCGTGCGGCGTGGGTGTTGAGCCGTGCTTTCCAGAACTGATCCAGCCGACGACTGGCGTGAATGCAGCGCAAGGCCAGCAGATTTTCGGCACCGGGCTTGCCCCAGAACATCCCGGACTGTTTACAGCGGGCGCCAATGACCGTCTTGCAGCCCGCCTCGACCACCCCCGAACCGATAAAGAAACCTTGGCGGCGAAAGGTGCCATACTGCATGCGGGCCA
>CAIKLQ010000337.1 GCA_903828255.1 uncultured Verrucomicrobiota bacterium
CGTGCCACGCTCCGATACGAAGAAGCGCGAACTGCCGGGATGAGGGAAGATCCGCTCCCGCTCCCGGGCGTAATCGCTTAGCGCCGCCGCCGTTGACGGGTGAATGGGCACGAGCCGGGACTTGCCGAATTTTGATTCGCGAATGGTCAGGAGCCGCGCTTCCAGATCCGCGTCGCCCCGCTCCAGGGCGGCGGCTTCCCCCGGCCGCAAACCCGTGGCCGCCAGCAGTCCGATGAGGGTTGCCAGGGTCAGCGCTTTCATTCCGTTGGGTGATTTCAAACGCGCTGCCTCCGCCATCAGCCGGGAGATTTCCTCCTGGCTGTAGATATGCGGTTTGCCGCGGCGATGCCGGACGTCCATCATGCGGCGTGGCGGAACCTGGTGGCGGGGGTCGATGGCGCTCATCCAGCGGGCGAACTGGCGAACCATGGACAGCTTTCGCGCCAAGGTTGCCCGTTGCACATCGGGGCGGGATTGCCGGGACCATTCCAAAGCCAGTTGGACCGTAATGAAGCGGGCCTTCTTGCGAGCCAGGAAACCAACAAACCGGCGGAGCGCTTTGGCGGGCTCCTCAAGGCGGGTGCCCAGGGCTCGCCTTGCGGCAACGTATTCGGACAGGTGCTGTTCAAGGGATTTCATGGCAGCCCTCCCTTCGTCGGCCACGGACGGACCACTTCATTGAGGGATCGCATATCGATCTTGGCATAGATCTCCGTGGTGCCGGGGGACCGATGCCGAAGGACCTCCGAAATGTCGCTGAGGCTGGCCCCCTGCTGGAGCATGCGACTGGCCAGGGAGTGACGGAACAGATGTGCCGCAATTTGCTTCGGGCGCTCAACCGCCGCCTGCGCCATTGCGCGGCGCACGATATGGCCGATGCTCGCCGGCCCTGACAGCGGCACCCGGGGGGCATTCGCGCGCAGGAAGACCTTTTGCGTCGGTCGAACATCGCGGTCCAAATGCAGATAGCGGGCAAGCGCGGCTCCGACATCTTGGGGCAACGGAAGGAGATCCCGCCGGCCTCCTTTGCCACGGATCAGGATTTCGCCTGTCCGCCAGCGGATGTCTCCCAGTTCCAGCGCCAGGACTTCGCAGGATCGAAGGCCCAGTCTTGAAAGCAGGAGCAGGATTGCCAAATCACGGCGCCCCGTGGCGGTGCTCCGGTCCGGCGCGCCCAAGACACGATCCACCTCCTCGGGCGTCAGCTTTCTTGGAATATCAGGGTGGGCCCACCGGCGCACCGTCGGCACAGCATCCGTCAAGTCGCGGCTGATCTCCCCCTGCGCGTGGAGGAAGCGCAGAAAAGAGCGGAGGCTGGTGGCCAGCAACCGGACAAACTCGCTGGATCGGCCCTTGGCCCGATCGAAAAGAAAGGCACGCAGTTTGCCGGCGTCCAACTCGCGAACCGACATGTTGCCGTGCTGCTTCTCCAAATAACCGAGCAGATCGGCGACCAGCGGCAAATACACGCGGAGTGTTAGTTCCGCCAGTCCCTTGTCGTTGCGAAGAAAATCAGCGTATCGATTTTCCAGCGCGGAACTGATCGTTTCAGTGGGCGCAGGGGCGCTGGTTGCGATCACCCCCTCGCGGCGCAGATACCCCAGGAAGGCGATGAGGGCTGTGGATGCCAGGCAGCGGTGCCTTGGCGCAAGCCGGGACGAGCGCGCCATAAACTGCGCCACTTCGGATTCATCCGGCACACTGCCTGGAGGCTTCCGGCGTCGCCGCCAGAGAAGGAACCGCCGCAGGGCGGCGCGTTTGGTGCACACCGAGCAGGGCGCGTAGCCCGCGGCCTTCACTTCGGCGATGAACCTATCAACATGGGACTCGATGGCGTCGCCGACATCGGGGACATTTGGAGCGTTTTTGCTATTGTTCATTGTGATCTCGTTTTCATCCGGCAACCATTGCCGAATAAACGAGATCACCTTATTTATGCCGCGTACGCAATCATCGGATCACGTGCCCTGGCGCGGAAAAACCGACATTCAAGCTGCCACGCGGCATAATTCTGGACGCGGCATAATTTCGTTTATGCCGCGCTCGGCATAA
>CAIKLQ010000338.1 GCA_903828255.1 uncultured Verrucomicrobiota bacterium
AGCCGGTCACATCGCCAGCGAGCGCGATCTTGCGGCCGTCGGCTTCAAAACCGTCCTCGCGAAAGGCGTGAGCGGTTGCGTGCGACTCGACGAGCGCGTGCTCGGCGCCATGGAAGCCTTCAACGGCCTCGCGCCGGCGCACAATCCGCCCTACATCACTGGCATTCGTCTGTTTGCGAAACGCATGCCCGGCGTGCCGCTGGTGGGTTTGTTCGAGACGGCGTTCTACCAGTTCGCGCCCGAGGCCATGATGCGCTACGCCGTGCCGCAAGCCTGGTACGACATTGGCATTCGGCGCTGGGGATTTCACGGCGCGAGCCACAAGTTCATTGCGGAGCGATCCGCGGAATTGCTCGGTCGCAACGATGTCGCCGAGCGGGCGCGTCGCCTCTACGTGGATGGCGTGAATACTCCTGCCGCCAAGCCCAGCCTGCGCGTCATCTCCTGTCACCTCGGTGGAAGTGCCAGCATCACCGGAATTCGGGACGGCGTTGCCATCGGCAACAGCCTCGGCATGAGCCCGCAATCCGGCCTGCCGCACAACAACCGCGTCGGCGACCTCGATTCCGAAGCGATTCCCTACGCCGTTAAGACGCTCGGCATCACCATTGATGAAGCGCAACGCCAGCTCACCAAGGAATCCGGGATGAAAGGTTTGAGCGGCTTGTCGAACGATTTCCGCGATGTCAAACAAGCCGCCGCTGCCGGCGATGCCAAGGCGCAGCTCGCCTTGGATGTTTTCATCGCAAGCGCGCGGCATTGGATTGGCAGCTATTTCTTTGAACTGGGCGGGGCGGACGCGATTGTCTTCACCGCTGGCATCGGCGAGAACGAAGCTCTCATCCGAGCCGGCATTTGCGCCGGACTTGAAGACCTCGGCATCGAATTGGATTCCGCCCTCAACGCCAGCACCCGCGCGACGGAGACCGTCATTAGCACGTCGGGCTCGCGCGTGAAGCTCCTGGTGATTCCGACGAACGAAGAACTCGTCGTCGCCCGCGAAACGAAACGACTTTTGGAAAATTCCCGTAACTGAACTTTCACAATTAACCATCAACCGAAAAGAAAACTATGCCCCAAGCCATTGGAATGATTGAAACCCGCGGACTCGTCGCCCTCGTCGAGGGCACGGACGCCATGCTCAAGGCCGCGAACGTCGAACTCATCGGCCCCATGACCCAGGTCGGCAACGCCCTCGTCACGGCCTGTGTCGTTGGCGACGTCGCCGCCGTCAAAGCCGCCACCGACGCCGGCGCGCAAGCCATCAAAGCCATCAAAGGCGAAGTGGTCAGCGTGCATGTCATCGCCCGTCCGCACGCGGATGTGGAAGCGGTGTTGCCGAAGAAGAAGTGAGTGTAGCGGCGTCTCGGTAGAGCGCCGCCAACTTGCTTCGTGAAAAATGTGCGGCGCTCTGCCGAGACGCCGCTACGAAAGCAAAACTATGTTCCTCGCCAAAGTCGAAGGCTCGGTGGTCGCGACCAAGAAGGAAGCGGCCATGAACGGACGCAAGCTGCTCCTGTTGCGCCCCCAGTTGGTGGACGAGAAAGACC
>CAIKLQ010000339.1 GCA_903828255.1 uncultured Verrucomicrobiota bacterium
GCCGACGTGGGAGACGTTCAAGAATCGAACGCAGTTCACTACCTTGCGCGGCTTCAACGTTCAGGACGACCGCATCGTCGGCTTCGCCGAGGAACTGGAGAAATACACCCGCACCCACGAACTCGGCGACGTGATCTGGCCGGCCTATCCGATTCTGTTCGCAAAGAATGTGGGCGAACTTGCCGATGAGATAAAGCGGCGCGACCTCTATCTGTTCGATGTCTGGGGTTACGTACCGGGGTCCGGTCCGGGTGGGTATTGGCAACAGTTCAAGGCCCCAACCGAAGCACTCGCCACCCTGGAATCGAAGCTCGGCGAGCGTTGGCTCGGCACAGACATCGGCGAGCAGGACGGACGTTACATCGGTGGCTACGCGGATCAGATGACGCCAGCGTCGGCGGATCGCGTGGAGCAATATTTTAACTTCCAGCGTCACTTCGAACGCATGGGCGACGATCTCGGCCACAAACACGCCACGCTCGTCTCGCTGAACTTCGGCCACTACTTCCTCAAGGAGGGCACTTACACCTTGATTGGCGCGGAGACGGCGCAAGGCTTGCCGAACAATCAGGTTTATTACGCCTTCATTCGCGGCGCGGGCAAACAATACGGCGTGCCGTGGTTCGGCAACGCGAGCGTTTGGAATCGCTGGGGCTACAAAACCTACGGCTCGTCCGGCGGCACCGGCGGTGAGACGCACGGCCCGACCAAGGGCACGAGCCTCAGCCTGTTGAAACGTCTGCTCTACACGCACATTCTCTACAACTGCGTCTCTGTCGGCTTCGAGAGCAGTTGGTTTGATGGCGAGAAACTTTCACCCATTGGTCAAATTCAGCAGTCGGCGCAACGCTGGGTGAAGGAGCACGGCCAACCCGGCGTCATGCACACGCCGGTGGCGCTGCTCGTGGATTTCTACTCCGGGTGGACGTTTCCCCGGCACCTCTACGCGGATAAGGTCTATCGCGTCTGGGGCAACCTGCCGTACGAGCCGGGCGATTATTTGACGGATGGCGTGCTGGACCTGCTTTATCCCGGCTACCAGAACTCGTCTTACTTCCACGATGAATCCGGTTTCCTCGCGCCCACGCCGCACGGCGACATGGCGGATTGCCTCCTCAGCGATGCGCCGCTCTGGTTGTTGGAAAGATATCCGGTGGTCGTGGTGGCGGGCGAACTGCGCGGCGGACGCGAGGTGCGCGACAAACTTCAGAGTTACGCCGAACGCGGCGGCCACCTCGTCATCACGGCTGGCAACGTGGCGAAATTGCCCGGCGGCATCGCGAGTCGCACGCAGGTCACGCGAACGACCACCGGAGCGTGCGGTCGCGGCAAGGTCACTTTTCTCGCGAGCCCATTTGGAGTGAAGGTCGCCGCTTCGCCGGACCAGAAGTTGCGCAGCGAAACGGACAAGCCGCTGGTGAAGCCTTACGGGTTGGATCCGGAAGTGCGGCGGGAATTGGAAAAGGTATTTCGCTCGCAGCAACTCTTCGAGGTTCAGGGCGAGGGTTTGAGCTTCGTCACCGGCCGCAAGGGCGCGGGCGAATACACCATCGGCATTGCCAACAACACTTGGCGCGAGCAGGCGTTCCGCTTGGTCTCGCGCTGCGGCAAGATCGAATCGGTGCGCGAACTGTCGCTCGATCAGTCGGAAAAACGCGCCGAGGGCCAGACGCCGGAGGTGGTGGACGCCAATCAACTCGGTCGCGGCAGCGACAGCCGCATCGCCGGCGGCGACGTGCGGATCTTCGCCGTCACCGTGCAGGAAAGCGGCGTGGAGGAGATTGCCCACGTTCCGCCGCCGCCCCAGCACCGCAGTATCCTTCCGCTGCGGAAAGTCACCTCGATCAAGGAAGAAATTCTCTCCCGTCCCACGTTCTTCGCGCACTTCGATGGCGTCTGCGTGGATTGGCGCTATCTGCACGAGCGGGAGAAAGCCGCGCTCCAGGCCGAAGCGGGTTGGCTGAAACGCCAGCGCGTGCGGCTCGTGGTGGACCTAAGTTCGGGCGTGGATCTCTATCCGACGCTACGGCTGCTGGACAACGTGCCGGCAGACTATCAAGTGAGCAGGACCGCCATTTCCAACGTGCTGGCGAAAATGGAGATCCTTGGGGCCCGCGACTTGATCCTGTCGCTGCACCGTCACCCGGAGAACAATTTTACGGAGGAGCAAACGCGGGCGGGGTTCACCGCCACGCTCCAGACGCTCGCCAGCGAAGCGGCCGTCCGCGGAGTGACGCTTCACCTGCGCATCGCACCCGGCAAACCGCCACGCTCCTTGGCTGAGGGTCTGACGTGGCTGGATCGGGTCGGCGCGACCAATGTGAAGCTGGCCGTGAGCGTCACGCTCCTCGCCAACCATCTGCCCGCGCCGGAAACTGCGGCGCGGTTGAAGGACACGCTGGGACTGTGGCTGGTGAGCGGGACGCGAAAGGATGTCGCCGGAAACACTTGGGATGTCCATGCACCCCTTCACTCCGCATTACCGTCAGTTGGGCTCGAACCGGGTCTGGCGTTGGCTCCCAGCTCCCCGATACTCTTGGACGCCATCTATTCTGATCTGGACGACGAATATCTGGACACAATCGCTTTGGAGCAAGCGATGGGAAAGCTTGGCGAGCGCCGCTAACCTACCCGGTATCTCCGCAGGTTCGGCTCCACTTCCTGCGACCAGGCATCAATGCCGCCGCGCAGGCAGCGCACGTTTTGCAGCCCGTGTCCCATAAAGTACGCCGCCGCGTCGGGGGCAGTTTTACCCTGATGATCCACGAGCACCAGCGGGCGCGTGTTTGAACCGTCGCCCAGGATTTGCCGCATCACGTCTTGCGACAAGAGCAACGAGCCTTCGATATGCACCGCCTCAAATTCCTCGCGCGCCCGCACATCCACGAGCCGCACGGTCGGATCCTGTTTGCGCAGAGCGTCCAGTTGTTTCGGCTCGATGAGCAGCTTCGCGTCCTGCTCGTGACTGGACTGGATGTGCGCCAACACTTCGGCCACGTCGAGCCCGCCGTTGCGCTCGCAAACCTGCGCGAGCGTCTCCGTCGGCTGGAAGCCGCAACTGCTACAACCCCCGATGTGATATTGGCGGAACAACGCCCGCTGCGCGCCGGGAAACGCGGCGAGCACGGCGCTCATGGGCGAGTGCGATTCAATGGGGTTAGCGGTCATGCGGGCGGCACTTTGCCCGCAGCCGCGGAAAATGTCCATTCCCGCGAGCAGCAGCCCAGCAATCCTCATCTTGGCGGAGCGCGGCGGGGTCGAAGATCAGCCGCCGCGCGTGGAGTCAAGAAACCGCCAGGTTTTGTGCGGGCGTGCTGGGGTTGGTCGGGACGACCCCGCCGCGCTCCGGTCCAAAATGAGCAGGCCAAACGCTCTGGGGGGCGCGGCAGGGCCGATGAACTGGCATTCTTCGTCACTCCGCTCCAGCGACTTGTGGGTGAGTTCATTGGAAGAATTGCTGGCTGTTTCCCGCACCGTAGCCGCAGCCGCGAGTCCGCGCTGACTTGCCTATGATTTGCGGCGACTCACCTCGGCGGCTACGGAGCTTCTAATCGCACTCTAACTACCCGGTCATCCGCCTCGCGGCTGCCGGCGTTGAAGTTCTTTCTGCCCTTCCTCCGCTTCCGGGCGCGGGAGGTTGGCGGCGTTCAACGCGGCGTCGCTTTGCGCCAGCAAGCGTTGGTAGAACGTGAGGCCGAATTCCACGAGCGCCGCGTTGTCCGGCTCGGCTTCGAGCATGGCGAAGAGGGCGTCTTCGGCTTTGGCAAAATTTCCGGCGCGTTCGTAGTGCTGCATCAACCGGGCGTGCGTCCGCATCGGCAAAACGTCGTTCGCCAGCGCGGCGACGAGCAACTCCACCTTGGGAACGAACTCGGGAAACTCAAAAACCTCTTCCCGGGCCAGGGTTTCGAGCAACAAGTTCAGCGCTTTCAGGTAACACTCGCGGCTTTCGTCGGGGCGGTTTTGTCCCGCGGCTACGTCGCCGGCTTCTTTGAGCAGAGTCGTCAGCACGAGCGTCTTATGGCGCACCGTCTGGGTGGATTCGCCTGCGATCAGTCGGGCCAGCAATTCGGTTTCGGAAAGCCGTGCGACGGCTTGCGCGCCCGCGCCGGCGAGTCGCTGGAATTCGGCGTCCAACGCTTCGGCGGCTTCGTTCCAGCGCTGGTCGCGCTTGAGCGAATTGATCCGGGCCAGCATCCGGACGCACTCCGCGATCATCCGCAAGATGTAATCGCGGCGGATCACGGGGGTTGCCCATCGTGAGGAAACTCATAGCGGGGAAGCTCATATTCGAAGCGCTCTCCCTCACCCTTAATCCCTCTCCCGCTGGGAGAGGGAGACCGCAATCGCGCCCGCAATTTTGCGGTGAGTCTCCCGACTTTTGTCGGCTTGCACCAGAAACTGAAAGCGGCGAACAAGTCTCCCTCTCCCAGCGGGAGAGGGCCGGGGTGAGGGAGAGCCTCTGAATAATTGGAAGACCTCGGTATCACTGAGAATGGCGAGGAAGCCGAGAGGTGCTTTCACTCGCGCCAACCTTTACGGCGTAAAGGTTTTTCGCCGTCGCCACGTAAAGCACGCCATTCGCTGCGGTCGTGGTGGCGCTGATGGCGTCGCTTAGTTCGAGGGTGCAGAGCACTTGCTTTTCCCGGCTCGCGGCGAAGATGTAAAAGCTGCCGCTACGCGTGCCGAGGTAAACCTTGCCATCGGCCACATATGGCGAGGCCCAGACTTCGCCTTTGACTTCGTGCGTCCAGAGCGGCTTGCCGGTTTTTGTGTCCACGCAATGAAACATGCGCCCGCAGTCTGCGATGAACACGAGGTCGTCGGTCACTGCTGCGGTGGACATGACGTGCTTTTCGAGCGGGTAGGACCAGACCAAGCCCCTCGCCCCGGCCCACTCGCCTTCACAAGGCGCGAGGGTGGACGGGGGTCGCGTCAGGGATTTTACTTCAATGCACTTCAGCCAGGCCTCGTTCTTGCCCCACCAGATGTCGCCGCCGCCGGCGACGTAAAGGCGGTCGCGGTGGAACACCGGCATGCCATAGATGTTGCTCGGACTTTCGCGGCGGTTGCTGTTGAACTTGTGAACCTCCGTCTTCGGCGCGGCGGGGTCGAAGTCGAACTGGAAAACGGTTTTCAGCGCGACAGGCGCAGGCGGGGTTGAGGCAGCAGCGGATTTCCCTTCCGAATTTTTGACCGGTTCAAACCCGTAAACGATCCCGTTCCCGGCGCAGAAGAAAATGACGGGGCGGCCGTTCACCTTGGCCTGCGAGGGCGAGGCCCAGTTGTTGTGAAAAACGTTCGGCGAGATGTGCTCGTTCTCGCGGGCGACGTAGTGGCCGGTCCGCTTGTCGAGCACGATGAGCGTCGGCGCGTCAGGGGTGCGGATGCGCTTGTGGGTGTTGTCCACGCCCGACGCGGTGTTGAGGTAAAGGTAATTGCCGTGAATCAGAATCGAACTGTGCGCGGCGTCGTGCGGCCAGATACCCGCGCCGGAAACCAGGTCGAAGCTCCACAGAATGTCCGCGTCCAGCGGGCCGGGTTCGAGCAGCTTGCCATCGGCGGGCGGACGCAGCAGTTCGGGTCGCGTTTCCGCGCCGACTTCGTGGCGGGCTTTGGTGCCGACCGGGTTGGGCGAGGTCATGTAGGCGGCTTCGTCTCGGAACGGGCCGTCGTTGCCATTGGCCATGCCGCGCGCGTCGAGGCAGAGCACAGTGCCGCGATTGTCCACGAGATACACCCGATCGCCTTCCACCGTGGCAGTGGACGACATGCCCATGTCCGGCCAATCCATGTAGGCATCCTCGTCGCGCTTCGGGACGACGAGTTGCCAGAGCAGTTTCCCAGTTTTTTCGTCCAAGCACATGAACACGCCGCGATCGCCCTGGTGCTTGGGATCGCGCGGTTCGCCGTTGTTCGTGCCGACGTAAATGCGCCCCCCGGCGATGATCGGCGTGGAATGAGTCTGCGTGCCGAGTTTGACCGACCACTTGATATTCCGGCCGGGCTTGGGATCGAACGAATCC
>CAIKLQ010000340.1 GCA_903828255.1 uncultured Verrucomicrobiota bacterium
ACTTGCGCTTCCCTGCCCGTGCTCTACGTCGCGGTGGGCCGCCGGCTCGGCTATCCGCTCAAACTAGTGGCGACGAAGAACCACCTGTTTGTCCGGTGGGAAGACCGGCGTGAACGTTTCAACATGGACGCCACCGGAATCGGCATGAGCGTGTTTGACGACGATCACTATCGGGGATGGCCCTTTCCGGTGTCGGCCCAGGAGGAAAAGGAATTTGGCTATCTCAAGTCCATGACACCGGCGGAGGAGTTGCGAGTGTTCCTTTGCCTGCGCGGCCATTGCCTGCTGGTAATGGGAAAACTGGACGAGGCGGTTGCGGCTCATGAAGCAGCCCTTCGGTTCGCGCCGGACAACAAAGAGCAGCAGTTGATTCTCGTTGCCACACAGGAGGAAGTCGCCATGCGTCGGGCACGGCTTGAATTCTTGCCGCCCGAACAACTTCAACGCGGAGCAATTCCAATCGACCTCGACTCACACGAAATGCGGTTTGCGCACGGACAACAACGGAGCCGGGTCACGCGTGTCGCAATGCCGTTGCCGGCTGGGCAGCCTGTAGGCATTCCCGGTTACGCCCCGGCTCGTTTTCCCGAACCGAACCCATTGAAACAAATCCAAAGCCAATTTCAAACGCCATGAAAACACAGAAACGCGCCGCAAGCAGCCTGACATTCTGCATCGCATTGCTAACCGTTCACTCAGCGTATGCCTTTTACAATCCTCAGCTCGGGAGTTGGGCAAATCGGGATCCAATCGGTGAACACGATGGTCCGAACCTCTACGCTTATGTCCGCAATCGGGCTGTGAATTTCGTCGATACTGACGGCAGGACGGGCTGGGGGCCTCCATTTTTCCCGCCGCGCCAGCCGCCGGAAGGTGCAACTGATTGCGCCAGCAGGATTGCGGGAGCAGTCGCCAGACAGACTCCCTTTGGTACGGGAGACCCATCGAGCCGATGGAACCACTGTGTCGCGAGTTGTCGCATCTCGCGGGAATGTCCGGGCGGACGATTCACAGCTTGGATAGCTGGAGATTGGTATCAAGACCCTTGGTGGTTAAGTGAAAAATATTCAAACAGCGACCCCGGGGACCGCGCCGCGAACCAGGTGGGAAGGGACGCGTCGAAATGCAAGAAAAAGTCTTGCGAAGAATCATGCAACGATGCCTTCAACAACGGAAGTCTCTATCCGTCACCTGACCCGCCGCTGCCATGGCCTCCGCCCCCAAGCTTAATCATGTTTTGATGAAGTATTCTTCCCCTTACAACCTAATGCTTATGCTCGCCTGCGGCGCGCTTGCTTCAGCTTGCCGTCAAGAGAGCCATTGGGAGCGGACACTAATTGGTCCTTTCCAAGGTGAACCGTACGACCGAGAGCTTTCGACACCGGCCGTATCTTCGCTTCCGCTGCCACTAAATCTGGTTCTGGATGTTCACAAGGAAGGCGCAACCAACGATCCAATTATTCGACTCCGCGAAGCGAAAGGAACGTCTGTCTGGGCGCGGGTTCTCATCCCCCGTCTTGAGGGACAAGAACAGCCACGCGGACGGATAACGAAACTAAAGTTGAATGAGGTCAAGTCTTCAAAAGATGGGTTTAAAGTGATGGTTTCCTGCGATTGGACGGGCGGTGGAAATGAAAGAGGCATCATTTACTTGAACACGAACTACGCTTTCCGCAGCTTCGCGCTTGGCTGGTAACAAACCCGGATGCGGTGTCGCGCACAAACGGTTAGAAGGAATCCAGCGCGCTTAAGGCTGGCGCGAAGTTGGTCGGCCAGCCGTGCCTGCCGTACAGCTTTTCGCGGCGGAGTTGTTTCGGTTTTTGAATCGCGCCGGTTTGATTCTTGGATTCAGAGAATCAGCGCTCAGGTCAGTCCTTGGTTTTGCTCCCGAGCTTTTTCTCCAGCGCCTTCACTCGTTTGAGCAATTCAGGCAACTGGCGCGAGGCGACGATTGTGCGTTTGGCTGCCAGGTCGGGTTGCGCGGGGGTGCCCATCCATTTTTCTCCGGCCGGCACGTCGTCCATGACGCCGGACTGCGCCGTCAGCGTGACGCGGTCGCCCAGTTTCAGGTGACCGGCGACGCCCACCTGGCCGGCGAGGGCGACGTAGTTGCCCAAAATCGAACTGCCGGCGACGCCCGCTTGCGCGATGAGCAGACAGTGCTCGCCGATCTCCACGTTGTGCCCGATCTGGACCAGGTTATCAATTTTCGTCCCCCTGCCGATGATTGTCGGCTTGAGTGCCCCGCGATCAATCGTCACGTTCGCGCCGATTTCGACGTCGTCGCCGATGATGACGTTGCCGATTTGCGCCACCTTACGATGCGCGCCGCCATCGAGCACGTAGCCGAAGCCGTCCGAGCCAATTACCGCTCCGGCGTGAACCCGCACGCGCTGGCCGAGTTCGCTCTTGGCGTAGAGCGTGACGTTCGGAAACAACACCACGCCGTCGCCGAGCTTGCAATCGTCGCCCACAAAATCGCCGCCGTGCAGCGCCGCGCCCGCGCCAATGCGCACGCGTTCGCCGATGATGCAGTTCGGGCCAATCGCGGCGGTGGCGTCAACTTGGGCGGACTGGGCGATTACGGCGGTCGGGTGAATTCCCGGCGTCACCGGCGGTTCAGGAAAGAACAGCTCCATCGTCCGGGCAAACGCCACGCGGGCGTTGGGCACGCGAATCAGGACTTTGCCGTCGGACTTCGTGGCCGTGCTCACGATGATGGCCGAGGCCGCGCTTTGTTCGGCGCGGGCCAGGTAGTCGTCGTTTTCCGCAAACGTCAGGTCGCCGGTTTGGGCGCGATCCGCGGGGGCGAAGCCTTTGAGCAGGGTCTGGCCGTCCCCCACCACCTCCGCTTGCAGGAGTTGGGCGATTTCATTGGCGGTATAGGGCATAGGTTTGGTTTCAAAGTCACACGTTGACTTGAGAATTCCGCGTCACTATAAAGGCGGGGGCGAGCAACACAACTCTACTTTGACTTTGATTATGGCCAAAATACTTCGCGTGGGAATGATCGGATACGGGTTCATGGGGAAAGCGCATTCCAATGCCTGGCGGCAAGCGCCCCATTTCTTCCCCCTCAAGGCGCGCGTCGAGTTACATACCATTTGCGGTCGCAATGCCGCCGGGGTGCAAGCCGCCCGGGTCCAGTTCGGCTGGCAAAACTCCGCCACCGATTGGCGGGACGTGGTCGAGTCGCCCCTCGTCGAGGTGGTGGACATCAACACTTCAAACGATTCCCATGCCGAGATCGCCATCGCCGCCGCGCAGGCTGGCAAACACGTTCTCTGCGAAAAACCGCTGGCCATGACGGTGAAGCAAGCGGCGCAAATGCTCGCTGCCGCGCAAAAAGCGAAAATCGTCCACATGGTTTGCCACAACTACCGCCGCATCCCGGCGATCGCGCTGGCGAAGAAAATGATCAGCGAAGGCGTGCTCGGCCAGATTTACCACTACCACGCCCGCTATGCGCAGGACTGGCTGAGTGACCCGGAGTTCCCGCTGAAGTGGCGGCTGCAAAAGCACACCAGTGGCAGTGGGGCGCACGGCGACATCAACGCGCACATTATTGACTTGGGCCGCTATCTTGTGGGGGAGTTCAAGGAGGTTTGCGGCCTCCTGCACACGTTTATCACCGAGCGCCCGTTGGAAGGGGAGGCTGGCAAAGTTCCGCCGCCCGGGAGCAAGTCCGCGCGCAAGCTGGGCAAAGTGACGGTGGACGACGCCGCAATGTTTATCGGGCGGTTCCACAACGGTGCTTTGGCCAGTCTGGAGGCCACCCGCTTGGCGACCGGACGCAAGAACCACATTTCAATTGAGATCAACGGCAGCAAAGGCTCGCTGTATTTCAACTTCGAGGACATGAACCGGCTGCGGTATTTCAACAACGAGGAGCCAAAAGATCGCCTTGGTTTCCGCGACATCGTGGTCACGCAGTCGAACGATATTCAGCCCTACGTCGGCCAGTGGTGGGGTTCGGGACACATCCTCGGCTACGAGCACACCTTCATTCACACCGTGGCTGACTTTGTGAACGCTTGCGTGGAGGGGAAACCGGTTCAGCCGACTTTCGAGGACGGCCTCAAGAATCAACAGGTCTTGGAGGCGGTTGAGCTTTCGGCCAAAAACCGTCAGTGGGTGAAAATCTAGCCTGCAAATTTCGTAAGCTTCGGCCAGTTTTCGCCCCTTCTCATTAACCCCCTGCTCCAACGGGGTGACTACGGGAGGGACGGTTTGCAAACCGTTGAAACGGGGTTCCAGTCTTGGGCTGCCGGCGCATCCCGCTCAAGCGGGGTGTTAATGCGAAACAGTGGGCGGGAGCGGAAGTATTCGAAGAATGCCGGATGGTTGGCACAAACTGCTTGAACGAACGTCCGGTTGGCCTAGTCTTGGGGCGAAAGTGACAGCGTCTTGCGCTCTGTCCCTTGATGGTTCCCGGCGGTTGAAACAACAATTGCAGCGAAACAAAACAACACACAAGACCCAATTATCTATGTCAAACAAACCCATCAATGTCGGTTTGGTCGGCGGCGGCAAAGGCGCCTTCATCGTCAACCCTCATCAAAAAGCGATCCACTTCGACGGCACGCGCCGGGTGACGGCGGGCGCGCTGTTCCCGGATCCCAAAATCGCCCTCGAAGAAGCGGCGAACTGGGCCTATCCCCTCAAGGGTTACGGCTCTTACGACGAAATGATCGCGGCCAACGCCACGTTGCCCGAAGACGAGAAGCTCAGTTACATCCTCATCGTCACGCCGAACCACGTGCATTTTGACCCAGCGATGAAAGCCATCAAGGCCGGCATCCCGGTGTTCTGCGAAAAGCCGCTTTGCCTGAATCTCAAGGAGGCGAACGCGCTCGTGAAGGCGGTTCGCCAGCACAACATTCCCTTCGGTGTGGCGCATACTTATCTCGGTCACTGGACGAGCCGCTTCTCGCGCTACATCGTCCGCGCCGGATTGCTGGGCGATGTCCGCTGGGTGGATTCCTATTACCTCCAGGGCTGGCTTGCGACCAAACTCGAAGCGACCGGCCAGATGCAAGCCACTTGGCGCACGAACCCGAAACTCGCCGGCGGCTCCGGTTGCGGGGGCGACATTGGCACCCACGCGCTGATGCAACTCCGTTACGTGACTGGATTGGACGTCACGGACGTCTCCGCTCAACTCGAAACCTTCGTGCAAGGCCGCATGTTGGACGACCACTTCACCATTTACTGCAACTTGAGCAACGGCGGCAAAGCCCTCGTGCGCGCCTCCCAGATTTGCATCGGCCACAAGAATGACTTGGGCATCGAAATTTCCGGCAGCAAAGGGACGCTCGTCTGGCGGCAGGAAGAACCGGAGAGCATCACGATTCAACTGGTGAATCAGCCGGATCGCGTCTATTGGCGCGGCGCGGTTACGCCTGGCGACGGATTTCTGCCCAAAGATGTGCCAGCCGATCTCATGGCGGAGCCGACTATTCCGGCGGGACATCCGGAAGCGTTTCACGACGCCTATGCCCGGCTGCATCGCTGCTTCGAAGCCGACGTGCGCAAATGGCAAGCTGGCAAGCCCTTCGCCTGCGACGGCTCGAAATACGCCAACATCGAAGACGGTTGGATGGGCCTGGCCTTCATTGAAACCTGCGTCAAGAGCAGCGCGAAGAAGGGCGCTTGGAAAGCGCTGCCGAAGAAGATTTAGTTGCGACGGAAACTGGCACGAAGGGACGGCGTTACGCGCCGTCCCTTGATAACCAGCGCCACAACCAAGCAAACCATTGCAAACATTGGCTGTCAACCATGTTCGCCAACTCGAAAACTAAGCCATGATTGACGCAATCCGACAGGTTGCCTGCGTTTGGCGACATGAAACGAAAACGCAGTCCCAAAGAAACGGTGACAGTCGGCAACGTGAAGGTGGAAATTTACCAGCGGACGCGCCGCAACGAATACGGCGTGCGCCAAGTTTTCGAGGTTAGCGACTACACCAGCGGCCTGCGCGTGTTGCGCTCGTTCAGCAACCACGCCGCCGCCCGAGCCGAAGCCGAGAAGGTTGCCCGCCAGTTAAGCACCGGCGCCGCCGCCGCGGCTTCCATGAAGCCGGTTGCCGAAGCAATAGCTGAACTAGTCGCCGCCAGCGAAGCGCTTGGCTTGTCCGTCCGGCTTGCACGGTTCGCTGGGGCGTTCACGGTGAACACCGGCGGCGAGACAGCTGCGGACGTGCAACGTTAGTTGGACGGCTTGAAACTCGCGCCGCAGAGCGTGAACAATTTCCGCCGAGTCCTACACGCCCTGTTTGCTTTCGCCGACGCCCGCGGCTACATCTTCAAAGGCGGCAACCCGGTGGCTGGCGTGAAACCGCTTGCCAATTCCGGTGGCGCAATCGAAATCTTCGCGCCCGACGAAATCACCCAGCTACTTGAAGCCGCGTCGCCGGACTTCCTGCCACCGATAGGTCGCGCAGATCCGAGAGGGCGCGCAGGTCGTCGGCGGCCCCCGGGTGAAGTTTGGCGGCAAGGTCGGCAATTCCACTGCCTGAGCCGTTTTTGGCGGTCGGCGGCGGAATTGGACGCTCTAGGATTGGATGTGACGCATTTTTATTTGCCGTCCGCTGTGTCCTGACCCTCGGAAAAAAGGACGTTGCGCCGATGGCGGCGCAGCGGGCGCAAAGCACGGTTTCGGCGCGGTGCGCTTGAACGCGTCGGCAAGCTTGTGGATCAATTCCGCTTCATTCCACGGCCGTTGGCAGTGGGTGACATTCCAGGTGGCGAAGATCGGCGCGGCCTGATCGAACGTCAGACCGAATTCGACCAGACGACAGGCGGCGGCAAACGTGGCGGCGTGTCCAGCGGCCCCGGCCACGGCGGGGGGCAGCTTGTCGAGATAGCGACGGACGCGCTCGGGCAAGGTCATTTGCGCAATGGGTAGGGCCACAGGGGGAATCCCATCCGGGCCAAGATTCTTGAACCGCGCGCCAGTCCGCAGCGGCCTTTGCCGGTCATCGCTTCGCGCCACGCCGGCGGAACCGTAAGGAGTCGTTGGCCTTCGCCGGGGCGCGTTTGTCCCTTGGCTACTTTGTTGATCGGCGATACGAGCGGGGGTTACGCCGTTGGGCGACCTGCTCGACGCCTCCGACGCCGAAGAAAATGAGCTGGCGCTGGCACTCGAACAAACCGCCGCCGCCATGAAGACCGAGGCCGATTTTACCAAACGCGCCGCCGCGCTTTACCAACTACTCGCCACCACCCAGAAATCCAAGTTCCGCTGGGTCCGCCCCGGCCTGTTCAATGATGAACTGGCCGAACACTTGCGCGCCGACGCCGAAGCGCTACGCACCATTCTCGAAAAGACCGGCGAGTGGGATGCCAGCCGCGACGCGAAATTGAAAAAGCTCCTGCATCTCGCGACGAAAAAGCACAAGGGCGAAAAACTCCTCATCTTCTCGCAGTTTGCCGACACCGTGCGTTACTTGGAGAAGCAATTTGAAGCCGCCGCAGTGTCGCATCTGCGCGCCGTCACCGGGGACGATCCCGACCCAACGGCAGCGGCATGGGCGTTCAGTCCGCGCAGCAACAAGCGAAATTTCTCCGCTGCCGATGAAACGCGCGTCCTGCTCGCCACCGATGTTTTGAGCGAAGGTCAGAACCTTCAGGACGCCTCCATCGTCGTGAATTTTGACCTGCCGTGGGCCATCATCCGGCTCATCCAGCGGGCCGGCCGTGTGGACCGCATCGGTCAGGACGCCCTCACCGTCACCTGCTACACCTTCCTCCCCGCGGACGGTGTGGACCACATCATCAATCTCCGCAACCGGTTGCGCGGGCGGCTCAAGCAGAGCGAGGAAATTCTCGGCACTGATGAAACCTTCTTCGACGAAGACATTGGCAAGACGAAAGCGTGGCACAATCTTTACAACGAAAAATCCGGCGCGCTCGACGATCAGGATGACGAAGTTGACCTCGGCTCTTTCGCCCTCGGCATCTGGCAGGACGCCATCAAAGACAACGCCGCGCTGCAAAAGACCGTCGAAGATTTGCCCGATGTCGTTTTCTCCGCCAAAGCCACCCCGCCCAAGGCATCCCCCGGCGCGCTGGTGTTTCTGCGCACCGCCGAAGGCGCGAACGCCCTCGCCCGCGTGGACAACGCCGGCAAAATCGTTTCCGAATCCCCCCGCGCCATCTTGGAACTTGCGGCGTGTGCGCCAGAAACTCCCGCGCTGCCGCGGGCGGAAAATCACCACGAACTGGTCGAGCAGGCCGCCGAAGCCGTGATCAAAGAACAGCCCGCCATGACGGGCGCGCTCGGTTCGCGTTCCGGCCCCAAATACAAAGCGTATTACCGCCTCAAAGATTATTGGGCCAGCGTCGAGGGCACCCTGTTTGCCGGGCCGCTCGCGGCCCTGCCGCGCGCCTTGGAAGAAATGCTCAGAGGCCACCTAACGGAATATGCCCGCGACACGCTCGCTCGCGAGCTTCGCCAGGGCTTGCCGCCCGAACACCTGGCCCAACTCGTCCTCGACCTCCGCAACGAAAACCGCCTCGTCCTGCTGGACAACGCCGCGCCCCCGCCGCCGCCGCAAATTATTTGTTCCCTCGGCCTTCGTTGATCCACCACCATGCCCCTCAATCTACAATCCACCCGCGAGCTTCTTCAGGAGTTTAGTTTTCAAAAGCTGTTCATCAACGAACTCGGTTGGAACAATCCGCCATACGCGCTTAAGCCTGCCGATGTCGAGGCCAAAGGCGGTCTCCGTTTCCAACGCGCGCCCGTGGCGGTGCTTTCCGGCATTACGGTTTTTGAAATCACAATGCCCGATGGCAGGATACCTTCCGACAAGAAATCTCTCGCCTCAATCCACGCCGCTGTCTCCGTGCTTGCGGCGGAAAATCTTCTCATCTTCACCGATGCAGCTCGCACCCAGAGTCTCTGGTATTGGGTCAAGCGCGAGGCCGGCAGAGCTTACGCCCGCGACCATCTGTATGTAAAAGGTCAACCCGGCGACCTTTTCTTGAGCAAGCTGGCCGCGCTCGTCGTGGACATCAGTGAACTCGACGCGCAGGGCAACATTCCGCTTACCGAAGTCGCCAGCCGTCTCAAAAAAGCCCTCGACGTTGAGCGCGTCACCAAGAAGTTCTTCAAGGATTTCGACCTCCAGCGAGTGGAATTCACGGGTCTGATTGAAGGCATCACCGACGACCACCAGCGCCGTTGGTACGCGTCCGTCGTCATGAACCGCCTCATGTTCATCTGGTTTCTCCAGCGCAAAGGATTTCTCGACGGCGCGGATCGCGATTATCTCCCCGGCAAACTCGCCGCGTCCAAGAAGCGCGGCGCGGACAGATTTTATTCGGTTTTCCTGAAATCGCTTTTCTTTGAGGGCTTCGCCAAGCCGGTGACGGCTCGCAGCGCTGAAGCGAAAGCGTTGCTCGGAAAAATCCGCTACTTAAACGGCGGCCTGTTCCTGCCGCACCGGGTTGAACTCAATCACGGTTTCCCCGACAAGCCGCGCATCAAAATCCCCGATGTGGCCTTTGAGAATGTCTTCACCCTGTTTCAACGCTACTCGTGGAATCTCAATGACACGCCGGGCGGCGACGATCAGGAAATCAATCCCGACGTGCTTGGTTACATTTTCGAGAAATACATCAATCAGAAAGAGTTCGGCGCATATTACACCCGCCCGGAAATGACCGGCTACTTGTGCGAGCGCACCATTTACAAGCTCATCCTTGACCGCGTGAACAAGGCGCTGGACCGGCGCTTTGCCAACATTTCCGACTTGTTGCTAAATCTCGACGCGAATCTTTGCCGCGTGCTTCTATTTGAAGTGCTGCCGTCGTTGCGCCTGCTTGATCCCGCGTGCGGTTCGGCGGCGTTCCTCGTCGCGGCGATGAAAGTTCTCATCGCCATCTACTCCGCCGCCATCGGCAAGATTCAATTCTTGAACGACACGGAGTTGACCAACTGGCACAAGCAGACCCAGGCCGAGCATCCGTCTGTCCTGTATTTCATCAAGAAGCAAATCATCACGAACAATCTTTTCGGCGTGGACATCATGGAGGAGGCGACGGAAATCGCCCGGTTGCGCTTGTTCCTTGCGCTCGTCGCGTCCGCGCAGACCGAAGACCAGCTTGAACCGCTGCCGAACATTGATTTCAACATTCTCGCCGGCAACTCGCTCATCGGCTTGCTCCGCGTGGACGCGGCCAAGTTCGACGCCGGGCAGACCAAGGTGGGCGGCGCACAGGAACGGATGACGCTCCAACATGGCAGCGATCTCGGCTTCACCGTCGAATCCAAGCCCGCGCCGACAAAATCGGAAAAAACGTCCGCGTTCGTGGCCCAGCAAAATGCCGCCCGTTTCGCCGCCATCCTGGAAGATAAAAATAAGTCCATTGAACTCTACCGCATCCACGCTTTCCAGCCGGGCGAGAAAGACGGACTCACGCAGGAGGAACGGCTCATTGCGCTCCGCAGCCACATTGAAAATGTCCGCGAGCAATCCTACGCCCGCTTGAACCAGATGCTGCTCGACGAGTTCAACGCACTCGGCATCCAGTTCGAGCAGGCGTCGTGGGACGACAAAAAGAACGACACCGGCAAACCGGAAAAGCGGCGGCTGAAATTGAGCGACATCGAAGCCTTGCACCCGTTCCATTGGGGCTATGAGTTCGACAAGGTGATGGCCACTGGCGGCTTCGACGGCATCATCACCAACCCGCCGTGGGAAATTTTCAAGCCGAACTCCAAGGAGTTTTTTGAGGCGTTTTCTGAACTCGTCTCGAAAAAGAACATGACCATTCACGATTTCGAGAAGGCACAGGCGAGGTTGCTGAAAGATGCCGAAACCAAAGCGGCCTGGCTGCAATACTTGAGCGGCTTCCCGCATTTGAGTGCCTATTTCCGTTCTGTGCCCCAATTCAAAAACCAGATCAGCATCGTGGATGGGAAGAAAGCTGGCTCGGATACCAATCTCTACAAGCTTTTCACCGAACAATGTTACAATCTTTTGCGCGGAGGTGGGCGTGTTGGAATTATTATTCCTAGCGGCATTTATACTGATCTAGGAACAAAACAGCTTCGAGAGATGCTTTTTACTGATTCACAAATTGACACAATTTTTGGATTTTCAAATGAATGTTTCCTCTTTGAGGAAGTGCATCATTCCTTCAAATTTTGCCTGCTGTCGTTCGAGAAGGGCGGCAGAACAGAAAGTTTTCGAGCGGCATTCCGCATCAACCCGCGTGAAGCAATTGGCGCAGATGAACTTGATTCGTTCCTGCACTCCGACAGGCAGCATCTTTTTATCAAAACAGAGTTAGTGCGCCGCTTGTCGCCCGGTGGGTGCGCGACAGGATTCTACGGCTAAGCTGCGAGCGACAGACAATCGTTGCGTGCGGCGTGGGTGTTGAGCCGTGCTTTCCAGAACTGATCCAGCCGACGACTGGCGTGAATGCAGCGCAAGGCCAGCACATTTTCG
>CAIKLQ010000341.1 GCA_903828255.1 uncultured Verrucomicrobiota bacterium
CGGAGCGCGTGATCATTTGGGTTCGAGCGCCAGCCGGATGATTTGCGAAATATGGCTGACGAAGTGGGCTTTGATCTTCTTGCGCGCCTCGGGCGGGACTTCCATCCAGTCGGATTTATTTTGTTCCGGCAGGATGACGCGTTTGATGCCGAAGCGGACCGCGGCCAGAACTTTTTCCTTCACGCCGCCGACGCGCAAGACGCGGCCGCGCAAGCTGATTTCGCCAGTCAGGGCCGTGTGCGAGCGCAGCCGCCGGCCCGACAGTAGCGACGCCAGCGCCGCGACGATCACGACGCCCGCGCTCGGGCCGTCCTTCGGGGTCGCGCCGGCGGGCACATGGATGTGCAGGTCGTATTTGCTGAAGTCCGACAAATCGAGTCCGAAACTCTCGGCCTGGCTGCGCAGATAGCTGACGGCGGTTTGCGCGCTTTCCTTCATCACTTCACCTAGCGAGCCGGTGAGCAGCAACGCCCCTTTGCCGGGCATCCGGGTGGCTTCGACGTAAAGCACGTCGCCGCCCACGGGCGTCCAGGCGAGGCCGGTGGCAATGCCGGATTGGGAAATCTTTTCGGCGGTTTCGGCGATGAATGGCGCGCGGCCCAGATAATTCTTGAGCGCGTCGGGCTCAAGTTTGATGGCGCGCAGTTGGCCGTTGTGGCTCACGATCTTCCGGGTGGCTTTGCGCGCGAGCGCGGCGATTTCGCGCTCCAGTTGCCGGACGCCGGCTTCCCGGGTGTATTCCTGGATCAGCCGGCTCAGGGTGGCGTCGGGAATCGTCACCTCTTGGCGCGTCAGGCCGTGTTCCTCAAGCTGCCGCGGGACGAGGTAGCGTTTCGCGATCTGAAGTTTCTCGGACTCCGTGTAGCTGAGCAGTTCGATCACTTCGAGCCGATCGCGCAGGGCGGCATGAATCGGTTCGAGCCAATTGGCGGTGGTGATAAACAGCACCCGCGAAAGGTCGAACGGCAAATCCAGGTAATGGTCGGTGAAGGTGTGGTTCTGCGCGGGGTCGAGCACTTCGAGCAAAGCCGACGCCGGGTCGCCGCGAAAATCCGCGCCGACCTTGTCGAGTTCGTCGAGCAGGATCACGGGGTTGCGGCTCTCCACGCGGCGCAAGGTTTGGAGAATCCGCCCGGGCAACGCGCCGACGTAGGTGCGCCGATGGCCACGAATCTCGGCCTCATCGCGCATGCCTCCGAGCGCGAGGCGGGCGAACTTGCGCCCGAGCGCGGCGGCCACGCTTTTGCCAAGCGAAGTCTTCCCCACACCGGGCGGGCCGACGAGGCAAAGGATCGGGCCTTTGATGGCCTTCTTGCGTTTGATGACGGCGAGAAATTCGAGCAGGCGGTCCTTGACCTTCTTCAGTCCGAAATGCTGTTCGTTGAGAATGCGCGCGGCCTCGGTCAGATCCAGCTTGTCCTCGGTTTGCTTTTCCCATGGCAGGGCGAGGATCCAGTCGAGGTAGTTGCGCGACACGCCGTATTCGGCGGCGGCGGGCGGGGTTTGCTGGAGGCGGTCGAGTTCCTGCGTGGCGACCTGTTTCGCCTCCGCCGGCAGGGACGTGCCCTCGATCCTCTCGCGCAGAGTTTTGATCTCACCGGCGTTCGGTTCGCCCTCTCCCAACTCGCGCTGAATGGCGCGCAACTGCTCCCGCAGGAAAAAATCGCGCTGGCTCTTGGCGATGGACGTGGCGACGTCGGTTTGAATTTTCGAACTGAGATTCAACACTTCATGCTCGCGATTGAGCATGGGCAGCAAACGCCCGAGGCGCGCCTTCACCGAAGGAATCTCGATGAGCGCCTGCCGGTCTTCGAGGCTGAGATTCAAATTCGCTGCGATGAGATCGGCGAAATGGCCGGGGTCTTCCGTGTTGAGCGCGGCGATCTTCACCTGTTCGGACAGGGCGGGCGAGAGTTTGATGATCTCCTGAAACTGGCTTTGCGCGTTGCGCATCATCGCCGTGACTTCGATCGAATCTTCCTTCTCGTCGCGCAGCAGCTCGAACTTCGCGGTGAGATAAGGCGTTTGGGACGTGTAATCCGTGAACCGGATCCGCCACAGCCCTTCGACGAGCACGCGCGCGGTGTTGTCAGGGAACTTCACCATCTTGGCGAGCCGCACGATGCAGCCGACTTCGTAGAGCTGCTCGGGCAACGGATCCGCCACGTCGGGCAGGCGTTGCAGCACCACGCCCATCAAACGGTCGCCGCCCACGACATCGTCAATGAGTTGGATGCTCGGCCCGGTCTCGACGAGCAGCGGCGCGACGGCACCCGGAAAAATCACCACGTCGGAAAGTCCCAGCACGGGCACTGTCTCCGGTAGCGAGCGCGCCGAAATACGCGGGGGCGGCTCCGTGCTTCCGGTCGAGCCGAGGATGCTGACAAATTCTGTATCCGGCGAACTCATCGTCGCTTGATGCCGCAGGTTGGAGGTCGCTGCAAGGAGAAACTTGAGGAAGGCTAAGTTCCTTCGACGATGTGGACCCGAGTGCTCTTGGAATGGGAGCGCGCCACGGGCACGTCAATGCGCAGGAAGCCATTCAGGTAGGCGGCCCGGGCCTGGCTCAAATCGTAACCCGTCGGTAACTCGATGTAGCGCTCGAACGGGCCATAGTTGATCTCCATCAACTGGAAGTTGCACTTGGTCGCGCGGCAGCAATCCGGCCGGTTGCCGCTGATCCGCAGGCGATTGCCCTCGACACTGATTTCGAGGTTGTCGCTTTTCATGCCCGCCAGTTCAATCTTGATGACCAACCCGCCATCCGTCACGTAAACATCCGTGCTCGGCACCCAGTGCCCGTTGGCGGAACTTTCCCGACCTCCCACCGTCGAGGCGCGGCTTACGTATCGCACTGTCGCACTAATCTTATTAACGGCCATGATTGAGGGTGGGAAATTAGCTTAGGTGGCGGATTCGCGCAAGCGCCACCTCATTTCAGCTTGACCAGGACCCGGGGCCGATGGCCTTTGCGCGCGTGGAAAATGATCGAACTTTGCGGGTTGGTGGCTGGGCTGCCGGCACAACCGCAATGCGTTTCCAGCCCAAAGCGCGATTTGCGACGGCGAAAGCGCCCCCACAACAACGCCACCGCCGCACTGCCCACAATCATCAAAGATATCACTTGCTGCCAATCCACGGGCGGAACATAACCGCATACGGATTCCGTGCAACGTGGATTTTTGGGCGGGCAATCGGAAGGGCCGGCCAGGCGGACGGCACTTGGCGAGGGTCGCCGCGCAGCTTTTCTGACGGCGCGCGACCGATCTCCGGCCGCAGCGACTGAACATGGTTGGGGCGGCATATTTACAAGCGCGCCTATTTTACAAGCGCGCCTATGTTTGGCGAAGCGCTGCGAGCGAGGGACCGTCCGCGCTCCGGGAGGCGGGCGAAACCTCTCCGCGAGATTTTTGCGCCTTGAACCGGCCCGCCGATTCCGGCTAGTCTCCCGCCGCAAGAAAACCTTCATGGCAACCTATCTCACGCGCGCATGTTCATTTCGTTAAAGCAAAATCCCCCACCCGTCACCGATAAGGACCATATCAGCCTGCTCCTGCCCACGCGGGGGCGGCCCGAAAGCCTGGCCCAGGTGTTTGCCTCGCTGGAACAAACCATCGCCCAGAAAAGCAGGTTCGCGGTGTGGCTTTACATTGATCACGATGACCAGTTGACGATGGACGCCATTCAGGCCGGGAAGTTCAAGGGCTATTCGTTTGCCATCCATTGGGTCGTCGGCGAAAACGCCGTAAGCCTCGGCGAAATTCACAACCTCACCTGGCGGGCCTGCACTTCCGGGTCCGGGATTTTCATGCTCCATGCGGACGATACGTTGTTCGTGACGCCGGGTTGGGACGACATTATTCGCGCGGCGTACAACAAGTATCCGGATCGCATTCTGGTCGCGCATCCGCATGATCCGGCGTTGCACGAGCCGACCTTCCAAATGATTTTGAGCGCCGAGTGGCTGGCGGTGACCGGGCGCTTCAGCACCGCCTATTTTCCGTTTTGGTTCGACGACACCTGGCTGGATCAAATCGGGCAGATCATCGGGCGGCGCGAGCAGTTGCCCATCAAGCTCGGGCTGATCGGCGGCAAGGGCAAGACGCCGCGGATGCGCAACGTGGCGTTCTGGACCGGGCTTTACAATCACACGCTGGACGAGCGCGCTCATACCGCCAAGGAACTGCTCAAGCGGATGCACCCCGAGCCGTGTCCGGAGCGGGATCAAATCGAACACAGCAGCCGGGCGGTCATCCACCGGTTTCATGAGGAGACCAAGAACTTCTCCGATCTTTACGCGGTTTTCCGCGAGGAACGCCATTCCAACCTCACCCCGGGACAACGCCAGACGCTGGACGAGCGGTATTTCAATCTGGAAGCTAAGGCGGTGGCCCGCCTGCTCGCCAAGGCCAGCGCCATGATCAAAGCCAACCGTTTCGAGGAAGCGCTGGCCGTGCTGGAAATCGTCACTCACTCCGACCTGCGACCCAAGTTCTTGAATGTCCTCAAGGCGGATTGTTTGCGCGCGACGGGCAAGCCGGCGGAGGCGGATAAGCTCATGCAGGAAAACGCCCAAATCTGGCCGGATAATCCGCTGGTCCGGCGCATCTTCCGATTTATCGCCTACATCTTCGTTGAGGCCAAGCGGATGATTTTCTCCAAGTGGTAAACCCGGTTTTTCGGAAAATTCTGTGGGCAAACAACGCATCATCATCATCGGCGGCGGCATTGTGGGTTTGGGCACGGCGCTCAAACTCGGCAAGAAGTTCCCCGGCGCGCAAGTCACCGTCCTGGAGAAGGAATCCGGGGTGGGGCGGCACCAAACCGGCAACAACAGCGGCGTGCTGCACGCGGGGCTTTACTACAAGCCCGGCTCGGTCAAGGCGCGCATGGCGGTGCAGGGCGTGCAGGAGATGGTCGCTTTCTGTCGCGACAACCACGTCCCTCATGAAACCTGCGGCAAGCTCGTCGTGGCGGTGGACGAAACGGAAGTCCAGCGACTAAAGAATCTCCACGAGCGCGGGCGGCAAAATGGTTTGCAGGGTTTGCAATGGTTGGGCCGCGAGGAGATGCGCGAGATCGAACCGCATGTCGGCGGCGTGGCGGCCCTGCGGGTGCCGCAGGAAGGCATCGTGGATTACCCGAAAGTCTGCGAAGCCTTGCTCAAGCGGATCGCCGAACAGGGCGGCAAAGTCGTGACGAACGCCCGCGTGACGAAATTGAACCCCACACCCACCGGCTGGGTGACCGTGACTACCGCTGGCGAGTTCCCGGCCGATTTCGTAGTGAATTGCGCTGGCTTGCACTGCGATCGCGTGAGCGAATTCGCCGGCGAAAAGCGTGCCGTGCGCATCGTTCCCTTCCGCGGCGAATACTACAAAATCAAAGCCGCGCGGCAGCATCTGGTGAAGCACCTGATTTATCCCGTGCCCGACCCGCAATTTCCATTTCTCGGCGTCCATTTCACGCGGCTTATCGAGGGCGGGGTCGAAGCTGGACCGAATGCGGTGCTGGCCTTCAAGCGCGAGGGCTACAAGAAAACCGACTTCAGCGCCGCCGACCTCTTCGACGCCCTTTCGTTCGGCGGACTGTGGAAATTCCTCGGCCAGCACAAGCGCATGTGCTGGGAGGAAATCAAACGCTCGTTCAGCAAGGAACTGTTCTGCCAGTCGCTCCAACGGCTGGTGCCCGACATTCGCGTCGCGGATTTGGAAACCGGTGGCGCGGGCGTTCGGGCGCAGGCGATGTCGCCGGACGGGACGCTCGTACAGGATTTCAGCTTCGTGCGCGGCCGCAAGGCGCTGCACGTCCTCAACGCGCCCAGCCCGGCGGCCACGGCGGCGCTGACTATCGGGGAGGAAATTGCCAGCCAACTGGTTGGGCAGGTTGAATAAGATTGCAAAACGTCCCAAAATTGGAATCTTTGCGGTTCGTTTTTGCCGGGCAAAAGCCCGTTCAACGAATGGAAACCCGGAAGCATCATGGCAGACAAATTTTTCGTGATTGGCAGCAACTCGTTCACCGGAGCGAGTTTCGTGGATTTCCTGCTCGCGCGCGGCGATGAGGTCATCGGGACCAGCCGTTCGGGGGAGCTTCATTCCGTTTTCCTGCCCTACCGGTGGCCCACCCAGCGTCCGGCCGGTGCCAAGTTTGAGTTCAAGCAACTCGATCTGAACCAGCACACCAACGAACTCGCCGCCGCCATAGGCGATTTCCAGCCGGATTACGTCGTCAATTTCGCCGCCCAGAGCATGGTTGCTGAAAGCTGGCTGCATCCCGACCAGTGGTATCAAACCAACGTGGTCGCGAATGTGCGGTTGCACGAGAAAATCCGGCACTTCGGCTTCCTGAAGAAATACGTCCACGTCACCACGCCGGAAGTCTATGGCAGTTGCAGCGGCAACGTGACCGAAAGCGCGCCGTTCAATCCCAGCACGCCCTACGCGGCGTCGCGCGCGGCCTGCGATCTGCACCTGATGACGTTCTTCAAGAACTACAAATTCCCGGTCGTCTTCACGCGGGCGGCGAATGTCTATGGGCCGGGCCAGCAGCTTTATCGCATCATTCCGCGTACGGTTTTCTTCATCAAGCTCGGGCGCAAGCTCCAACTCCACGGCGGCGGGCGCTCGGTGCGGTCCTTCATTCACGCGCGCGACGTCGCCGAAGGAACGCTGCGCGTCGCCCGCCAGGCGCCGCCCGGCGAGACGTATCATTTTTCCACGGATCTTTACGTTTCCATCCGGGAACTCGTCGAGCGCGTCTGCACGCGCATGGGCGTGCAGTTCGAGGACGTGGTGGAAGTCGTCGGCGACCGTCCGGGCAAGGACGCCGCCTACCTGCTCGACAGCACCAAAGCCCGCACGACGCTCGGCTGGAAGGACGCACTCTCGCTTGATCAGGGCATTGACGAAACCATCGCCTGGATTTCGGGCAACCTGGAAGCACTGAAGAAACAACCTGCGGATTACATTCACAAACCGTGAGTAGCGCCCAAACAATGCGGAATCCCCTCACCCCGGCCCTCTCCCCTTCTGAAGGGGAGAGGGAGAATCGCCGACAGTCGGCGAGCCAAACTGGCGGCGTTGGAGATTTCGGGAGCCGCACCTTGCTGTTCCCTCGCCCCCTTGGCGGGGGAGAGGGTCAGGGTGAGGGGGCAACTCCCGGCTGCAATTTTAACTGAACACCCAAAGACTAAACACAATCACATGGCAAAAATTCTCGTTACCGGCGGATTTGGTTATGTGGGCGCGCGTTTGACGCCCCATCTGCTCGCTCTCGGTCATCACGTCCGCGTGATTGACCTCATGCTTTACACCGACGCCGGCCTCGTTGCGCTCCAGGCCGACAAGTCCTTCCCCCACTGGCAGAGCCGCTTCGAACTCGTGCGCGGTGACATTCGCGATCCGCAAACCGTCGCCCAAGCCGTCGTCGGCATGGATACGGTGATTCATCTCGCGGCGATTTCCAACGACCCGACCGGCGATATTGACGAAGTGCTCACGCGCCAGGTGAATTTCGACGCCCTCGGCCTGCTGCTCGCCCAAGCCCGTGCCGCCGGCGTGAAGCGTTTCATCAACGCTTCCTCCAGCAGCGTCTTCGGCGTGCGCGATGTGGCGGACATTGACGAAACTCTCGAACCCGAGCCGATCACGTTTTACTCGAAATACAAAATGCTCGGCGAGTGGCTCGTGACGGCGGCGTCCTCGCCGGATTTCTGCACGGTCAACGTCCGTCCCGCGACCGTCTGCGGCTACTCGCCGCGCCAACGTTTCGATCTCACGGTCAACAAACTCACCGCCGACGCGCTCCGCAAACGTGTCATCACCGTCCACGGCGGCGAGCAACGCCGCCCGAACGTCGGCATGACCGACATGATCAACCTCTACGGCCTGCTCGTGGATATCGCTGCGGCGAAGATCAATGGGCGCACGTTCAACTTCGGTTTCGAGAACTTGAAAGTCATCGAGATCGCCAAGGTGATCCAGGGCGAACTTGCGGACCTCAACGTCGAAATCAAAGTCACCGACACGCTCGACAAACGCGATTACCACATCTCCTCGGCGAAAATCTTGCGCGAGCTCGGCTACCAACCCGTCAGTTCCATCCGTGCTGAGGTGGCGAATCTGCGCAAGGCGCTCGATGGCGGCGCGTTCCCGGACATTGACGCCGCGGAGCATTACAACATGAAGTTCATGAAGGTCGGGCGGTCGGCCAAGGCTTACGATTACGCCTCCCGCTAAGCTGAAGTATGCAGCGGACGTTTCCCCTCACCCCGGCCCTCTCCCCTTCCGAAGGGGAGAGGGAGAATCGTCGCCAGTCTGCCGGCGAATCGAGCGGCATCGGAATTATCGCGAGGCGCGCATCGCTATTCCCTCGCCCCCGTGGAGGGGGAGAGGGTCAGGGTGAGGGGGCATTCGCCTGAATTGCTGCGGCTAAAACCAACCCGATGTCTGCGACAAAAATCATTCCATTCGCCGCCGCTTCGGCGTTTTTCAAAACGCTGCGGGAGCGCGGCATGCGCTTGGTTCAATCGCACGGCATCTTCGATCTCATTCACCCCGGGCACATCCTGCATCTGGAAGAGGCGCGGGAACTGGGCGACGCCCTAGTGGTCACGCTCACGGCGGACAAGTTCGTCAACAAAGGTCCGGGCCGGCCCTACTTCAACGAGCATCTGCGCCTCAAGAGTCTGGC
This sequence comes from uncultured Verrucomicrobiota bacterium, assembly GCA_903828255.1. Classification (GTDB taxonomy): domain Bacteria; phylum Verrucomicrobiota; class Verrucomicrobiia; order Limisphaerales; family JADLHS01; genus CAIKLQ01. Next base: position 8,695 of record CAIKLQ010000341.1, read on the forward strand.
CGCCCTTTCGTGCGTGGATTACATCGTCCTTGTTCCGTTCACTGGCGCGATCGAAGCGATCGACTGCGTGCGGCCGAACATTTATTGCCGCGGCAAGGAATACGCTGATCCCGAGTTCGACACCGAGGGCACGATCCCGGCCGAGATTCGCACGGTGAAAGAAGTCGGCGGCCAGGTGCGCTTCATCGGTTCGGTCCAGTACAGTTCCACCAAACTGCTCAACCAGTATTTCGACCACCTGAGCCAGCCGGTGAAGGCATTTTGCGCGGCGCTCGCGGTGAAATTCACCCGCAAGGAATTCTTCAACGCCGTCGAAAGCTTCGCCGACTTGAAGGTGCTCGTCGTTGGCGACACGATTTTTGATCGCTATTCCTATTTGAAGGTCCAGGGACTGACTTCGAAAAACAAAATCATCTCCGGTCGGTTCCTGCGCGAAGAAACGCAGTGCGGCGGCGCGCTCGCGGTGTTCCGGCACATCCGGCAGTTCACCAACCGCGCCAAGTATCTCAGTCTCGTGGGCACGGAAGCCTGGGCGCAGGACGCCTTGCGGGCGCATGTGCCGGCGGCGCAGGACCTGACGGTGCGCGAACCGGGCTTCACCACCGTCATCAAGCAGCGCTTTGTCGAGCCGCTCGTCGAAGGTTCGGAGATGAGTAAACTTTTTTCCGTCAACTATCTCGATGCCGCCGCGCCCTCGGCGGATATTCTGCGGCGGCTGGAGAAGAAACTCCTGTCCGAAATCGCGAAGGCGGACGTCGTGGTGCTCGCGGATTTCGGCCACGGCATGATGCAGCCGTGCCTGCGCGAACTCGTGCAGGACCGCGCCCCGGTGCTGGTGCTGAACTGCCAGACCAACTCGAACAACCACGGCTTCAACATCATCAACCGCCAATACCAGCGCGCCGACGCCTTCACGCTCGACGAACAGGAGATGATGCTTTCCGCCGGACGGCGCGCGCTGGATTTTCCGCACGAGTTGGCGGCGTTGAAGAAGAAGTTCCGTTCTCGCTACGCCTGGCTTACGCGCGGCTCGGTGGAAACCATCGGCCTGCACGACCGCCAGCCGGCCTGTCTCTGCCCGCCGCTCGAACGCGACGTCGTGGACACCATCGGCGCGGGCGATGCGTTCTTCTCGGTGGCGGCGCTCGCAGTCGCCCGCCGGCTGCCGGTTGACCTTGCGACCTTCCTCGGCCAACTCGCCGGCGCGCAAGCCGTAAAAATCGTCGGCAACGCCGAGCCGATTTCCAAGACCACGCTTCTCAAGAGCGGGATGTCGCTGCTAAACTTCTAAGGATGAAAACCGCCGCCGCCATTTTGGTTGAACAGAAGAAACCACTCGTCCTCGACGAAGTGGAAATTCCCGCGCTCGGCTTCGGCCAGGTGCTGGTGGACCTCAAGGCCACGCGCATCTGCGGGTCGCAGATCGGCGAGATTGATGGCGTGAAAGGCCCGGACAAATGGCTGCCGCACCTGCTCGGCCACGAGGCGGGCGGCATCGTGCTCGAGGTTGGCCCCGAAGTTCGTCACGTCAAACCCGGCGACCGCGTCGTCGCTCACTGGCGGCCCGGCCGCGGCATCGAGGCGCGCGGTGCGGTTTATCAGTGGAACGGCAAGCCCTGCAACGCCGGCCCGATCACGACTTTCCAACAGCTCGCTGTGCTCTCGGAAAACCGGCTCACCGTCGTGCCCGCCGACACGGACTTCGAAATCTGCTGCCTGCTCGCCGACACGCTCACCACCGGTTTCGGCACGATCAACAACAACGCCCACGTAAAGCTTGGTGAGTCGGTCGTCCTCATCGGCTGCGGCGGCATCGGCTTGGGCACGGTGCTGGGGGCGCATCTCGCCGGCGCCCACCCGGTCATCGCGGTGGATATTCAGGATCACAAGTTGCAAGTCGCTGCGAAATACGGCGCCACCCACACGGTCAATTCCGCCAAGGAAGATTTCTCCGAAGCCGTGCTCAAAATTCTCGGCGGCGCGCGGCCCGACGTGGTTGTGGACGGCACCGGCAACCCGGCGATTCTGGAGAAAGCCTTCACGCTGGCAGGCAACTTCGCCCGCGTCGTCGGCGTCGGCGTCATGGCACACGACAAGAAAATTTCCCTCAACACGCTGCCGCTGCATCTTGGGAAAGTCCTGCGCGGCTCGCACGGTGGCGAGAGTTTGCCCGCCGAAGACATCCCGCGTTACCTCCGTATGATGCGCGCCGGGCGCTTCGATCCCAAAGGCTTCGTCTCGCATCGCATTTCGCTGGCCGAAGTGAATGACGGCATCGCCAAGATGCGCTCCGGCGAAGTCATCCATTGCATCATCCATTTCAAATGACCGCTGCCGCCCCCACTGCCAGCGCTGACCTCGATCTGATCGCGCGACGTTTGCGCTTCAAAGTGATCGAAATGTCCCATGCCGCCGGCACACCGCATCTCGGCTCGGCGTTGTCGTGCCTGGACATTTTGGTCGCCGCCTACTGGAACATCGTTCGCGTGGACGCCCAGCAACCCACCGATCCGCTGCGCGACCGTTTCATTTTGAGCAAAGGCCACGCGGCCTCGGCGCTTTATGCGACGCTCGCCGAGCGCGGATTTTTCCCGAAGGAATGGCTCGAGAAATTCGCCCAGCACCACTCTCCCCTCGCCGAGCAACCCGCGCCCAACTGCGCGCCGGGCGTCGAACTCGCGACTGGCTCGCTCGGTCACGGCCTGCCCGTCGGCGTCGGCATGGCGATGGCCGCGCGGATTCGCAATTTGGATTACCGCGTGTTCGTTTGCATGAGCGATGGCGAGTGCAACGAGGGCACGGTCTGGGAAGCCGCGATGTTCGCGCCCGCGCAAAAGCTGGAAAAGCTCTGCGTCATCGTGGACTACAACAAGTGGCAGGCGACGGGTCGCAGCAACGAAGTCATGGCGCTCCCCTCGCTCCGCGACAAATGGGCGGCCTTCGGTTGGGACGCGCATGAAGCGGACGGACACAACATCGCCGAACTCACGCGCCTGATGAAAACCGTTCCCACCGGCAACGGCAAACCCGTCGCCATCATCGCCCACACGATCAAGGGCAAGGGGGTTTCCTTCATGCAAGACGACAACAACTGGCACTATCGCATTCCCAAGGTGGAGGAAGTCGCCGCCGCGAAAAAGGAGCTGGGCCTCGCATGAGAAATGCATTTGCTAAGCAAGTCACCGAACTCGCCCAACGCGACGAGCGCGTCGTGCTCCTGAGCGGCGACATCGGCAACCGCCTCTTCGACGATCTCAAGGCGAAATGTCCGGGACGCTTCTTCAACTGCGGCGTCGCCGAGGCGAACCTGATCGGCATGGCCGCCGGCATGGCGATGAGCGGCCTGCGCCCGATTTGCTACACCATTACGCCCTTCATCACCTATCGCTGCATGGAGCAGATTCGCATTGATGTCTGCTACCATCATCAACCGGTCATCATCGTCGGCACCGGCTCGGGGCTTTCGTACGCCTCGCTCGGCGCGACGCATCATTCCTGCGAAGAGATGGGCATGCTCCGCCTGCTGCCCGGCCTCGCCGTCGTCGCCCCGGCGGACTCGGTGGAAGTTCGCGGCGCACTCAAGGCGGCGTTGAATCATCCCAACCCCGTTTACATCCGCATCGGCAAGAAAGGCGAACCGGTCGTCCACAAGACGGAAATTGATTTCCAAATCGGCAAAGCCATCTCCGTCCGCGACGGCACGGACGTTTGCCTGCTCAGCGCCGGGAACATGCTGCCCGCCGCACTGGAAACCGCCGAGATGCTGGCGAAGGAAAACATCTCCGCCAAGGTGTTCAGCTTTCACACGATCAAACCGCTCGACGAAGCGACGTTGGCGGCGGCGTTCCAGAATTTTCAACTCGTTGCCACCCTGGAGGAACACAGCGTCCTCGGCGGGCTGGGCGGCGCGGTGGCGGAATGGCTGGCGGATCATTTCCCCGCGAAAGCGCGCCTGATCCGCTGCGGCACCGCGGATGAGTTTCTGCACGAAACCGCCGAGCAGGAAGAAGCGCGCGAGTATTTTGGACTCACCGCCGCGACGATGGCCGAACGGATTCGCGCCGCCCTGACCAAGTGAAATGCCGCATGAGGAAGGCAGGAGGTAGAGGCGGCATTTCAGCGGCGCAGTTCAGAATCTCGCCGGGCGCTGCCCCCCAATCCGACCCGATATCTAGTTGGGGCTGTTCTCCCTCACCCTTGCCCTCTCCCGCTGGGAGAGGGAACAGCATGCGGACAATCTCAGTTACTCCTAAGCCGCCAGCGCAATCGCAGCGCTCAGTTGTGCATTGGGACGGCGGACAACGCTCCCTCTCCCAGCGGGAGAGGGCTGGGGTGAGGGAGAGC
>CAIKLQ010000342.1 GCA_903828255.1 uncultured Verrucomicrobiota bacterium
GACTGCGCCCGTCGCGAAGACAGCGAAGCTGGCAGTCAAGCCAGCGACCGCAGTTTGGGCCTGCGGTGGTTGCACGACGACGGGCGGAAACCGCACCGTGAGCGTGGCCACCGCGCTGGTAACCATGCCGCTCTGGTTGGAGACGGTGACGAAGTAATTTCCCGCGTCGCTGGCGAGAACGCCCGCAATGGCCAGCGGGTTCGAGGTGCTGCCACTGACATGGCTGGAGTTCGTCAGCCGGCTGCTGTTGAAATACCAGCGGTAAGCCAGCGGTTGCGTGCCCGTGGCGGTGACTTTGAAACTGACATTCGTGCCGCCCAACACAGTCTGGCTTTGCGGTTGGGTCGAGATGGCTGGAGCGGCGGCCTGCGTGGTGAGGTTTGCCAGGCCAAGGAAGAGGCCAACGACAACGAGGAAGCGTAACAGTGCGGAAGCTGAGGGACCGCGGCCGTTGCGGTTGGGCTTTCCTTCGCCATGAACCACCGCTCGGAGCGCGAACTCACGGCCACGACTACGAAGTCGCCTGGAAAAGCACAACCCTTTCGCGCAAGCACGCTCGCCGCTTTCTAGCCGCTCCTCCCGAGTTGCACTCGTGTTGGGGTTCTGATTCATGCTTTAGTTTCGCGGCTGAACGCGGTTGGACTTTCTGGCCTCGCACCTATGGCTCGCGCGGATAACTCTGCTCGCGCCCAACCCAGCTTGTCCAGCCTTCATTCAACCAGTCCTTCGGACTTCAATCGGTCGTCGCGCGACACCTGCGGCGCTGGCCCGGTGGTTCCTCTTCATGGTTGAATGTCGCCCGTTTTCTTTTCATGCTCGGCGCGTGAGTCATCAACCCAGACTATGAACTTCCGGAAATTCGCCGTGCTTCCGCTGCTGGCCACGCTGCTCGGGCCCATGAACGCCAACGCTCAAACCTCCAACGCTCCGTTGTCCGCCGCTAAACTGAAATGGAAATCCCAACGGCAGGGCGAACTGCAATACCTGCTTTATCTGCCGAAGGATTACCAACCCCATTACCAACCCAAACCGGGCGGCCCGCGCTGGCCTTTGCTGCTTTTCCTCCACGGCGCCGGCGAGCGCGGCACGGATGTCCAGCGCGTGGCGATTCATGGCCCGCCGAGCTTGGCGAAGCAGGGGAAGGAATTCCCGTTCATCATCGTCGCGCCGCAATGTGCCGAAGGCCAGCTTTGGGAGAATGAGTCATTGTTGAAGTTGCTGGATCACATCGCCGCGAAATACGCCGTGGACCCCAACCGCGTTTATCTCACCGGCCTGAGCATGGGCGGCTACGGCACCTGGCGGTTGGGCCTTGCGCATCCGGAACGGTTCGCGGCGCTCGTGCCAATCTGCGGCGGCGGCAATATGATTGATGCCATGCTCGGTCCCGGCGACAAGGGCGCGGTCTTGCGGGATCTGCCGATCTGGGCGTTTCACGGCGCGAAGGATTCGGTGGTTCCGCTCGACGAGTCCGAGCGGATGGTCAACGCGTTGAAAAAATTTGGCGCGAACGACGTGAAGCTCACGGTTTACCCTGAAGCGAATCACAACTCGTGGACCGAGACCTACAACAACCCGGAGCTTTATGCGTGGCTGCTCGCACACTCGCGAGCGCGCGGTGCCGCGAAGAAATGAAAGCTCTTCCCGGAACCTCCCGAAGTGCGCCCCTCCTCGGGCGCAGCAGACTCCGAGGTTGCGAAGGGGTTGGAAATTCTGGTCCCACTTGAGGGTTCGGCAGTTGCTGCGCCCGGGGAGGGAGGCGCTCCGCCAATGCGGCAACGCCGACGCGGCCCGCGCCCCCTGCTAACCACCCCCGACACCAAGACCGGCTGGTAAAGAGCGCGGTCCCCGGCGGTTCGTTTTTGCTTTGCTTGTCCACGCAAGCAATGCCAGCGACGGCCCCGCGCTTGAGCCGGACAGAGTGACTTTACCCGCAGTCATGCGCAAACTGGTCCTGTCTATGAATCACAAACTCAAAGTCCTCGCGACCGCCTCGCTCGCCCAGGAAACAAAAATCCCCACGCAACCAAGCAGCGACCGGGCGAATCAACCGCGTTGCCGGGCTTCGAGCTGGGCGCTACTCCTCCTGCTCGCCAACCTCGGCATTGTCTGGGGGGTGACGAATGAAACCCAGACGACGGATGTTCCTTTCACCGCGGCGAGCGATGGCACGGAGCAGCGTTATGTGCTGGTGGTGCCGCCGGGCTTCAAGCCGGAACAACCGCACGACGTGCTGATCGCGTTGCACGGCCACGGCGCGGATCGCTGGCAGTTTGTGCGCGATCCGCGCGATGAATGTCGCGCGGCGCGGGACGTGGCGGCGGCGCAGGGGATGAGCTACGTCTCCCCGGATTATCGCGCAAAAACTTCGTGGATGGGTCCGCAGGCGGAAACCGATCTGGTTCAGGTGATCGGCGAATTGAAAAAAACGCAGCGGGTGGCGCGCGTTTTTCTGTGTGGCGGCTCGATGGGCGGCACGGCGAGCCTGACGTTCGCGGCGTTGCATCCGGAACTCGTGGCCGGCGTGGCTTCGATGAACGGGACGGCCAACCTGGTCGAGTATGCAGGATTCCCGGACGCGATCGCGGCCTCGTTCGGCGGCAGCAAGACGGCGATCCCCGAGGAATACAGGAAGCGGAGCGCGGAATTCTGGCCCGAGCGCTTCACCATGCCGGTGGGCATTACGGCGGGCGGCAAGGACGACGTCGTGCCGTCGCAAAGCGTCGGGCGGCTGGCCAACGAATTGAAAGCGCGCGGTCGCGACGTGTTGCTGATCCATCGCGCGGAAGGCGGCCACGCGACGACCTACGCCGACGCCCGCGCCATCATTGAGTTTGTGATCCAGAAAGCGCGGCCCGCCAGCGTTAGCTCCGCGGCGGCGCCCGCCCCGCCGCTGACCGAGTGGCGCTTTGATCGCGACGGCGATTTCGAAGGCTGGCAGCCAAACGCTCACCTCACGGATGTCGCGGTCACCAATGGCGAGCTTCGCTGCCGCGCCGTGGGCAGCGATCCGATTCTCGAACTGCAAACGCGCCTGGCCGTGCAGGCGGATCCGTGGGACGTGATCGAGTTGCGGCTGAAGGCGGACCGCGACGGCCTCGCGGAGATTTTCTGGAGCAACACGACGACGGGACGCTACGGCGGTTTCTCGCAAGAAAAATCCACGCGCTTTCCGATCACTGGCGACCACGCATGGCACCCTTACCAAGTCCGGCCTTTCTGGCATCCGGACGGACAGATCGTGCGGCTGCGATTCGATCTCTATGACGCCACGAGTTTTGAACTCGATTCCTTTCGGATCTTGAAAGCCGCCGTTCCCGCGCTGCGAGTGGTGCCAGAATTCGATTTCGCTTCGGGCGCGCAAGCCTGGCGCGGCGCAGATGGAGCGGAAGTCTTAGCCACGAATGGGGCGCTGGCGGTGATCCTGCGCGCGGCATCGGGTCTGGCGGTGGCCCCGCCCGTGCGCTTCCCCGCCGGACAGCGCACCAATCTGAGTTTGCGCCTGGCCGTGGACCGCGGGCGTTATGCCACGCTCATGTTTGCGACGGCGGCGCGGGCGGGATTGCAACGGTTTTCATTTCCGATTTACGCGGACGGCCGCGAGCACACCTACAACCTGGACCCGCGGACTTCGCGGCACTGGGACGGCGAAATCATTGCGCTGGCTTTGCGCCCGACGGACGAAGTGGGCGCCACGGCGCACTTGCGCTGGTTGCGAGCTTCCGACCAACCCCAAGGCGAACCCGAGCTGGCAGTCCGTTACTTTGGCGTCGAAGAATTTCCCGTGCGCGCCGGGCCGGATTTCACGCTCGCTGCCAAGGTGGCGAATGCAGGCGGCGCCACGATCAGCAATCTGGCCGCGACCGTGCGCCTGCCGGAAGGCGTTCGGTTGATAACGCCGGTGCAAACCTCGCATCCGTTTTTGGCCCCCGGTCAGGACGTGACGTTGCGCTGGTCGGTCGCGGCCCGCAAACCGCGCGCGGGCACTGCCACGGTGGAGATTCACGCGCCGAATTCGCCGGCGGCCACTGCGGTCGCCCGCCTGGACTTCACGGCGATTCCGAAAAGCGCCCAGCGCGGCTACGTGCCCGTGCCCAAACCGGTGCGCGGGCCGATCGAGGTGGGGGCCTATTATTTCCCGGGCTGGCCGGGGACGAAGCAGTGGCAACCCATCCAGGCTTTTCCCGAACGGCGACCGGTGCTGGGCTGGTATCGCGAGGGGGATCCCGAAGTGGCCGACTGGCACATCAAGTGGGCGGTCGAGCACGGCATCACGTTTTTCATTTACGACTGGTATTGGGTGCGCGGTCAGCGGCAACTGGAGCACGGACTGCACGACGGCTATTTCAAGGCGCGCTACCGCTCGCTGCTGAAATTCTGTCTGCTCTGGGCCAATCACAATCCGCCGGACACCTCTTCGCGCGAGGATTGCCTGAACGTGACGCGCTTCTGGATCGAAAATTATTTCCGCCAGCCGGAGCATGTGATGATGGATGGCAAGCCGGTCGTAATCATCTTTGCGCCGGAAAATCTGACCCGTGATCTCGGTCCCGACAAAGTGCGTTCCGTCCTCGACGCGATGCGGGCTGAGTGTGCGCGCGCCGGTTTGAAGGGGCTTTATTTCATGGCGCGCGTCAACTCCGCCGCCGAGGCGCGCCAGGCCGCAGCGGAAGGTTACGACGCGGTGACGAGCTACACCTGGCCGCATCTCGGCGTGCCGGCGGGCGAATTTCGCGCGCCGTTTGCCACGATTCTCGAGGGCTATCGCCACCAGTGGCAGCACATTCTCGACACGGCGGACATTCCGTTGGTGCCGCCGGTCTGTGGCGGTTGGGACAGTCGGCCGTGGCACGGCGAGAATGATTTCATCCGCTTCGACCGCACCCCCGAGTTGTTCCGCCAACATCTCCTCGAGGCGCGGCAATTTCTCGAAAACAATCCGACCAGCCCGCGCCTGCGAAATATGTTGATCCTCGAAGCGTGGAACGAATGGGGCGAAGGTTCTTACATTGAGCCGCACACGGAATATGGCTTCGGCTACCTAGATGCGATCCGCAGCGCGCTGACCCCAGCGCGCGCGCCGCATGCCGACGTGGCCCCAGTGGACGTGGGCCGCGGCCCGTTTGACGTGCCCGGCCGGTGATGCCAACCGGGCGTAAATCAGGTGGAGCGCCAACCGCTGGGTGAGGTCGTTCCGCCGACCGCACGGAGGGTCCCCGGTTAGCTCATGCCGGGCATGTGGTTATTCGCGTGGCGATGACCCGCTTCACCGCTTTCATTGGGTACTTTCGTAACGCGATACCGGAGCCACTGGAGCTTCGCCGCGGTCTGCTCCCTCCGGTTCCAGATTCATTGGCTCGCCGTGATCGAGGAACGCGCGGCAGATGCCGAAGAAACCCGCCTTCGTTTCGGCACGCCGGATCTGGTGGAGGAATCCGCCGGGGATGGGAGCGCCGAGCTCCGGCGCGGCGCATTGGGGGTTGCTGCCGACGTCACCAACGCGCCGATCCGGAGGCTGGCGCACGGCCCTGACGCCTTCGCCGAGGTAGTTCATGAATTTCTTCATCCGTTCCACCTGAATCTTTTCCGCCGCGACGAAGCTTGCCTGGGATTCGTAAAGCAGCGCGATGTAGTCGAGCACGTCGCGGCCGGTTGGGTAAGTGACCGTCTCGCCACGCAGCCGCTGGCGAATCTGGTTGAAGAGCCAGGGGCTGCGAATCACGCCACGGCCAATCATCAAGCCCCGCGCCTTCGTCTGCGTCAGGATTTCCAACGCTTGAGCGGCGGAATAGACGTGCCCGTTCGCGATCACCGGGCACGGCAGGGCTTCAGCCGCGCGGCGAATCAAATCGTAGTAAACCGGCAGACGATACATCTGCGCCACGGTGCGCGCGTGAACCGTGAGCAGATCAATCGAGTGCTTCGCGAAGACCGCCAGCAAAGAGTCAAACTCGTCCGGCGAAGCGAAGCCCACGCGCGTTTTCACCGTGAACTTGATGCTCACCGCCTCGCGCAACGCGCCGAGAATGGCGTCAATGCGCTGCGGTTCGCGGAGCAATCCGCCGCCGGCGCATTTCTTGTAAACGATCGGCGCGGGGCAGCCGAGATTCAGGTCAATCGCCACGACCGGGAGGCGTTGCAGTTCTTTCGCGGTGCGCACGAGCGCGGGAATGTCGTTGCCGATCATCTGCGCGATGACCGGCTGGCCCGTGGAGTTTTGTTCGATGGACGCCACGATCCAGGACTCCAGTCGTGACGTGCCGTGGACGCGGAAGTATTCCGTCCAGTAAACGTCCGCCCCACCGTAGTGGTGCATGAGTTTCCAGAACGCGCCGTCGGTCACGTCCTGCATGGGCGCAAGGGCGAGGAGCGGGGCGGGGCGCCGGAGCAGTGAATCGAAATCGGTCACAGCACCAACTGCGACCAGGCCACGGTGAAGCCAGCGAGCAGTTTTGAGGCAGCCGGGTCACTCGGTTCGGCGCGCGAGGCCAGCTTGAACGCGCCTTTTTCCAGCGCGAAGACCTCGATGGTCTGCGCCTCCGGGTCAATGATCCAGTATTCGCGCACGGCGAATTGTTCGTAGAGGTCCTTCTTGTCCCCGCGGTCGCGGCGCCAACTTCCCTCCGAGATGACTTCCATCGCCAGATCCGGCGCGCAACGCACCCGATCCGTGACCAGGTTGAGCCGGGCTTTGGCGATGAAGAACACGTCGGGCTGCACTACCCGATGCTGGCTTAGGATCACGTCGAGCGGGCTGAGAAAAACCTCTCCTAGCTCCCGCTCTTCGACAAAAGCGTCCATCAGTTTGTAGAACCGAGACACGATCCGCTGCTGATTGGGTCTTGGCGTCGGTGACATGATGATTTTTCCATCCCAGAGTTCGACCGGGAGATTCGATTCCCCCAACTCGGCGAGCATCTCGTCGAAGGTCCAAAAGCGCTTGCGCGCGGCGGGCCGGGGCAGGGTTGCGGTTGCCATGATTGGAAGTAAACCGATTGGGGCCGGGAAATCAAACTGCTTTTGCCGGGCGCGGCTCCCCCAGCGCACTCGCCAACGAGCCGCTCACGAACGTGATCAGCGAACCGATCAAGACGTACCACTGCCAGGACACTTTGAGTTGCAGCCACACCAAGGCCATGCAGACGACGCCGGTCACGACGCCCACCAGTGCGCCCCGCGGGCCGACCCGGCGCGTCAACGTGCTCAACAGAAACAGCCCCAGCACCGGCCCGTTGGTGAAGGACGCCACCGCCAGCACGGCGTCCACCCCGCGGCCCTGCATCGCGATCGCGATCATGGCCACGACGATTTGCACGCCCCCCCAGACCGCCGTCAGCACGCGCGACACTTTGAGATAGTGCCCGTCGGTTTTATTGGGCGCGAAGAGCGGCCGATAAAAATCCGTCACCGCCGTGGCCGAGAGCGAGTTGAGCGAGCTGGAGAGCGTGCTCATGGCGGCGGCGAAAATCGCGGCGACCACCAGGCCGATCAGACCGTTCGGCAGTTGCGTGACAATGAAATGCGGGAACACGCGATCCGCCTTGGCCGCGACTTCCGGCGGCAGCCCGGCGGTCTTCTGGTAGAACACGAACAGCATCAACCCGATGATGAGGAACAAGACGAACTGCGCCAGGATCACCACGCCGCTCGTCAACAGCGCCAGCGTCGCCTGCCGGGCGTTCTTCGCGCAAAGATAGCGCTGCACCATGAGTTGGTCCGTGCCGTGCGTGGCGGTGGTGAGAAACGCGCCGCCGATCACGCCGGACCAAAACGTGTAGCCCCGACTCAGGTCGAAGGTGAAATCAAACAGGTTGAACTTGTGAAATTCGTTGCCGACCGCCACGACTTCGGGCCAGCCGCCGGGGATTTTGCCGAGCAACACCAGCGCCGCGACCACCGCGCCCACGAGATAAACGACGAGTTGAATCGCATCGGTCCAGATCACCGCCGCCATGCCGCCGAGATACGTGTAGGCAATCGTGACCCCGCCGATGAGGAGAATCGAGACGGGATCGTTCCAGCCGGTGAGCGCCACAAGCACGATGGCCGTCAGGAAGAGGCGGATGCCATCCGCAATCGAGCGCGTGATGAGAAAGAGCGCGGCCGCCGTGCGTTTGACGCGGCCGCCAAAGCGCTGATCGAGGATTTGATAAACCGTGAACAACTCGCCCTTGAAGTACAGCGGGATGAACAACGCCACGATGACGAGCCGCCCGATCAGGTAGCCGATGACGAGTTGGAGGAAGGTAAAATTACCGCCCACGCCGCCGGCGTTCGCCGCAAACGCAAACGCCGGCACGCTGATGAAGGTCACGGTGGAAGTCTCGGTGGCGACGATGGAACCCATCAACGCCCACCACGGGGCGTTGTTGTCCGAGAGGAAATAATCCCGGATGTTCCGCTGCTTGCGGCTGAACCACCAACCCACGCCCAACGTGCCCAGCAGGTAAACGACGATGATGATGAGGTCGAGGGAATGTAGTTTCATTGGTCGCGGCGGCGTCATTTCTGGCGAAGTGGGCGGACAAAGGCGAGAAAAATTCCTTGCCGCCGGCGGACAGATGGTGATTCAAAGCAGGGGAGGGCACAGTCAGCATCGCCGCATTGACGGAGCGCACCCGTCCCCGGGGCGCCGCAAGCCACCTACGTTTGGCGGTTTGGTTAATTCAGGCCGCTTGCCTCCGCCCCAGCTTGCTGTGGCCGAGGATGGCCACACTCCGGGCCGCACCCGCTGCTAATCGCACCCGGCGTCCAACCGCAACTTGACCGGGGGTTGACATGCTGCGACTTGCCGTGCATCGTGCCGCTGAATTTCAAACCATACGCACACCCAACCCGTGAAAGGGAAGACTTATGCAACGAAACATACCCAGCCGCCAATCGCGCAGCGCGTTCACCTTGATTGAATTGCTGGTGGTCATTGCCATCATCGCGATTCTCGCGGCGATGCTCCTGCCCGCCCTCAGCAAAGCCAAGGCCATGGCCATCCGCACCCAATGCGCCAACAACCTCAAGCAATGGGGCGTGGCCATCAACATGTACGCCGGGGACAACAAGGATTTCTTTCCCGACAACTCGAAAGGCTTCGATTTGAGTTGGATGTCCCCCGCGCTGACCAATTTCTACAAAGCCTACCTCTATCCCAACCATCGCGGCAACGCCACCAGCCAGCGCAACCTTAACGACGTCCTGTATTGCCCAACCGACGAGTGGCATCGGACTGCCGAGACAAGCATCGGCTCGGACAGCGATCCGCAATTGATCGGCTATTTTTATATGCCCGGGCGAACAGCTAACGGGTGGGCTTACAATTCCGCGGGCCTTGCCGGGATGCATTACCGCAACAAGCTCGGCGGCCCGTATCGGGGCGCCCCGATCATGAGCGACCGGTTGCAGGGCCTCGGCACATGGAGCATCAGCGCCAACAAGGGAACTATGACGTGGACCACGGATTACAACGGAAAAGCCGTGCCGACCGCCAGCCATCGTACCGGTCGCGGCGAGCCTACGGGCGGCCAGTTCCTGTTCGAGGATGCCCATGTGGAATGGCACCGATTCAATGTGAGCAATGCGCGCGGGACGATTGACGTTGGCTCGTGGACCGGGAACTGGGTGCTCTTTTACAAACTGCCAAACGTCCAGACCAATCTCTGAGCGGCGGCTTGCAAAGTCGCGGCGGGCCTCCCGGCTGGCCGTAGCGGCCGGCATTTTGCCGTCTGGAAAAACGATCCGAATAGGCTGAGCCTTAAAAAAGCTCCAACGCGCGGGCGCGGGCGTGAAGCCCTTTCCGCCGGGCTGGAAACCCGGCCCCACGTCAGCCAAGATGGCTGCCGCTTCAGTTTTCAAGCCCGCCCTCAGTTCCCCCCCGAACCACCAACCGCATTGCGCCAACAACTTCATTGATTCGCAGCCCGCTTTCCGCTTTCCTCAGCACCAAGTGAAACTCAAACACTGGCGGAAAGAACTCCAACTCGCGCACACTTGGACCATCGCGCGCGGCAGCAGCAACACAGCCCAGGTTACCCTGGTCGAACTCACCGCGGCCGACGGCTTCAGCGGGCTGGGCGAGGCAGCGGCCGTTTCCCGTTATCATGAATCGGCGGACACGGTCGTGGCCTTTTTCGCGAAAGTGGACGCCGCCCGGCTTTCCTTCAGCGACGTGCCCGGCAGCTTGAAGTATCTCGACTCCGTCGCGCCCGGCAACATGGCGGCTAAATGTGCCCTCGACATCGCCCTCGTGGACGGCGCCGCCAAACGCGCCGGGCAAGCGGTCCATGATTATTTCGGCCTCGGTTTTCGCGAAAAGCATCACGTAACGTCGTTCAGCATCGGCATTGATACGCCGGAGGCCATTCGCCAAAAGGTTCTCGCCGCCGCCCAATATCCCGTCCTCAAACTCAAGATCGGGGTGCCGGGCGACAAAGAAAACCTCGCCGCGTTGCGCGAAGTCGCCCCGACAAAAACCATCCGGGTGGATGCGAACGAAGCTTGGAAGACAAAGGAGGAAGCGCTCGAACGTCTCGATTGGCTGGCGCGCGATCCGCATGTTCAGTTCGTCGAGCAACCCATGCCCGCGACCACCGACCCGCGGGATTTGGTCTGGCTGAAGGCGCGCTCTCCCCTGCCGCTGCTGGCGGACGAGGGTTATCACCACGCCGCCGATGTGGCCCACTGCGCGGAGTGTTATC
>CAIKLQ010000343.1 GCA_903828255.1 uncultured Verrucomicrobiota bacterium
CCGCTGCCTACCGGGGCGAAGAAGTTGGAGCTGCTGCTGGTGCCGGAGCGCGGCAGCGTGAAGGCGTTCTTCATGGGCAAATACGAAGTAACCCAGGGCCAGTATGAGGCACTGATGGATAATAACCCGAGCGGCTTCAAGACGGGGCCGGACTACCCGGTAGAGCTGGTGTCTTGGGATGACGCGAAGGAGTTCTGCCGGCGGCTGACGGCGGGTTTGCCTGACAACCTCAAAGGCAAGTTTGTCTTCCGCTTGCCGACGGACGCGGAGTGGAGTGTGGCGGTGGGATTGCCGGAGGAAAGCGGCAGCACGCCGAGGGACAAGGACTCGAAGATCAAAGACGTGTATCCGTGGGGCACGATCTGGCCGCCGCCGAGCGGGGCGGGGAATTATGCGGACCAGTCGTTCAAGCAGAAGTACCGCAGTAGCACTGTGATGGAAGGCTACGCCGATGGCTATGCCGAAACCGCACCGGTGGGCAGCTTCAAGCCGAACCAGTTTGGCCTTTATGACTTGGGCGGCAACGTGTGGGAGTGGTGTGAAGACTGGTATGACTCAGCGACAAAATCGTCCCGCGGGTTGCGCGGTGGGTCGTGGTACTACGGCGACCCGGACTTTCTGTTGTCCTCGTACCGCCGCAACCGCACCCCCGACCGTCGCAGCAACTCCTACGGTTTTCGATGTGTGTTGGTGGGCGGACTGTCTCGGTAGGTTGGGCTGCGGACTTACTCTCTATGCTTTCATCCTCTTACCCTTTGCCCTTGTTTTCTTTACCCTTTTCCTCGCCGTCAGGTGGCGAAAATTTTTAGCGAAATTCGGCAAGGATTTCAGCCAGCCACCGAACATGCGCCCAATTTCATCCAGTTTTTGCGCGACGAACAGCAGTTGCTGGGCGCTGGTCCCTGGCGATTATGGATGAAGCGGTGTCGCCTCCTCCGGCAGGCGCGGACGGCCGAGGCGGTGCAGGATGTTGTAGGTGTCGAATGGAATCAACCGGCCATCCGGGTGAACGATGTGGATGCACGAGCGTTGCACGGCGCGCTGTTCGAGATTCCAGGCGTCCATGAACTGCACGATCATCAGACGGAAGACGTTGGCGTAGGTCAGTTCGCCCAGACAGCCCGGATTGGGCAGGCATGTCAGCAGGTCCTTGAGCGCGGCGGTGTGCGACGACGGCGAGTGTTTGGCCTGAAAAGCTTCGTAGAGTAAGGCCGCCCGTTGGTGATCCTGCTCCAACGTCATAGCGTTGCCGTCCATTGCCTGCACCAGGATTGTTGGGTCGAGCAGCGACGACAGCGGCACGGTGGCGCCCGCGAGCTTGAAGGCGTAAGCCATCGCCAGACAGTCCGAGTGGCAGGGCACGGGCACCACGTCGGCGGGCTTGAACAGGCCCGATTGTTCGAGCACCAACTGGCGCACGCGACCGAAAGTCAGGCGGTCCACTGCGGCATCCGGCGCTGGAAAACGACCGGCATGTTGCACGGGTTGCAACGTCACGCCGCGCACGCAGCGGAACTTCAGCGCGTGACGGATGAGGTCGCCAACCTCGTCGTCATTGACCCCCTTCTTCAACGTGACCACCAGCGTCGTGGAAATGTTGAGTTCTTCCAGCGTTTGCAAGGCCCGGTCGCGCACGGGCCGCAAGTCCTGCCCGCGCATTTTGATCAGGCGGTCGCCGCGCAGCGAATCGAACTGGAGATAAACTTCGAACAGCGGCCGGCACGCGGCCAGTTGTTCGGCAAAGGCGCGGTCCTCGGCTAGGCGCACGCCGTTGGTGTTGACCATCAAATGGCGAATCGAGCGCGCCTTGCAGCGGCGCACGATTTCAAAAAAGTCCGGGTGCAACGTCGGTTCGCCGCCGGACAACTGGAGCACGTTCAGCGTGTCTTCCGAGCGCGCGATGCCGTCCAGCATCACGTCAATCTCGGCGAGACTGCGGTATTGCGGCCGGTGCGGGCCGCTCGACGCGTAGCACACGGGGCAGGCGAGGTTGCAGTGGTCGGTGATTTCCATCACGGCCACGCAGGTGTGCTGCTGGTGGTCGGGGCACAGGCCGCAATCGTAGGGACAGCCGTGGCGAACGGTCGTGGCGGGCTGATTCGGCTGGCCGCCCGGGGATAGGAAATCCTCGCGGCAGCGGCGAAACCAGGCGATGTCGTCGTCGAGCAAGACGCGCTGCAAACCGTGCCGCGGACAGCGCTTGTCGAACCAGACTTTGTCGTCCTGAAAAACAATGTGGCCGGTGGCTTGACCGAGGCATTGCGGGCACAGCCCGACGGCGACGTCGTAAAACTGCCAGGGAGTGGTGTGGTAGGGCATAATTTTTCGCGGGTGGCGGTTGGGCCAAGGCAAGGATTAATCCTTCCAGCGGCAGCGTCAACGCCGCAATCGTGTTGGGATCGTTCGACGGAACTCTTGCAGCCTAGCGCGCCGGGGGCGAAGGTTTCTGGTGGGCGGGGAGAAATTCCTTCGGCAGCAGTTCGTGGACGGTGTTGACGATGTGATCTTCTACGCCGCGGGCAAGGCGCGTCGGCCAGCCGTAATAGGTCATCGCCCCGCCGCCTTCGTAGCCGCCTTCCTGCAGAATGCGCTCGGAGGGAATGTAGCAGGGCACGTCGTTGGCATAGGCATTGACCCAAAATCGCGTGGCGTCGAACTCGCGCTTGAGCCGTAGCGAATAATCCACCACGACTTCGCCAGGCAGAAAAACCAGCGCGAGGTCGGCGCCGAAATTCCAGGCTTGGACAAGATAGGGGAGCGTCGTGGGCAGGGTTTCGCCGCGGTCCAGTTTGGCGAGATTCCAGCGCGCGTGGTAGCCAGCGTAATTGGTTTCCTTCGCCCGGACTTCAAACTCCGCGCGCGTGGGCTGAGTGTCGAAGGGGATTGCGATGGCCTTTTCACGACAGGAAAGTTTGCCGCCCACGGGTGTCAACTTGCCGACCAGCAGGGTTTGAATGTTGGTAGCGATCTCGCTGGCGTGGCGCTGCGCGAGTTCGAGCGTGCCGCGCGGCGCGGGATTCGCATCTGCACCGCAGCCGATGGTGACCAGCACCGTCACGCCGGGATGGTCGCGCTCCAAGATTTCCTGCGCGTAGCCGGCCCAATCGCCACACACCTGATTGAAATCCCCGCCCAAGGTCGTGCAATGGCAGGCATAGCTGACGAGGAGGGCGCGGAGTTTTCCCTTCGCGTCGGTCACGGCGAGCAGGGGCAGGGCGTGGTCCACTGGCCCGCCTTTGGTGCGGCGGTTGGCGGCAAAGCTGGCCTGGCCCTGCGCCCAAGCCAGCCGGCCGGGCTGGCGCTGCTTCAACGCTTCGAGCGCGACCTGCTCAATGGCACCAATGAGTTCGTGTGTGTAGCGCTCGACGTGCGCCTGGTGTTCCGGCGGCAACGGCTCGCCGAACAGTGTCGGTAAGTAGCCCGCGAGATACGGGGTGCTGTGGCTGTGGGTCGAACAGATCGCGATGCGGCTCGGGTCCAGGCCCTTTTTCTGCAAGCGCGCCACGACCGCCTCGCGCACCTGCCGGGGCACGCCGGTGTTGTCCACGGTGATCAGCAGGGCTGGGCCGTCCTTGTCACTGCCGATGGCGATGGCCTTGGTCCAAAGTTTCTGAACCGCATTTGTGGCTTCGGTTTTGCGCACCGCGTAACCGCTCAGGCGAACCGGGTAATTGGGGGTGATGTCGCGTCGGGCAACTCCGATGAGCCGGGTTGGCTGTTTGGCGGCGGCCTCCGCCCCGGCGAGGATGAAAATGAAAATGACGATCAGGCGTCGGATCAATGCGGTCATAATGGACTCGGGCGGATGCTATGCGGACGCGCGGTTGGCAAGCAAGTGCGCAACGCGCCAAGAGTGGAACTGGAGGCGGCGGGCCGGAGTGCGCCGTTCACGCCGCCTCAACGACCGCACTGTTTGGGAGCGAGATCCAAACGGGCGCGGCCGGCTTTTCAGCCGTGAAGCGGGCGGAAGCCTACGCTTCGGCTCGCAGGGACCGCCACTTCTGATCGCATCCTTTGCCGAATTTTTCGTTGCCAGTGGAAATGCTCCTTTGTTAGCGTGGTCTCGCTTTCGCAAGCACAACTTTATGAATACAACTGCAAACAACTTTCCCAAACTTCACAACGCCATGTGGCCCGGCCTCGTCGGCAAGGGCAGTCCCGGCGCTGAACCTTCCATTGCTCTCGACACGATGCTCGACTTGACGGCGAAGGCCGAGGTGAACGGCGTCAAATTCGACGGCGTGGATTTATTTCTCTACGACCCGCATGTGAGCATTGACCTCAGCGACGACGGCATCAAGGCGCTCGCCGACAAGGTTCGCGGGAAAGGCTTCGCCGTCGGTTCGGTCGTCGCGCCGGTGTGGTTTGACGGCTCGGCGATGGGCGACGAAACCAAACGCAAGAACTGGGTGACGGCGGTGGCCAAGGCGTGTCGGATTGCGAAGAAGTTGCGCGAACTGGGCGTGCGACCCTACGGCGTGGTGCGCATTGACTCAGCCGCCCCCGTCACGGAATGGGACAAGGACCCGAAGGGCAACACCAAACTCATCGCGAAGACTTTCAAGGAGGCCGCGAAGATCGCCAAAGACAGCGGGGAACGGCTTGCGGCCGAGGGCGAAATCTGCTGGGGCGCGATGCACTCATGGAAATACATGGTGCAGTTGCTCGAAGAGGTCGGCCAGCCACGCGTGGTGGGATTTCAGGCGGACATGGCGCACACGCTTCTTTACACGCTCGGCTACAACGCGCCGGAGCATCGGATCGTGCCAGAGAAATTCAACTGGGAGCCGGAAAAATTCCACGTCGCGATGAAGAAGCTCACCAAGGCGTTGCGCCCGTGGACGATTGATTTCCACGTCGCGCAAAACGACGCCACGGTGCGCGGCAGCGGCACGCACGACAAGACCGGCAAGCATTGCCTCGCCACCGACCCGAACGGCAAGTTGAACATCGCGCGCGACTCGGGCTACTGGCTGCGCGACGACGCCGGCAAAGTGACGAAGAAGTTCAAACACATCTGCTGGGACGG
>CAIKLQ010000344.1 GCA_903828255.1 uncultured Verrucomicrobiota bacterium
ATTCTCCTCCAGAACCACTTCAGTGAGATTCTCTTTCCCTTCCATGGTAACACCTCCTTGAAGTTCTCCATGAGAACCTCTTTCGGAGCGTTACCCTCTTTTCGTCACCCGAGGTGGTACATTATCTGGTAAATAGCGCACCGCCGTCACCGCCTCCGGCGCCTCCGGGCCGAACAGCCGCCCCCATTCCTGGTCCAGTTCGATGATTTCCGCCGGCTTAAACTCCTCCTTTTCCACGACATGCAAGGTCAGGAGGTAGTTGCCCAGCTCGTCGTCTGCGAAACCGCGCTTGCGCGCCAGGCCGATTGCGGCGATCAGCGCATCCCAGCATGACGCCTTGGCACGCGGCATCTGGATGTTTTGCGTGCCGGCCTCGACTATCTTTCGCACTTTGCGTGCCGGCTCGGAAAGAAGCTCGAAGGCCGGAACGTTCAGGAAGCCCCCCGTTGCGGCCAGCGGCAGCAGATGCCGGGCCAGAAGGTACCGGCGCGGGATGCTGAGGCCGGCGTAGGCATCGCACACCAGGCTGGAAATCTCCGTGCGAGTCAGTCCCTCCGGATAGTGCGGCAGCGCGGCGGCGACCCGCTCGACGGAATCGCGGATGGCCGACAGCTTGTGCCACGGGCTTTCCGCCGGCGTTCCGGCCACCGCAAGCGCGGCACGATGCACGGCCTTGAGCATCGACTCCTCGATTTTCCGCCCCTGCCCCCGCTGGGGAATGCCGTGCTTCAATGCAAGGTAGGCGACCGTCGGCACTTCGGCGTCCACTCCCAGTACGCGGGCGGCGGCACGAAGGGCATGGATGCTTTTGGCCAGATGCCCGGCGCGGCGACCGCTGATGCCAAGTCCCGCCTCCTGTAACGGCGGCAGCAGCGCATCCACATAGGAAGCGGCCCATTCCCGCAGCGAAACAGGAATTTCCGCAATGAGCCCCCGCACCCGGCCGACTAGAGCACCAATGTCCGGCACGCAGTCCGGCATACGGTCACCGTTGTCGATCAGGCCGAGACGATCCTCGCGTGACAAGTCCGAGATGACGGGCAATTGCACCACCCAGGGGAAACGGTCGGCCAGCGCGGGATCGAGCGGCAGCGAGCCTTCATAGACCTCCTCGTGCTCCGCCTGGTCCGCCGTGGCGGGCGGGTTCATGGCGGCCCAGCGGTAACGCAGCCTCTCCAGCGGCAGTCCCTGGACCTTCTTCTCGTGGACGATGGAAAAGAGCTTGTTCTGCGTCTCGGGGCGGCACCGGGAGATTTCATCCAGAAAGACCGACTCCGCATCCCACAAGTCACCGGGGGTACGCAGATAGGTTAGGCCATCACGCTCGGCATTGGGCACGGGATAACCGAGCAGGTCATCGAACGAGATCAGGCTGGCATTGTAGTGACGGTGCGCCAGCCCCAGAATGGAGGCCAGGCGGTTCAACAGCTCGGACTTGGCGGTGCCGTGCGGCGCGATGAGCAGCATCGGCCGCTCATCGGCCAGCGCGGCCAGGATCACGGGGTCGAGGTGGTCAAGCCCGTACAGGTTCAGCGACCGCAACATGCGGACAGGCTCGGACGGGGAGGCACAGGTCTGGTTTTTCATGGCGCAAACTCCTTGAGGGTTGCGCCCCGTTTAGCTACTTTGTTTAACGTCGCGGCAAGTGGGGCTAAATGACGACGGCACGAAGGTGCGGGAACATCTTCCTTTTATTCGGACATGGTTGCTGACGAGCCTTGCTCCATCACTTCTCCCACGGAAGCTCCGGCTTGGTGCCGAAGTGGCCGTAGTTCGTGGTCTTGCGGTAGATGGGGCTCAGCAGGCCGAGCTGGCGGATGATGGCAGAGGGACGCCAGTCAAAGCTCCGGGCGAACTCTTCAGCCGCGGCGGCGTCGCCCGTGCCGAACGTCTCGATGTGCAGGGAAATCGGCTGCGCGACGCCGATGGCGTAGGCCACCTGGATCTCGGCCCGCTGCGCGAGCCCTTTCTTCACAATCTCACGCGCCACATGCCGGCAGAAATACGCCGCGCTGCGGTCGACCTTGGAGGGATCCTTGCCGGAGAATGCGCCTCCGCCGTGACGGGCCATGCCGCCGTAGGTGTCCACGATGATCTTGCGTCCGGTGACGCCGCAGTCGGCCGAGGGGCCGCCTAGGACAAAGGAGCCCGTCGGGTTGATGTGGTACACAATGTCCGTGTTGAACCAGGAGCCGATTTCGCGCGGGACCAGCACGTTCTTCACATAGTCCTGAATCTGCTCACGAGTGGCTTCTCCTGCATGCTGGGTGGAGACGACGACATGGGTGACCTTGGTGGGGCAGCCGTCCACATACTCGACCGTCACCTGGGTCTTGCCATCCGGACGCAACCACGGCTGAGCTCCCGACTTTCGGTCGGCAGCCAGCCCGCGAGAGAGCTTGTGAGCCAGAAGCAGCGGCAGCGGCATCAGTTCGGGAGTCTCGGCGGTGGCATACCCCAGCATGATCCCCTGGTCGCCGGCACCCTGCGCCTCCTGTTCCGACTGATCCACGCCCTGCTTGATCTCCTGCGACTGGCGGGAGATGCGCACCTGGACCTCGACGCCGGCGGCGTTGAACGCTTCCTTGGCGTCCGTATAGCCGATCTCCCGGATGGCCTGCCGCGCGACGGCGTCAAAATCAACCTTGGCAGAAGTGGTCACCTCGCCGGCCAGCACCACCAGCCCGTCCTTGCAAAGGACTTCGCAGGCGACGCGGCTCTTGGGGTCCTGCGTCAGGCACGTGTCGAGGATGCTGTCGGCGATGTAGTCGCAGACCTTGTCGGGGTGCCCCTCGGTGACGGACTCAGAGGAGAAGAGGTAGCGTGAGTTTGCCATGTTCCAGATCCTTTTTCTTTGACAGCCTTGCGGTTTTTCAAGGCGGCCTGGGACCTGAAACAGAAAGCCGCCAGACCGCGGATCGCTCCGCATTCTGACGGCCAAACTCCTGCATGATTGCCGAGAGTCTTTTTCAGGGCTTAGCCGCCTTGCGCATCTGTCCCGGGATCGCTCCCGAAACAAGCCACCGTGGAGTCTCTCGACTCGGTTGGCGGACCGGATTTCCGGTCACTCTTGATGCTTCTGCCCAATACTATAGCGGCAAAACCGCCAATGCAAACCCGGCAATCGCAAGTCCCACAGCAACAGCTATGCGGAGGAAGGCCGAGGCACCTCATCACAGTGGCACGCCGCCATGAAACCGCTACATTGCCGGCAACCACAACAGGCACCCTTTCTTCCCATGAACCTCCTGATCCTTGCCGACATGGACGACTTCCACTGGCCCCACGGCGGCGGGCAGGCGGATCTGCTGTTGTCTTGCGGCGATGTTGCCGACCAACTCATCATAGAGGCGGCGCAGGCGTACGGCTGCCGGCACATCCTGGCGGTCAAGGGCAACCATGACATGCCGGCTCCATTCCCCTGCCCCATCGAAGACCTACACCTCAAGGTCTTCGATGTTGGTGGCCTGCGCATCGGCGGCCTGAATGGCTGCTGGAAGTACAAGAGCCGCGGTGCCTTCCTCTACGACCAGGCCGAAGCGCACGCGCTGATGGCCGGCTTCCCGCCGGTGGACATCCTCATCACGCACAACAGCCCCCGGGGCATCCATGACCGTGAAGACGGCATCCATCAGGGCTTCGATGCGCTGACCGACTACATCCACCTGGCCGAGCCGCGCCTAGTCATCCACGGGCATCAGCACGCCGACAGGGAGACCAAGGTCGGCAAGACGACGATCATCGGGGTGTATGGGCGCCGGATCATGGTACTCTGACGCGGAGCTGGAACCCAAGCCGCCGGCGCTAAACACGCTGGCGGCCTCGCCGTCTCACGATTAGACCACGCCAGAGGCTCGGATATGCGGTAATAGAGCGCCCTGCCCCAAGTTCAGCCCAAGGCGCGGGGCAGGCGCTTCTCCACGAATGCCCTAATCTTCGGCATCCGTGTCGCTGTCAGTTCCGTGAAGAGCGCACGCGGGTCAACGTCTGCGTCATGCAGGACGGGAAGCGCATGCCTAGCGGTCACGACGGCCAGAAGCCGCTCAAGCATCGCCAGCAGCTCCCGTTCTTCCAGGGTTCCCTTGGCGACGGCTGCTTCCAGGTCGGCCAGGTAGCCCGGCATGAGGCACGCCAGAATCCGGATATGCCGCAGATCCTGCCGTCCCGTCTGCGGCAGGTCGGAAGCGTTGGCGATCTTGGCCTGCAGGAGCGCAACGGGGCCGGGAATCCGAACCCGGATGTTGCCCTCGCCGACAGCGACCGTATAGACAGGGTGGCACAGTTCGTCGTTGGTCACTCCGTGGACATGGCGCAATACTTCGACCAGCAGCGGCTTACCTGCGGCGTCTTTGGCTATGACCGCGCCCACTTCATTGGTCGGCGGCCGCAACGGAAAGAACTGTGGTTCCACGCCGGCTATTCCGGCAAGCTGGCGCAGCGTCTTCCGGTCGCCCAAAATGTCCACGTCCCGCGACACGAACGGCGCCAGCCCGGCAGTGCGCTCCCCATAATACAACGCCCACAGGTTCACCGCCTGTCCGCCGACCAACAGCAGCGGCTCGTCCGAAGCCAAGATTGGCGCAAAATCATCAGGAGGCCGCGGATGCTCAGCTCGCTTTGGCATGCGTAGACTCCAGTTCCAGGATGCGGACGGCGCAGCGGGCCGGCGCGATGGAATTGTGTTGCTGGACGACTTCCGGCGCAACCAGGCGCAGGTCCAGGACGACCTGGTCGAACTCGCGCTGTTCGCGCTTGAACCGCGCCAACTGCGCAGCCGTCTGGAAACGTGACGGCATCTGCGGGGCGCAAGCCCAGACAGCCGACGGCACCTTCTTCATCTGGTCGGACGGCTTCGCCAGTTTGGAGCGCACCAAGTCCCGCGCGGCTCGGCGCAGCAGCGCCGCCACCGTCGTGTGCTCCGCCTCGGCAATGGCCTCCAACGCGTTGAGGACCGCCTTGTGTTCGGCAAGGCTTTGCCGGCGTTTCGATTGTGCAAGTTGATTGGGCATGAATAATCCGTTGACAAGAGGGTTGATTCAACCTTTTCCATATCATAGCCGCCCGACCGGCAATTTCCAATGCTCCCACTCCAATCCATCACCGAAAGAGGCGGAAATATGGGTCCAATAATCGGTTGCCGGCAGAGATCAAGGAACATATCCGCCCCCCCCCAAAAAAATGTATTGTCGCAGGGGGGAACATTTTGGATCTTTCTCCCTCACGGTTCCCCGCGGTAGCCGACGTGCTGCCCTAGCCCAGGTGCTGACCGAGGACATGACGGATGATGAAGCATCGGCGCTGTGGCGTCTGCTGGACACCATGCGAAACCCGGCGGCCTACCTCGAGACGGATGAGCCCAAACCGGCTGGTGAAGCCCCCTCCAGTTTGTGACGGCCTGAGAGCCAGCCTGATACTATTCGGCGGGGTGGTACACTCTTCCCGGGTGATGCTCACTTGGCGACGTGGTTCATCGCTTCCATCGTCATGGTTGCTTAAACAAGCCCAAGCGGCTACCATCGCAAAATTCCTGCACCACCCGGAATGTCGGCCCCAGCTCAAAGACCAGGTACTGGTAGCACCGGTCGTTGTTCAGGTTCCACGCACGGACAACGAGGCTGGGCTTTCCGTCGCCGGTAATGTTCTTCCCCACGGTGAACTGGCTATTGGCTGGGCGCAGGCCGTCAATGGCGTGACCGACATAGAAGTGGGTACTCTTGGCAGCGTAGACCCTGCGGCCGCTCTTGAATACCTCCAGCTTGCTGTCGCCATAATCGCCCTCGTAGGCATTAACGTGGCCGGAGCTAACCTTGATGCGGTAGTCGCCATAGCGAATCGCCGGCTGATCATACTCCGAGTTGCCGGAAGGCTTTTCCGGCGTAGGCTTCCCCGTCTTCCGCTCCACCTCGGCAAACAGACGCTCCGCCTCACCGGGGTTTTTCAGCACCCCGGCCCCCTCTGCATAGCAGCGTCCAAGCCTGTACTGCGCGTCAGTAAGCCCCGCCGCAGCCGCACGGTGCAGCCAGTAGATGGACTGCTTTTGATCCCGTGCTCCGCCTACCCCGGCGTTCAGGTTGACTGCCAAGTCGTACTGCGCCCGCACATCGCCCTTCTCTGCACGGACGCGCAGCGAATCCGGCTCAGCCATGCAGTCTGCCTGCGCGCATTCAGCGGCCGGGGCATTCCCTGCCGCAGGCCGATCTCGCCGCAGCAAGTAGGTCGCGCTCGCAATCACCGCCAGCTCAATCAGGATCACCGTTGTCAAAATTGCACGCTTCATGGCGCCGCCTTCACGACACCATCAACCGGTTCATGCGCCGGTGCTGTCACGACCGATATACCTTTCGATTTATTTACCGTCTCCGCTTCCGCGGCACCCTCGACAATTGCCACCGCCTTGCGAATCTGCTTTACCGGCACTAGTACGCCGTTATCACTCTCAACATCCAGCTCCAGTGATGGACGATGCATAAGAAGAATTCCAGCTATGGTTCCATCAGCCTTAAAAAGTGGCGCGCCGTGCTGAGCGCCCCCGTCGCCAGTGAGGATGTAGCACCCTTGCTTCCCTTCCAGCTTGGCCGCCACCGTACAGCGGCCCAGGGCGGCTCTCCTGTTGTACACGGGGGACAACCTTACGATGGAAAGCAGTGGCTCCAAAACATCCAGTTCCGCCCCGTCGCCCAATGTCACATGAACAAACGGTGCTACCGGCTTTTCTGTGTCAGGAGCGATCAAAGCCAGATCCAGTTCTGCATCATGATAGACAATTTTGGCCGGAATCTCCGTCCCGTTTGCCAATTGGATGCGGAGCTTGGAGACCGATCCTTGAATACTGGCAGAACCTGGCTCGTTTTTGAGCAAATCGTTGAGGGTGAAAATCGGATCAACCTTCATGCAGGACACTACTGTAAGCCCCCTGCTGTTAATCACGGTACCAACCGTCTCCCCGTTGTCCTCCTGCCGCGTTCCATCAACTTCCATGGAAATGGCGGATGTCACAACAACCACGGCATCCTGCTGCTCCTTGAAGATGCTCCGTGCCTTCGTCAAATCACTGAGTGCTCTCGCCGAAGCCATCGCAGGAGAGACGGCTGCCGCCGATGGCAAAATAGCCGATGCCGTTGTGGATTCCGCACCCATTACGGAAAGCCCCACGACGCACAATAACGCGCCAATGCCAAGCGTTCCCAACATTCGGATCTTCGTCATTTCAATCGCATTCATTTTAAGGCTTCCTTTTATTCGTAATCGAGGCATCATTCTCGACCAGCTTCCGATCTCCTGGCCTTTGGTCTCATCAAATTGGGTTGGCTTGCTGGAATGGTCCAGAAATGTGTGAATGAGCCGCAAAACATCCCGGCGCCGTTGAGCCATCGCCGGCAGGCACGCCGCCCCAGTCCATTCTATCCGGGAGGGCATGCATCAAAGCGACAGTATCGGGGAATGAAGCTGAGCTTTACAACACCCGTCGGCCCGTTGATGTTCTTGGCGACTATAAGCTCGGCAGGATGCCCCTCAGTTTCTTTGCCGATGATGCCGCAGTCAGCGCTGCGATCACGATGGAGCAGCATGACAACATCCGCGAAGTGCCGAATGCCGTCAGGTTCGCATAGTTGATCCAGCCCCGGACTGTTCGCCGGTTCCGCTGCCTTGGCAAGGGGGGCAAGGACAACGATGGCAATGCCAAGTTCGCGTGCCAGCATTTTCAGGACGGCGGGTACCGAGAACGCGCCATTGCCACTGGACGGTTGGATGCACGGAAGGTCATCAATGAAAATCACTTCCACGCCGCGCCGAAGTTTCATTCGCCGGCAGCGCACGCACAGTTCCGCAATATCCACCAGGGCAGTGTCGTCCATGTAGATCGGAGCATCGCGAAAACCAACCGCCACCGCCAGTATGTCAGTCCAGGCGGCGGCGCTAACCACGCCGCGGCGGATTCCATACATGCTCACGCCGGCCCTGTCGCAGAGGATGCGCGAAATCAATTGTTCCACACTATCGTTCATGCTGAAAATACCCACCGGCCTTGGTGCGTGCCCCGTGGTAATGCCGTAGGCGATGCCTAGGGCCAAAGCCGTCTTCCCCATCGCAGGCCGCGAAGCCAGCACAAAGAGGTCGCCCGGCGTCAACCCCGTGATCATGGAATCCAGATCCGGGTAGCCGGTCGAAACACCGCGTAGCGATTGATCCTGGGTATGAAGCTTGCCCATGTAATTAACCGCGTCGTATACTTTATCGGCAACAGAAAAACACCGATCAGACCCGGGAAGCACCCCGCGTTCGGCATCAGACTTCCTGCCGGTGGCAACGCGCTTGCGGGAGGGGAAAAGTGGCGCGGCATGTTTCACAAAACGGCTCCGATCCTTTTCTGGAAACTCACACTGGTGGCGGCAAGCCTTCAAAGCATGAAGGCCGAAAACCATGTGCTTGCATTATTTGATGCCGTCAACGCTATGGGTAGAAATCACCTTGCCCCGAAGCAGCAGCCGCAGGCGCAGCCAGAGCTGAGCAGCCGAGAGCTTTAGGTGGCCCCAGAAGTTGTCCTGCTCCATGCCGGTGACGATACCACCCAGTCGGGAGTGCATCTTCATTTCGGCCATGCGGTGTTTGGCGTCCTCGAAGCTCTCGGCGAAGAACAGAACCACCTGGTCCTGCCCCTTATGCCGGTAGACGAAGTAGAAGAGACCTTCGGACACGAAGTGCAGTTCCTTGAGCTGCGAGAGCGAGAGCACGGGAAGCTTGTCTTCCGACTCTACGTCCGCGACCGGCATTCCGTCATGCTTGTTTTTCGTGCTGCTGTTTTCCATGTGTTTCCCTCCTGTGGTGAATGGGACGGTGTTATCCTAACCCTCAGTTGCATTTGAATTCAGCGCACGCATCAATCCGGCCGACTTATTCTAACCACGCGCGGATTGCCATTACTATAATAGCTATCACCATCGCCGTAACTATGACGTTGGTGAGCAGCATTGTAAGCAGGGGGATCCACAACGGCGAGCAGAACAGCACCAGAAGCACAATCACAACCACTTTGACGGTAATCATGTTTTCCATGTTTTAATCCCCTTCGTTTCTTGGTTCGTCCTATTTGGCATGTGACGGTGACCGATTTTCCGTAGCTTCATCTGCTAGCTCATCTCCCATTCACGCCAACCAACATAGTCATATTCATAAGGCATTGGTAGATTTTAAGGACGTCATTAGACGTCCGTGCCAAAGACGGCCTCCCATCGTTATCGTGCGGGAACTGACGGTCGCCGCTCAACAGTAGCGGTTTCGGGAGGAGGGTATAACGGTTTTGCGTTGGGCCGAACATGGATGTACTCTTCTGCATATTATGAGTGGGCTGTCTGTTATTTCCGTTGGTTTTATTCATCCGCAGCGTAATCATCGTGTCTCTGATGCATTTCCGGACAAAACAGCCTTCCCGGCAGTGGCTCGATGACAATCTGCCGTTCCAAAACTTGAACCGGAACCCGCCATGGTTGCGGAGTGGCAAAATACTTCCGTGCCCGCCGGACTCCCTCCTTGCTGGCACCGTTGTCCATCACTTTGCAGCGAAGAGCCCCAGCTTCCGCAATGTGCCTCACCCAGCTTCGGGAATACCGGTTCATTCCGGCCATGAAAAACCATTGGGCAGCTTCTGCGCAATGTTGTGACACGGTTTTGCCGTCAAGGCGGGCCTTGAACTCGTGCCATAGCCCCTGCATCACCTGTCCATCACCGTCGCCGCTCCACGCATCATCCAAGGATTGACGGGCATAGTAGCGCAGAACGTTACCCGCCTCCTCTTTCCTGAACTCCAAGACGTGGAGGGCGTGGTTTAGCCGAATACGCGGATCCCCCGAAGCCACCGCCTCCGCAAGCCAATACTCAGCCTCGTGAATGGCTTCTCCGCTTGACGTTTTGCTCCGGAGCTGATCCCACAACCCCATCATGGCCGCCAAGCTGCCGGCCTTTGCTGATTGACGCAACAACGGCAACGCGCGGGCCGTATTCTTCTCGGCGCCGTGCAGCCCATATGCGTAATTCATCCCCAGCCACGCTTGGCCATAGACGCCCAAAAGTTCAGGCTTTTCTTCAATACCGCAACCAACCCAATCATCGTCAATGTCCTTAAAAAACTGGATGAACAGGCTCGTCGAAAACGCTTCACCGTCTTCCCATGGCTTCGTGATGCCGCGATAGGACGCAAGCAGGCGGCACAGCCGCTCCCACCATTTGCGGCTCCAGTTTGCACGGTCCATGTGCTTGTTCGACTGTGGGCGGCATGCCTTGAACAGCCACGCCAGCTCCAAATCGCCTTCATCGACCAGGGCGGCCATCCGCGCAAACAACTCATTGCGGTTTGCGGGCAGCACCCCAGTCAGCACCAAGCACTCCTGATGTTGGGCGAGCATGCGCCGGATAAATTCATTCTCTTCCCGCGCGGGCAACCAGCCCTCGGGCGGCGACGGGAAGTCGGCTGGCCTTACGGCTCCCGGCGTTTTCGTATGATTCCTACGCAACCGACGCTCCTTTTTCTTTTCCGGATCAGGAGCCTCCAGCAGATGCCCAAGCGCCGCCCGAATCCAGACATAGGTCTCGTCCGGCACGGGCCACTGATCCGTGCCGACCATCGGGAATTCCAGTTGCATATCCATTGTGCTCATTCCACACCATCCGGCAGCACCAACGCGATCGATTCTCAGATGTGTCATTTTCAACCGCAAAATACGACAACGCACGAAAATTGCGATGGGATTCGGACGTCTGCAGGCATCTGTAAAAAGCTTTGCGTTACATGTGGCTTGCCAGTTCTGCGTTGACAGGGTAAAGTGCCGCAATGGTGCGGTTTTCGAACCAAATCCCTCAATCGCCGAGGCTTGCCATGGCAAAACGGTTATCCCCCTCCGCAACAACGGCAACAGCACAACCTGCGCCGGCAAAAACAATCGTCCTTTTTGCCGTTTGCGGACAAAGTCCGGCCATCCTCACCGAAACGGCATGGGGCCTTGCCACCTCCCCCAGTCCGGTCATTCCCGACAAAGTCCACGTCATCACGACTTCGCAGGGACGAGACACCATCCAAAAAAGCCTTCTTGATTCTGGCATATGGGACAGGCTCCGCACCGACCTGAAAGCAAAACCGGGACAGCTACAGTTCGGATCCAGCTCCAGCATTCAAATAATTGCCGGCGAGGATGGGGATTTGAACGATATCCGCACACAGGATGACAATTCCCGCGCGGCCGACTTCATTCTCTGCGAACTTCGTAAGTTCACGGAAAATCCTGACACAACCGTTGTCGCCTCAATTGCTGGCGGCCGCAAGACCATGAGCGTCTTTATGGGGCTGTGCATGAGCCTGTTGGGAAGAGAACAGGATCGGCTCTGCCATGTCCTCGTCAGCGAACCGTTCGACAATCCCAAGCTGCTTCCGCGCTTCTTCTTCCCCGGGCGCAAAGCCAAATACACACTGGATGGTAAAGAAGTCAGCCTCCCCCCACAAATCACAGTGGCCGACATTCCGTTCGTCCGGCTCCGCAACCTCTTCTCCGGCCAGCTGGGCAGTCTGCCGGGCAACTACATGAGCATCGTAGAGATGGCATCTGGCGCTGTACGTGAGGCTGGACGGACTCCAGTAAAACTTTGCTTTGACACCGGTATGTTCAAACCAGCCTGCTCGCTCAACGGCAAACAGCTCAAATTGAATCCAAAAGAATATGCATGCTACCTGCTACTAGCATGGCATTGTAAACAAGGCACCTTTCCGGCGGCGGGCGCGGACGACTTGCATACGGAAGTCACGGAATGGCTGGACCGAACCACCTTTCCGACTACTACAAGATGGCCCGCCACCGCGCTGCGGCAAATGAAGAATGAAACGTATGCGGGCGACATGATCCGCAA
Organism: uncultured Verrucomicrobiota bacterium; assembly: GCA_903828255.1. Taxonomy (GTDB): domain Bacteria; phylum Verrucomicrobiota; class Verrucomicrobiia; order Limisphaerales; family JADLHS01; genus CAIKLQ01. Next base: position 11,893 of record CAIKLQ010000344.1, read on the forward strand.
AACACTGTCCGCCATCTCCACCAAGCTTGTCAAGCTAGGCCTCCCGACTCCTGTGCGTGAAGTTGTCCGCCCCAGCCGGCCGGAAGATCGTGGCAACTACGGCCTTCGCCTCCGTCCAGAGGAGATAGAGATTACTCCAAAGCTATGACGTCCGCAGACGTCCGAATCTTCTCGGTTTTGTCTGTTTCCTCTCTATGTTGACTGGCAGAAAAGAAAAACGGAGCCGCCTCATGACCACCGAAACAGCCGACCACGATTTCTGGAAGCGGAAAATCCTCGCCTTCCTCCACGATCCGCCGTGCAAGCCAATGGATATTGGGCTGCATGAAAAAACGACACTGTCATTTGTCCGGCAGGCCTTGAAAGATTTCAGCTGGGACGAGAAGGCCGATACCGACCTCCTCAAAGCCTTGAAAGATGCCGATTATATGGCGTCTGCCGCAGATCGTGTAACATTCCCAACCGGAGGGAAAGCCCCAGCACGTTTTACGGGCAAACATGGCGAAACATTCCGGCACCCCCTTGGCGGACCTGAACCCGAACTTGTAATGGAACTCCCACCGACAGCCCATGAGGCCGAATCGTTGCTGCAATCCACAATCGCAAGCATCAAAACCCGCACGCCCCGGCAAATGTTCTTCTTCCTTTGGCGCCGCTGGATGGAAGAATCGGTAAAGCTTGGCCAGAATCATGCCGAAAGCCTCGCCTACTTCCCAGCCGACACCCGCATTCCCGACCACACGGTTTGGACGCACATGTCCGTCACCTCTGCCCTGCAAGCCTGTCGGAACGACAACCAACAGATCGCCCCGGCCTTTTTGGTATTTCAGCTCGGCCCAGTCCAGGAGTTCATTGCGGCAGCACGCTCGACCCGTGATCTTTGGTCAGGTTCTTATCTGCTCTCCTGGCTCACCGCACACGCCCTAAAAGCAGTCACTGACCGGCTGGGTCCCGACAACATCATCTTCCCCGCCCTGCGCGGCCAAGGCATCTTTGATGTACTCAACCGCGACCTGTACAAACAGATGAAATACTCCGACGGCAAAACCGGTGAAACTACATTGTGGGAGCGAATGTATCCCGACGGTGACAAGGCAGACAAGGCTTCACTCGCCAAAATCCTGCTCAACCCGACCCTGCCCAACCGCTTTCTCGCCCTTGTCCCAGCCCATGCTGCAACCGAAATTGCACGTGCTGTCGAACTGGCGGTACAGAAAGAACTGAGCGCTATCTCCGTAAGTTGTTGGCAAGCCTTTGCCGCGCTCGCAACTGCCGCGGGCGAGAGTCCCGATGATGGCTGGCAAAAGCGCTGGAACGCCCAAGTTGCGGCCTGGTCTCAAATCAGCTGGAGCGTCATGCCATGGGAACACGACATTGCCAAGGGACTTGCCGATTTTGCAAAATTGCCGGTCAACCGGACGGAAAAGCCGGAGGATGCCCCCGCCAGCATCCTCCAGTCCTTCCACGACTTTGCCACCAAAACCATGCCGCCGGAAGACCGCGACGGACGCTACTATAAAGATTCCGGCAACACAAGGCAGCAACTGAAGAGCTCCGGCTTTCTCTGGTCGGCTAACATCCAAGCATCCGAACAGCTTATGGCCGCCCGGCGCAACACCCGTGAATTTGCGCAATTTGCAACCGACCAAAACCAAGACGGCGCCCGCAAGGACATTCTCACCGGAAAAGAGGAAGTCATCGGATCGGAAGTACTGTGGGCCAGTCTCAAAAATCGAAGCGACTGCCCCTTCAAGGAAAAGGAAGGCCCCTATGGCGCCCTCACCATCATCAAGCGCCTCTGGTGCCGCAAGGAGTCCGGATACCTTCTGCGGAAACTGGACATTCCGGAAGAGCTTTTCAACCAAACGCTCGGTTTCGACTCCGCGCAGGATGTCGCTGCGAAAAATGACGATGACACATCTCCCTATGTCGCAGTTATCGCCATGGACGGCGATGAAATGGGCAAATGGATTTCCGGAGCCAAGACTCCGCGTTTTCTTGACCAGCTCGCACCTTCAGCCTGTAAATACTTCAACGACAAACTCCCGCCAGATCTGCGGCGCCCCGTTTCGCCATCCTATCACATGCAGTTCAGCGAAGCCCTAGCAAATTTCGCCAATCATCTTGCTGGAAGCATTGTCCGCCACTACCGGGGGCAACTTGTCTATGCCGGCGGCGACGACGTCCTGGCAATGGTGCCGGCCGACAAGGCATTACGTTGCGCTCAGACGTTGCGGGCCGTTTTCCGCGGACGCAAAAAGGATTTGCCGGAATCAGAAAAACAGTATCCCGAATTTGAGTTTGCCGCCGCCGATGGATTCATGACAACGAAAATCGCACAGAGCCTTATCGTTCCCGGCCCCAACGCAGATGTTTCGGTCGGCATTGCCATCGGCCATTACAAGCATCCGCTTCAAGCACTGGTACGCGAGGCACAAGCCGCTGAGAAACGAGCCAAACATGAGTTTGGTCGAGCGGCCTTTGCCGTTTCCCTACTCAAACGCGGCGGCGAAACCATCCACTGGGGGGGGAAGTGGGATTCCCCGGGCCTCAAGCTATACGAAACCTACTGCAGCCTCCGCGGACACAGCAAGGCGGAAAAAGAGCGCTCACCGATCTCCGGCAAGTTCCCATATGCCCTCGCCACATTGCTCAATCCCTATGCGCTGGACAAGGGAGAGTTTGTCCCCAATTTTGTACCACGCAAGGTTATTGAACAGGATTTGGAACAAGTTCTGGAGCGTCAGATTGCCGCAGACAAACAAACCAAACAAAACATCCAGGATACCCTTAGTCGGCTTTCCGGCGAATACTTGGCACATCTCGCTTCAGAATTCGCAGGCCAAGGCGGAAAAAACGGGCGCAAAAGCGCCTACACCGAGTTCATTAACCTGTTTTTGACGGCCGCATTCATCGAACGCAGCCGCGGCGAGGAGGAGTAAGTCCATGCTGAAACACACGCTCAATCTGCATGCCCGTGATCTTCTTTTCTTCAACGATGCACGCACAATGGGTGGAGCGACAGAGGGCGCCGGCGTCCAGTGGCCACTCCCATCGGTCCTCCACTCCGCCATTCTCTCGGCCTTCCATGAGCGTTGGCCGGAATTGGATGCCGCGCACGAATCACAACACAAACACCGGTGCGACAATGATCGCAACTACGACCGCAGCTCGCTGCGGTTTGGCGGACTTCGCACCATGGGACCGTTCCCCTGCCAGGACAGCACCATTTATTTGCCGACCCCAGCCGACCTCATGCCCGGCAGCATCATGCAGCCCATGTGCATGCCCGCCGGTGCGGAGACAAACCTGCCCGATCCGCTGCGTTATGCCGTTGCCGCCAACATACCGCCAACCAAAGAAACAACCGGTGGATGGATTAGCTGTACGGAGTTCGCAAAATATCTGAACGGCGACACAAACGCCAGAACTGTCAAAACGGGTGAGCTGTACGATTCCGAAACGCGCGCCGGAGTCGGCATAGACGCCAACACCCATGCCAAGGCCAGCGGCAAATTTTATCAGGCCCAATACCTCCGCCTCCGCAAGGAAATCCAGCTGACGGCTTGGGCGACGGCGGAGGCCATCAGGTTTGGACAGAAGGCTAACGGGGAACCGGGCAAAGACCTCCTTGCGGAGTTCGCAAGTTGCGGACTGTCTCTCCGTCTTGGCGGCCAGGGTGGAACGGCCACCGCCGCAATGCAGGCTTCTCGACCGCTAAACATTCCCGCCCCCGCGAAAGGCTGCCTGCGCCTCAAGTGGATCCTACTTTCACCCGCCATTTTCAACGCCGGCTGGCTCCCCGGGTGGATTGACGCTGCGACAGGTGAAATCCGGCTGACATTCGACAAGCAACCTATTGCGGGCCGTCTCGTCGCCGCCCGCATTCCCAAGCCCGTTACCACCTCCGGCTGGAAACTCGACACCAAGGGAAGCTCCGCTGGCACTCCCAAGGCCACACGCCTACTGGCCGCAGCCGGCAGCGTTTACTATTTCGAACTCACCGATGCGGAGGCCGCAAGCAGGTTTGTACAGGCGCTACATCTCCGGCCGAAGAGCGATCTCCTAGGCGAAAAAGGCTTCGGCCTCGGTGCCGTCGGAGCGTGGATTTTTTGAACCATCAACCATAAAAAAAGGAAAACACACCCATGGAAACCAAACTCATCACCGTCCTCACCCGCACTCCACTTCACATCGGCGCCGGTTCCTCCGTTGGTGCGATTGACCAGCCGATCGTCCGCGAGCGCCACACCCGCTTTCCCGTCATCCCCGGCACCAGCCTCAAGGGCGTGCTTGCGGATCTCTGGCCCGCCAATACGGCAGGCAACCGTGACGAAGGAGACGCCTCTTGGCTGTTCGGATCCGAAGACGCCAAGGCTGCTTCCGCTGGCGCCCTGCTCATCGGCGAGGGAAAGCTTCTCGCCTTCCCCGTCCGCTCCGCCAAGGGGGCGTTCGCTTGGATTACCTGCCCGCTAACCCTGGCCAGGCTTGCCCGTGACACTGGCAATCCCGCCATCCAAATTCCAGCCGGTCTCAAGGGCGAGGAATGCCACGCCCCTGCTGGCTTGCGTCTGGCCGACAACAAAGTCATTCTCGAAGAGTATGTCCTGGAAGCCAAAGCCGAACCCGATGCCACCACCTGCGAAGCATTGGCCACACTCACAAACGATGTCGTCTGGAAGCAGCTCAAGGACAAGCTCGTCATCCTTTCCGATGAGCTGTTCGCCTACTTCGCGGAAAACGCATGCGAAACCGCTCAGCACATCCGCATTGACGATCAAACCGGCACTGTTGCCAAGGGTGCTCTCTTCAATCAGGAAAACGTCCCCTCCGAGACGCTCTTCTACTCCGTCATCAATGCCCAGGCTGGTAAAGGTGCCTCAGGAAAAGAAAAAACACCCGCTGCCGCACTGGCCGCACTGGAGAAACAACTTGCAGGCGGCATCATTCAGCTTGGAGCCGACGAGACCACCGGCCTCGGCTGGTGCTCGGTCACCATAAAGGAGGTCAAGTAATCATGAAAAACCTCGACCAAATCCGCGCAACCAACGCGCTCGCCGCCGCCACAAACAGCACATTTGAGGGTGCGAATGACGGCGAGGTCGTCAAGAAAATCCCCGCCATGATCCGTCAAAATGGCATCCTTGGTGCGCTGGCATTCGCACATGAAAACGATGGCAAGGCCGGCCATGCCGATGTCTTCCGTGCCATAATCAGGCATCTAAAGGAATTGAAGCGTATTCCCACAACCATTGCCGATAGCGGGCCGCTTGATTCATTCTTGAGTCATCTCTGCGCCGCAGATGCCGCCGTCCTCCGCTCTGCCACAGACGAAACCATGGCCTATCTCAACTACCTCCGCCGTTTCGCGAAGAAAGGCAACACCCATGATTCCGACCGCGACTAAAGCCGTTCAATCCCTGCTGGCACCGAACTTCAGCAAGTGCGAGTCTCCTTCGCTACGGCTGGAGAAGTTTGTTGTCATAGCGGACAAGAAATTCAAAAAGGACGAGATCGGCCACATCTGCGCCTGCGTTAGCAGGCATGCTATCGCACCGGTCTTTCGCCTTTCCCGGCTCCCTGGGGCACTCACCGCCATCATGAAACTACAGTCGCGCCTCATCATCAACCAAGCTGGCGGCATCCTTGAAAACGCTGGCATCTGTCTGCATCCGCACTTTGGTTGTCCGATGATTCCCGGCAGTGCGGTCAAGGGAATTGCCCGGGCAGCGGCCATTCAGGCCATCCGCGATGCAGACTCTGCTGGCAAGAAGACGGATTTGCTGGTTCAAACGGCCCTCACGTTCGGCTGGTGTGAGCAGGAGTGGAACCCGAAGGACACTCGGCAGGGGACTTGTGTCTCCGATCTTCGTTATGCCTGCGGCGAACAGTTTTGGAAGAGTTGCTGGACGGCGGCGGCTGAACGCCTCCTCGCCATCCTACAAATTGCGGAGAGACGCATCAACCGAAAAGGTCCATCATGGGAATCACTCCCCAATTTTTCCGGCCGGGTTTCCTTCCTGCCCGCCCTTCCAATTGCGGGCACTCCCATCAAGCTTGTACCCGACCTGGTCAACTGCCACCACCCAGAATATTATCAGGGCAAACGGGAGAAGGCCACGGACACGGAAAGCCCCGTCCCCAATTTTTTCCCTGCCGTGGAGGCTGGCTTGAGCTTCGAATTTGTCGTAGCCCCCGTCCGCGCAATGGATCTGCCCGACTTTACGCCAGCAGCATTTGCCATGGAATGCCTAAAGAATGGCCTTTCAAGCCGCGGTGCTGGTGCCAAAACAAACGCCGGTTACGGATGGTTCGAGCTGGACATTGACGCACAAACAAAAATGGAAGAACAAGCACAAAAAACGGTAGAGGAAAGCAAGAAAGCCCAAGCGGAGGCGGCTCGTCTTGCCGCCATGTCGCCGGAGGAAAAAGCGGCCGAAGAATACTGGAAAACCCTCGGCAATGATCCGGTTGGTGCATTCAAGGGAAAACTGCCCCAGATCGCCTCGCTGACCGAGCAAGAACAGCGCTGCATCTGCTGGCTGTTGGCCGGGAAGTGCGCGGCGGAATGGAAAGCTGACGTAGCCGAAGCCGCAAAGGCCAAGGGGCCGGATGACAAAAAAGGCGGCAAGGCTTTCAAGCGCGTCAATGCCGTCCGTCCGATTGCTAAAAAATGGGGAGTAACACTGCCATGACCAGCCTCAAAACCACCCTTGACATGATTACCCCGGGGCTTTGCGGCGGCGCTTCGCCAAACGAACTTGCCGAAATCCGCGCGCCGTCCATCCGCGGCCAGCTCCGTTGGTGCTTCCGCGCCCTCGGTGGCTTCAAATCACAAACGGGAACACCGCTTCGGGAACAGGAGGCCGACATCTTCGGAGCCTGCGCCGGCGACAGCGGCCAGGCCAGCAAACTGCAAGTGCGTGTGCGCGCAACGGCGGGCTCCACCATCACATCAACCGTGGCGAAGATGGCAGATGACCTTGGAGCGGGCATGAATACGGAGAAAGGCTACATCCTGTTTCCACTCCGCCAGCAGAAACGGGCCTTGTTTGAAAAGAACCTTCCATCCTTTGAACTCCACCTCAACTGGCGCGGCCCGGTGGCGATGGCGGAAGACATCAAGGCGCTTGCCACCGTCTTCGTCCATCTCGGCAGCCTTGGTTTCCGCTCCCGCCGCGCCATGGGCGCGCTGGCATTTGCCGCCGGCCAGCAATCGCCGATGAGCCTGAAAGATGCCCTTGCGCGATTCGCCAAACCCGATGCCATCACTGTACGCCAACTCCCAGCCAAGGATGCCGATGACGCCATCCGCACACTCGCCGCCTGGCTCAAAAGCTGGCGGATGCATGGGCGGACGGAGGATCACCAACGCAACGGAAAACCAACCAACGCCGGATTCAAATACGCCAAGAACGACCATGACATGGGGTGCGGTCAAAACCCGCAGGGAAAGGCATTTCGCGCCGCCATCGGCCTGCCCATCATCCAGCGGTACAGCCGTGGCGGAACGAGCAACTGGGAAGAGAGCCAGAAGCTGGGTGGTGGCCGTTTCGCCTCCCCCGTCATCCTCCGGCCCCACCGGGATGCTCAGGGCGGCTGGCATGCGCTTGTGCTCTTCATTGAGGCGCACAAATGGCCGGAAGGCAAAACGGTCTACCTCAACGGTCAGCCCAAACAAGTATCGTTGGATTTATACAATGCCATGAAAGCTGACACCAAGCTTCAAGCTATCCCTTAAGAGGAACCGGCACATGAAACTGCTTATTCAGCTATTGGGCGAGCAGACCATGCAGAACCTCTTGGCCGTCATGGCGTTGCAGCCAGATCGCCTTCTGCACTTGGCGACTCCAAAAACGGGCAACCGGCATGCGTGGATAATGGAGGCATTGAAACAGCAGGGGAAGAAAATCTCAGCCGAATGCCTGACACTCTCGGCCATGCCGACCATTGCCGAATCGTTTAGCACCACCGATGCCGCCATCCGGAAATATTCCACCGATGGGATCGTCCCCATCGTCAACTTTACTGGTGGAACAAAACTCATGTCCATCGGCGCCTATTCCGCCGCCGCACACAACAGAATATCTTCGATTTATGTGGACACAGAGAACGCCAAATTCCTGGACGGAAACACCGGTGGCCAATCATTGGTGGAACAGTTAGGCGGTAACACCAGCTTTGCACCGTACCGCAAACAGATTGTGGTGAACGTGATGGCCGTGGCCAACGGAAGAGAACGCGTGACGGGAGGCAAGGATTTCACACCCTATTTGCCGCTGGCGGACGCACTGCTACGGGATGACAAATTGGAACAGGCGACATGGGAGGCGTTTTATGGAAGCAGCGGTCTCATTCCCGGGAACAGGGAACCGCGAGTGCCTCGGGACTGGCTCACCATCTGCAATACGCCATTACTCGTACCAGAGCCGGTAGCTACACTTGGCATTAAAGCGGGGCTGCTGTTGAATGCGGACGGGGCGCTCGTCAAGCTGAATGCGGCGACATGCCTAACCGCACTTCAGCAATTGGCTGCGCAATCATTCAAGCCAACCCCCGCATACTTCAAAACCATTTCGCCGTTGCAATTCATTATCAGTTTCTTTACTGGTGGGTGGTGGGAAGTCAGTGTCGCCAATGCGGCCAAAAAGTCGGGGCGCTTCCACGACCTCCGCTGGTCGGCGGAAATTGGAGACCGTCAGTTTGGCGGGAGCCTGGAAGAGGACTTGGTTGCCGTAGAGGCGGAACATCTTCGCATTGCCTATTTTTCCTGCAAGCGCGGCGGGCGGAAAGCCAAACTCTCACCACAGCTCGAAGAAACCGCCGCCCGTGCCGAGCGGCTCGGAGGGCGTTTTACAAGCAAGTATTTCTGCGTGTGCCTGCCGTTGTCTGGCGCGGTGGCAACATCCATTCCAAAACGGGCGCGGGAACTTGGCGTCACACTGTTTGACCGCCACGACATCATTACACTTACAGACCAGACGAACCCCATGTAGGCAATTCCCGTTCCCGGCATTGTACGTTTCGCATGGCTTGCCCCGTCGCAGTTGCCAGGGTGCTTTTGACGTCCGAGGACATCCGGTTTTCGTTTTGTTTTAATGCAGGCTCCCTATGTTGTCGGTGTGAACAGAACACACCAACGACACACACAAGGAGCCCGCACATGAGCCGCACCACCCGCGTAGTCCATGCCCGTTCGAATGAGCACATCTACGTCAAACGCTCCAACGGTGGAAGCGGCAGCGGCTCCGGCCTCGGAGCGCTCATCCTCATCGGCGGCGTGGTGTGGTTTGTTGTGACCTTTTGGGTCTACATCGTCATCGGCATCCTGATCTTTCTGGCATGGAAATACCGCGAACCGCTCACCCCCGTTGCCGTTATGCTTGGCCAGGGAATCGTCATGCTTGTCTGCGCAACCGTTTCCGTCACTGCCGCCATTCTTTGGGGCATCGGATGCTTTCTTGGACGCGCCTCGCAGGCAGCCGCCACGCGCTTGCAGGAAAGCCGTCACGGCAATAATCACAGCACCCAGTCCGCAAAGCCGCACGCACCATGAAACAACTAGTCCTCATTGGTAATTCGTTTCCGCTTTCCTTGGCACGGAGGTCTGTGAGCATCCTGCCTGCCCAGCTGAATGAGCTACGCGCCAAGCTGGCGGATGGATGCTGCATTCTCTCATTCTGGGGGCATGCCAACACACTTGCCGCGGCAAGTACCGCCATAGGGCATGACCTCACTCCTGCATCCGAACGCCCCGTGCTCACCCTCTCGCCCGATGGACTACCAATGCTGGGCGGTCATGTTTTCCACGAATGCTGGATACTCTCCCCCGACTACGCACCGGGCTTCCGGCCCGCCATCGGCATCGAGGTCACGGCGGATCAAATCCAAGGCTGGCAGCTCCTGCATCTCCGTTGGGCATGATGCGATTCGCATCCCCTCCCAATCAGGCATATGCGGATTCAACATCTTCCGCCTCTTCTTCCGGGAACCAATCAAATACAATCCCCATTCGCGCCGAAACATCATGTACCGAACAGCGGTGCACCTGGCCAACGGCACACGCCTGGGGTTTCGGCCATCGGGGATGAAAATGTCCGGCTGTTTTCTCAAACTCCCCGCACGGCTCCAATATCCAGCACCCATCCGCCTCCTGCCCTGTGATTCTGCACAGGCAAACATCCCCACGGCGAAGTTTAACCTGTGTGGAGGCAGACTGCGGTAGCACTGGCGGAGGAACAGATCCGGCATTTGACGCTGCTCCAGAGGCTGCCGGAGATGCACCGTTGTCCGGCAACCATTCATACACGCAGTTTTCCGGGCTGATTCCCCGCACCCGACAACGAATGACCTGGCCGGCATGACATCCGGCGGGTATCGGACACTTGGCAACAAAAATTCCGGCAGTGGATTTCCCGGCGTTTTTGACCTGAAGGCGCCAGTAGGATTTGAGCGGGTTGTATTCGACAACCACGCAATCCACAATATCCCCTTTCTGCATTTCCACGGTCAACACCGAACCCGCCGTAGTGCCGTCCTCCGCGGCAGGGGGGAGGAGCACGGGAATGCTTGCCGTTGCCTGCATGTCGGAAAGTTTCCGTTTTAGCTTGTCGTTAATCTTTTGCAGTCGGTTTTTAGAGGTGGACGCTTCCCTGTAGTCCGCCTCAAGGCGCGAAAACCGCCCAAGCAGCGTCTCCATTTCCTCACGCTTGCGCGTAAGCATCGCCCTGATATGCTCCTTTTCCTTCCGTTCCTTTTCCAGCTGCTCCAGAGTTTCCTCCGCACGCAACTCACCATCCACGCACTCATTTTCCTCCTCAATCAACAGGTTTCCTGGCACCTGCCACGCCGTATAGTTTTCCCACTTTTCCCCGGCCTCATAGACGCCGGTCAACTTGTGCTCATAGTCATCGTGGATGCTGAACAAACGGCACACATACACTTTTCCATCCCGCACAACGGCTGCAACCCGTTGCGGGACAGCCCCGATTTTGTAGACTGGGATGTCAGAACTTTTGAATGGTTTCTTGTGGGCGGTCCGCCATGCCGGACTGGCCAGCTTGACAAGAAGTGCCTCCAACGTTTCCCGCTCGTTGCCGATGGAGGTCATCAGCGCTTTCCCAGCCTGTGGCGAGAGCCAAAGCGTCTCAGCTTTTGCCTCATCCAACGTCATCAGCGCGCCGGCCAAAGGAGAAATTGTGACCCCGCCCTCATAGGGCTCGACAAACCCCATGAACAGATCATGTTCCGCCGGTTCGTATCCGATAACGCGCCGAATGTATTCTGTTTCCGGAACGGCCACATTGGCATCAACATGGCGCAGGGCTGGCAGTGCCCGCTGAAACAAATCCAGATCAAACGTGAACGGAAGCGGCGGCAGCGTAATCAGCTGCTCGGAGAATTCGAACACATAGATGGTCGGCAGTCTGTAGAGCATGCCGAGCACGGCGATAAACGGCACAACACCTTTGTATCCCCCGGTTGGATTGAGGATCAACTCGTCGCCAAAGCGCACACGGTTCTGTTCCACAAACTCCATCACCGCATGAATGAGATTGGGCAGCCCCTCGCGTTTCAGCCGCATCCCGTCCCGCACCTGCAAACCGGAGATGCGGCGAATCTCCACATTCCCCTTTTCAAGGCCAAATTCATTGCGCAGCACCCGCGCGATTTGTTCCGCACAGGCACGTCCGTCCGCCGTGTCGGTTGCCAGCAGAATGACGCGGTCGTCCACCTCCAGCCCGAAACGGTTTAGCGAGTTGATTTCGGCGGACACCTTCGAACGCCCATCTTTGCTGCGCAGGTCAAATCCACGCACACGCCCTTCAATGGCGGCGGTGAGGTCATCCGCATTAACATCCCACGGCATGGAAGATTGCTGATAGGTTGCAAGCGGCTTCGTGCCGCTGGCTATGGACGTGCCGACCGTGCAGATGACTGTGCGCATGTTGTCCCTCCCGTTAGCGTGAAGGGACGCCAGTATGTCGCGTACGCATAGGATTGTCAAGCCGTAGCCGACGCGGACGCATCCCCCGCATACGGTTTCGGACGTCTCAAGACATCCGTAAACAAGTGCCACGCACGTCATTTCATGGTAGTTTGCGTGCAGGGAAAGAAAAAGGATGGACGGTCATGAGCATGCTCCATATCACAACCCAAGGGGCGGGCCTGAAAATCAGGGCGGGGCGGTTTGTGGTCGTCAAGGGTGAGGACGAGCTGGCCTCTTTGCCTCAGGCGGCGATTGACGGGGTTGTGGCTTGGGGATGCGTCCAAGTTTCATCCCGCGCCGTCCAGACGATTCTTGCTTCCGGCATTCCGTTGGTCTATCTGACACGTTCCGGAAGTTTCCGCGGCATCCTGGAACCTGGATACTCAAAAAATGTCTTTGTGCGCCTAGCGCAGTACGAAGCATCGCTCGATGCGGAGTTCGCCGTCGGTTTTGCGAGGGAAGCCGTCCGGCAAAAGCTGGCACAAGAACTCCGTCTCATTAGTTCGTGGGAACGCAACGGCTGGAACACGACCAATCAGGCCGATACCCGGGCTGTAATCCGGCGACTCATGGAGGCCCTGCCGGAAAAGCAGACGGTGGATGCCATCCGCGGCATTGAGGCGGCGGCCGCCCGTGCGTATTTTTCCGCATGGGGGCAGTGCCTGCCGCCGCCCTTCTGCTGGCAGGGGCGGAACCGCCAGCCTCCCCGCGATCCCGTCAACGCGCTTCTTTCCCTCACCTACATGGTTGCCCTCGGGGAAGTCGTCGGTATCTGTTATTCCCGTGGGTTGGATCCCTCTGTCGGCTTCCTGCACCAGTTGGACTACGGCCGCCCAAGCTTCGCCCTGGATCTGCTGGAACCTCTACGATCCGGATATTGCGACCGGTTTGTGATGTCCATCATGCAGTCGGAAAGCCTTTCGCCGGACGACTTCACCGAGACGCCTTCCGACGGCTGCCGCCTCCGTCCGGAATCACTGGGGCGTTTCCTCTCCGCATTTGCGGAGTACGCAGGCGGCATGCCCGGCAAGCGCCCGCCGCTGGCATCCGTGATTGACCGTTACGCGATTGCGTGTGCTGCGGCACTGAAGGCGTGGACGGTTCCAGATTGGGGGGATGTATGGAAATCCTGACGGTCTACGACATTGCCGACCCCAAACGCCTGCGCCGTGTGGCGTGCGTCATGCAGCGCTTCGGCGTGCGGGTCCAGAAATCGGTCTTTGAGTGCGACCTCGCCGACACGGCCCGGCGGGACATGCTGGAACGGGTCGGCCGGGAAATGGATCGGGAGGTGGACGGCGTGCGGGTGTACCCGCTCCTTTCCGGAAGCCGATCCAAACAGATCATTCTTGGGCGGGGACGTCCCGTCCAGTTTCCACAGGCGTATATCCTGTAACCGGCCAATTGAAAACAAGGAGGCGAGACATGGTCTGCCTGAACCAGCTTTCGTTGCGGGAAATGATTACGGAACCCGGACTTTTCCATGCGTGGGATTGGGTTGCGCATAAGCGCGGGGCCCCGGGCATTGACCGGGTTACATCGGAGATGTTTTCACGCCGCTGTCCGCAAGCAATCCATGACCTGCATGCCGCCGTACAGTCAGATGCGTATCTTCCCGCACCGGTAATTATCTATCAAAAGCCCAAGGATGGCGGCGGGTTCCGCCCCATTGCCATCGCCACCATCCGCGACCGCGTGGCGGCCCGTGCCGCAGCTGAATGCCTCGCCAGCCGCCTCAATGATGGCCTGCAGCCACAGAGCTACGCATACCGTCCGCATCGCGGCGCATTGACAGCCATCTCCATAGCCGACCGCGAGAGCCGGCGGTCAACCCACGCCGTCCGTCTTGACATCAAGGAGTTCTTCGACAGCCTGGACCATGAAATCCTCGCCCGAACCATGGCATCATTCCACGTGGCGCCCGATGCCATCCGCTTTCTGATGCGTTTCGCCGCCAACCGGCGCACCAATGGCGCATCCGTAAAGGAACCGACATACGGCGTCCCACAAGGCTGCCCGCTCGCCCCCATTCTTTCCAACCTCTACATGGACGCGTTCGACCGCAATATCGGGAGGGATGGAACCCGGTTTATCCGCTATGCCGATGACATGTTGCTTTTCGCAGGCAGCGCCGAAGAGGCCGGTCGCCTGCTTGCCCGCGCCTGCCAGGAGCTGGAGGCGCTTGGCCTGACGCCATCGGTCGGCAAAACCAGCGTCTTTCCGCTGGACAGTGGCGTCCCCTTCCTTGGATTCACCTTCTCCACCACCGGGAAAGTACCGGGGGTGAAGGCGGTCAGCCGTCTTCAGGACAAGCTCGCCGAACCCGCCTGCGCCGATGATACGCAGGAATCATTTCAAAACCGCAGACAGGCAATCGTTCGCGGCTGGACAAACTATTTCGGGGCGCCGGCAGAAACAGCGGCGGGCGGGGGCCAATCAATTCAGACAGGAGCCGAGGCGCCCACCATGGCGGCAGAACCGCCGTTCCGGCCTGCCCCCATCATCGATGGTGAGCCGGTCATGCCGCCCGCGCTGACGGCGGAAGTGGCGGAATTTGTTGCGGAAGCGGGGCGGATGGTCTCGCTTGGACGCTGCGGCGACGCCGTCGCCATCCTTCGCCGGGTCCTGAACAATGAGGATGCCACCCTAACAATGGAACAGCGCCGGACGCTCGCCGAAACACTTGCCCAAGCTCTTGAAATGCAGGGGCTGCGCGGCGGCGCCGCCCAATGCCGCCAAGCGGCGGGCATCGAAAATCGCCCGCCCACTCCAGACGCTGATCCAGAAGGAGAGCCCGCAGATTCCCGCCGTGCGGAAGAATGGCTCTCCGTTTTTGGTGGAGGTGCCGGCGAAATCCGCCGCCAATACATGGATGGCCTCGGGCGCTGCGGCTACAAGCCATTTGCCCCGGCATTGACAATGGAACTGCTCCTCGCCCACTGGCGTGGTGAGCACACACTGGCCATCCCTGTCCGGCACGCAGACAACACCGTCCGTTTCGCCTTGCTGGATCTCGATGTCTCGAAGGCGGCGCTCAACACATCAGACCACGTGCGTTTCGCCAGGCTCAGGGAGGCGCTGCTGGACGATGCACGGGGCATCCTCGATCTTGCAGCCAAGGCCGGTGTGCGGGGCGTCATGGAAGATTCGGGTTGCAAGGGATACCATGTGTGGTTCTTTTTTCATGGTCCCGTTCAAGCGCCGCTCGCCCGCAACTTCCTCGCCGAAGTGGTGCGCATGGCCGGGCCGCCGCCAGCTGGCACGCACCGGGAATTGTTCCCCGACAGTGATGACCCTGCCGGTGATGCCCTGCACGCCTGCATCAAGCTACCGCACGGCCTACACCTCCTGTCCGGCCGACGATCTGCCTTTCTAAACCCCGATGGCACCCCCAGCCGAAAAGGCGGGGGCATACCCGGCCCGGAATGGCTGGTGCCTGCCAATGCACTGCACGATGCGCTCCGCGTCTGGACCTGTTTCCGGCCGGAACCCGGCGTGGATGCGCCAGCCGGCAGCACATCGGGCACCGCAGCCGACGAACTCATGCGCCGCTGTGCCATCCTAGGCATGCTGCGCAACAAGGCAGAGGCCACCCACGACCTGTCCCATGCGGAACGCACCGTCATACGCGGCATCTTGGCGCCGCTGGGTGAACACGGGCAAGGAAAGGTGCATGAAATCATGAAGCTCTGCGCCAACTACAGCCACCGTGAGACGGAACGCAACCTCACCGGTCCCTCCTTCATCCGCCCCATGGGCTGTGCCCGCATTCGCGAAATCTTAGGGGATCTCGCCATCCGCGCCGGCTGCCAGTGCCGCTTTACTCATCGAAAAAACGATTATGCCCACCCGCTGCGCCACCTGTCCATCGCCGCAGTCCGACAATCTCAAGGCGCGCCATCGGAAGATGCCGCCCCCACCCCACCCATCCCGGCTACCTCCGGGAAAAAACGTGCGGACACCCCGGCCATCGCCGCCACCGCCCCGGAAATCGGCGCGCTCCTGACCGAATACCGTAATGCCCGCCGGGCCGTTCTCGCAATCCAGTCGCGGCTTGAAAAGTGGCTGCAGGACAACCCATCCGGCGACGCCGGCCCCGGCATCCTGCGCGGCGAAGGCACGGACCCCCAGCTCCAGCACTGGCGGATTGAATTGTGAGCCAGTCTGGTGCATCCGCGCTAAATCCATAAGCGCTTGGAAATGAACGCCAAGAATGTAGGCGGCATAAGACATTGAGGCGAAGGCAATAAAATGCAGTATCGCCATGCCATAATACACTTGCCAGCACAATGCACATCAAAGCTGGATTCCATGTAAAAACAGCCATTGTAATCTGCTGTGTTCCAGCATATTGTAATGCGCGTACTGGAAAGCCAGGCAAGCCGAAAGGCGATTAAGACACGGCGCTGAGCAGGAACTTACGAGCATGGTGGTTACCATCTGGAAAGCCAGGCAAGCCGAAAGGCGATTAAGACACGTCCCCGTAGATGTTGCTGACGTCGCCTGTTTCTGGAAAGCCAGGCAAGCCGAAAGGCGATTAAGACACCTTGAAAGAGTCCCGCGTGTGCGGGCCTCTTCTCCTACTGGAAAGCCAGGCAAGCCGAAAGGCGATTAAGACACGCTGGAAGCACAGTGACTATATCGACACGCTGCTGGAAAGCCAGGCAAGCCGAAAGGCGATTAAGACACTGATGTTGCCGACTTCGCCACGGATGGGGCTGACTGGAAAGCCAGGCAAGCCGAAAGGCGATTAAGACACCGGGAAGGCGGTAGATGCTCGCAGATGAATATGCTGGAAAGCCAGGCAAGCCGAAAGGCGATTAAGACACCGCCGTTGGTGTACAGCCGCGCACCGAAGGCACCGACTGGAAAGCCAGGCAAGCCGAAAGGCGATTAAGACATTGCGTCTTCAGCCTCGAAGACGTACTTGGCGACGTGCTGGAAAGCCAGGCAAGCCGAAAGGCGATTAAGACAAGATGCCGGAGACGTCGCCTGTGACGTTGGTGCTGGAAAGCCAGGCAAGCCGAAAGGCGATTAAGACACCCCGACGGCGGGGCCGTACAGGCGGCGGGGGCCGCTGGAAAGCCAGGCAAGCCGAAAGGCGATTAAGACACGGCAACGTACGATGTCGAGATGACGCGGTAGGCTGGAAAGCCAGGCAAGCCGAAAGGCGATTAAGACACGATGATGCTTTCCAATGGCTACTCCTTGTAGTTCTGGAAAGCCAGGCAAGCCGAAAGGCGATTAAGACAGACAGGACAAGGTTGATGTTCATGGGCATCCTTTCTGGAAAGCCAGGCAAGCCGAAAGGCGATTAAGACACCGGACAGTTACTTCTTGAAGTGCTCGACGACACCGAGCTGGAAAGCCAGGCAAGCCGAAAGGCGATTAAGACAAGTCGAAGGTAAGCTTCTCGAAGGAAGGAACCAGACTGGAAAGCCAGGCAAGCCGAAAGGCGATTAAGACAAGCAGGCCACTATGTCTTCACGCCGCGCGCGGCGTTCTGGAAAGCCAGGCAAGCCGAAAGGCGATTAAGACATCCACTAGCCGAAGCGCCGGCAATGCCGTCGCCACCTGGAAAGCCAGGCAAGCCGAAAGGCGATTAAGACACGTTGCCGCTGATGTAGCTGACGCAGCCGCTGAGGCCTGGAAAGCCAGGCAAGCCGAAAGGCGATTAAGACACGTTTTGCAACGCTTCCCCGCCAGCAGAAGGCTGACCTGGAAAGCCAGGCAAGCCGAAAGGCGATTAAGACACTATCCGTACTCGCTCTCTGCGTTGGTCATGTCGCCTGGAAAGCCAGGCAAGCCGAAAGGCGATTAAGACCTTGACGAGGTCGTTGAGCCGGGCGTCGGGGAGGCCGTCTGGAAAGCCAGGCAAGCCGAAAGGCGATTAAGACAACACGGTAACGGTGGGGGCGGTGTCGGTGTCGGGGGCTGGAAAGCCAGGCAAGCCGAAAGGCGATTAAGACACTTCGGCATACCAAGCCATCGCCTCCTTTAAGGAGGCGCTGGAAAGCCAGGCAAGCCGAAAGGCGATTAAGACATGTAGAAGGCGCTCAACGCGAGCGCCAGCATGAGGCAGCTGGAAAGCCAGGCAAGCCGAAAGGCGATTAAGACACTGTTGCCGGTGTTTCTGTAGCCGGTGTTGCTGTTGCTGGAAAGCCAGGCAAGCCGAAAGGCGATTAAGACAAGGCCGCGACTGCCCGCATGG
>CAIKLQ010000345.1 GCA_903828255.1 uncultured Verrucomicrobiota bacterium
GCCCCACCCACGCTGGTCGTCGCTGGGCAAAATTCCAGCCAAGGCTTCGTCATTCCGGCTTCGTGGACCGCGCCGAGTCTTTATTACAACAATAATCCGTCACAACCCGGCTTTAACCCCAACGACGAGCATGCCTT
This sequence comes from uncultured Verrucomicrobiota bacterium, assembly GCA_903828255.1. Lineage (GTDB taxonomy): Bacteria > Verrucomicrobiota > Verrucomicrobiia > Limisphaerales > JADLHS01 > CAIKLQ01. The sequence goes on from CAIKLQ010000345.1 coordinate 138, forward strand.
GATCATTGGGTCGTCGGTTTATGCCTTGCGATGGGACCTGAATACCGATAACACATCCCACGATTACGTCCTGCTCCAATACAAGGACGCCAATCGGAATTCGCTCTCTTACTTGCAGCCGATTGTCGTAGTCCCAACCAACGCGATCTACCCCAGTTTCGATACCCGTCTGTTCGTCGGCCAGTTGCTGCAGGGCCCGATGCCGCTGCCCGATCTCCCGTCCAGCAGTCGCTCCGGCCCAATTCCGGGAGGCGACCCCAACCACCGCCTGTATCAAGATCGCCAATATTCCTTGTGGGCGCAATCGGCCGTTGCCTCCGGCACCAACTACGACGCGGCCAGGGTGGTCTGGTTCTACGCCCTGCAACCCGGCTTTTACTGGCCGACGAACGTGGCTGCCGGTAGCGCGGTGCCGTTTGGCAATGCTTCCAACGGTGTGGCCATCAGCTATACCGTGCAGTATCCGAACGTTCCCGTCCTGGCTTTGGGCCAAACCCTCTCCGACGCCGTTCCCTCCGCCGATGGGGATGGCTTTTTGCCTGCCGTAACAGGCCAGCTCTCGGTGGAAGTGTTGTACGACGATGCTCATTTCAAGAATCCGAGCAAAACGACCGTGGTGGTCGAAGACCCCGTCACTCCCAGCAGCGCACCGCTGGTTCAGTTGTCGGGCATCGGCGGCACCGAAGTTCAGTATGGGAAAACGTACTTCACCACGTTACCGCCCCATCTGCGCAACCGCGTGTATTGGGATCCCCTGGCTAAAACACTTTACCTCACCGGCGCCATCGTGCGGCCCATCACCGGTTTCCCCTACGTGATGCCCGCGTGGCTCAGCCCGGCAGACTACAGCGCCCTGGCCGCCTTGACGACCGACGGGAGTTGGCTCACCGCGATCAGCGCCTTGCGGCGCAGCGCCGATCTTATCCCCAATGCTGAAATGCCATTTACCGCCATCGTCCTCACCCCGACGAGCCAATCCGGCGGCTATGTTACCCTCGGCGTGAACACCCGCACCAATCTGAACGAGATCGGCCAGCCGGTGTTTGTCTATCCCATTTTCGTGGACACCAACCGGCTTTACACGGGCGTGATCAACGTCATTTTCTCCGACAACCAGTTCGATCAGTATGTGACCCTGCGACATTCCGGGGACTTCGGCGGGGATCCCTCGCAGATCACCTTTGACTGGCGCTACAATTTCCCCAACGACGGCCAGGTGCCCAGCACCACCCCGTCCAGCGATGGGAGTTGGATCTCGTACACGAACGCCAGCGCCGGACTGAACAATGTGGTCTTTGGCGGGCCTGGTCTCCTGACGTTGCAGGATCTGTATTTCGTCTGCCGGTGGCGGTCCAGCGCGGCGGGCAGTCCCAACACCAATTGGAGTGATTGGACGCCGCCGGTTTTGATTCAGAGCTGGCTGACCCGGGCTATGAATGGCATCAATCCCTATTCGCAACGCGTCGGTTCGCTTTCCGTCAACCAACCGGATCTGACCAGCAGCATGCTGGCTCAGGCCGGCAAACGCTACGTCGGCAATGTGCCGCTCAACACCGCCAACGCGGACAACTATGGTTTGATTGAAATGTATGAGACCCTGCTTCAGCAGGCCCGCCAACTAAGCATTGATTCGGGATACCGCGATGACAATATCAATGCCTCGCTCCTGGAAGCGGCGAGTAAACTGAATGATCTCTATGACGTTCTCGGGGACGAGGCCTACAGCGATTCCCAAGATCCCACCGTGGCTTGGGGTACGCGCGATTTGAACCAGGTGTTTTTCGGTTCGCGGGCTTCGAGTTTGTTCGCCTTTCAGGGCATGGTTCCGGATCTACTCGACGAGGAACTAACCCTGCTGCGGGGCCGTGATAGCACGACCTCCACGCCGATCAGCACCTATCCCGTTTACAACCGGCTGTATTGGAATTTCACCGGGGGAATCAACGCCGGGGAGCCGGCCTACGCCATGAATTATGGGATTTCAAGCGTCGCGGGCGATCCCAACGGGACCATCAGCGCGACCGACGCGGCGAAGCTCTTTCCACAGGGGCACGGGGATGCTTATGGACATTACCTGACGGCCCTCACTGAGTACTATCGCCTGCTTGCCAATACGAACTTCACCTGGCTGCCCCGCACCCAAGTCGTTCCGGTCGGCGGCGTGAACGTGACCTTCTTTTATGAGGATGAGCGGAAAATGGCCTCCACGGCGGTGCAGTTGGGGAAGGTGGCAATGGATGTCGTGCAACACACCTTCCGTCACGATTTCAGCTTCAACGCGGCAAAGAAGCCGGTGCTGTTCCAGGATGCCAAAACCAATCGCGCGTGGTCGGCCTCGGAGTGGTGTGACCGCGGAAGCCAGGGAGCCTACTACAACTGGGCGGTGCTCAACTCGCTCCTGCCAGCGGCCACCACCAATGACACC
>CAIKLQ010000346.1 GCA_903828255.1 uncultured Verrucomicrobiota bacterium
AACCAATCACGCCGCGCCAAGCCGAAGTTACCGGGTGCGCAGTGCGCCCTGACGATTTAACTCACGCAGCTTCAAACGCTTTCCCGAATCTGCTGTCCAACACTTCAATTGAAAAAGAAATTCAACGTTTCTCTCATCGCCTTGGCGCTGCTGCTCGTTTCGCCCTTCACGCGCGGCGGGGCTGCTTCGGTCAGCGATGAGCAACTCGCTTGGAATCCCACCAAAGACCTGGTGGACGCAGACGTGCGTGATCTCGGTTTGTTTCCGCTGCTCGAACGCGTGGCCGGGGAAACCGGCTGGCAGGTGTTTGTCGAGCCGGACACGAGCTTCCGGGCGTCCGCTAAATTCAAGGCGTTGCCGTCCGGCGAGGCGCTGCGTCGGTTGCTGGGCGATCTGAATTTCGCGCTCCTGCCGCAATCCAACTCCCCGCCGCGGCTCTACGTGTTCCGCACCGTCATGAATAATGCCACGCAAAAAGTGGAAGTAGTCCCACGCGAACCGAAGCGCGTCCCCAACCAACTACTCTTGCGCGTCAAACCAGGCACCGACGTCGAAGCGCTCGCCAAATCGCTGGGCGCGCGCGTCACGGGGCGCGTGCCAGGCACGAACCTCTACCGCCTGGAATTTGATGACGCGGCGGCCACCGATGCCGGGCGCACCCAACTCGCGCAAAACAGCGACGTGGTCAACGTGGATTACAACTATTATTTCGATCAACCCCAGGATACGCGGGGACTGCTGGCGTCCTCCGCTCCGCCGCTTTCGTTGCAACTCAAACCCCCGCCCGATACCGGGCGCGTGATCATTGGCTTGATTGACACCGGCGTGCAACCGCTCGGCGCGGGCCTCGACAAGTTCATCCTTAACCGAATTTCCGTGGCTGGCGAATCGAACCTCGACCCCTCCGCCCCGAGTCACGGGACGGCGATGGCGGAAACGATGCTGGGCAGTTTGCAGACGGTCACCCAAGGCAGCACTTCCGTGCAAATTCTGGCGGTGGACGTGTATGGCCCGAACCCCACCACAACGTCCTGGAACCTGGCCCAGGGCATCCTGCAAGCCGTCAACGGCGGCGCGAATGTCATCAACATCAGCTCGGGCGGCCCCGGCCAGAGCACCGTCTTGAGCGAACTGATCAAATCCGTGAGCGCCAGCGGAATTCCCATCTTTGCCGCCGCCGGCAACCAACCGGTGGCTACGCCGTTTTATCCCGCTGCGGATTCGGGTGTGATCGCCGTCACGGCGGTGGATCAGGGCAAGATCGCACCGTACGCAAACTTCGGTTCGTTCGTGGCCGTGGGCGCGCCGGGCACGAGCGTGGTGTATTTCGGGAATCAACCATGGTTGGTGCAGGGCACCTCCCCCTCCTCGGCTTACGTCAGCGGAATGGCAGCCGGCCTCGCGGACACCACCCACCAGACCTGGAGTCAAATCCAGGCAACGATTCGCAAGAACCTGCCCGTTCCTGGCCGGGGCAAGTGACCGAGCTTGGGAACCGGCGTTCACTCGTTTAAGCTGTGGCCATGAGCGCGTTCCCGGTCAGTCTTGAAAAAGAAACCCAGCTTGCGCAACGCATGACTGCGTTGGGCGTGAGCGAGGCGGACATAGAAGAATCGTTTGTCCGGTCCGGCGGTCACGGCGGCCAGAACGTCAACAAGACTTCCACCTGCGTCATGCTGGTTCACCGGCCGACCGGCGTGCAGGTCAAGTGTCAGGAGACGCGGCAGCAGGGACTCAACCGGTTCATCGCCCGCCGCGTGTTGCTGGACAAGATCGAAGCGATCAAGAATGGCTTCGTCGCCGCACGGCGGGCCGAGATTGAAAAAATTCGCCGCCAGAAACGCAAACGCTCCCGCCGCGCGAAGGACCGGATGCTGGCCGACAAATCTCGCAACGCTGAGAAGAAAGCGACCCGCCGTTCCATTTCACCGGACTAGCGACCGACCGGGCGACTGCAAATCTTCGCGCCCCCCTTGGGACAAGAATTTGTCGGGGGATTTTCGATTGCAGGCTTGTGATCCCGAAAAACCTGTTAGCATCGTCCGTCATGAAGATTCTCATCGAAGACGCGGAAAAATTGGAATATCTTGCCCCCGCCGGCCACTGGACCAAGAACGTCACCGAAGGCAAAGGTTTTGGCACCTCGAAAACGGCATTTGAAGTCGCGAAGAAAGAGCCGATGGGCAAATTCAACATCGTTTGCTACATCAAGCACACGAAACAATTCATCAACCTGAATCACGGACGCGGCAGAGGCTTGGCTGAGGCTGGCGTGGCGTAACCGGGGGCGAGAGGACAAGTGTCGCGCCGGTCATCATCTGCGAGAAGTGAATCCATCGTTTGGAGAGCTATTGGGAGTCGCGCAAGGCTAATCGGCCAGCGCCCCGAGTTCAGATGTTGAGACAGGCTCGACGCCTGTCCTGCGGTCGAGTTTCGGCGTAGTGCATTGAGTGGCGCACGGTGAGTTCGGGTCGCGGAGTTGACTTTGTTCCGATCGGCTTCAGGATGACGTGGTTTTCTATCGGCTGGGCGCTGAAAAAGGCCCGGTGGCCATGCCGTGGAACAAGGCGACCAAACAGCATCCCCTTTCCGTATGAGGCGGATCCTGGCGTGACCCGGTGGAGAAGGTTCGCTGCGCCGTGCGGGACCGTTCCTCCCCGGAACGGAAAAGGGCCGACCCGCAATTGCCGAAAAGCGTTTACTGGCTTCGGATTGGTGACTTCGTTGGTTTTTGCGTTTTGCGCCCGCAGGCGATTCCAACGATCGCGGAGATGCGCCAATACTGGAACAACGGGGTGGAGCGCGAATGAATGGCCGAATTGACGCCAGTCACGGCTGCACAACTACGCGGAGGTCTTCACCAAAGTTTTCCAAGCGGTCGAGCGTGTCGTTGATGGCGGCGGCGTCCAGCGGGACGGTGCGGGTGACGACGTTGGCGAAGTTCAGTTTGCCGGTGCGGGCGAAATCCAGGAGGCGGGGAATCTCGTTCGCGAGATGATCGGAGACGCCGATGATTTCGGCTTCGCGGTTGATGAGTTCGTGATACGGCGAGACCGCGAAGGTTTTTTCCGTGATGCCCGCCAGCGCGGCGCGGCCTCTGATGGCGAGCGAGCGCACGGCTTGCTGCATGGTGAGTGGAAGGCCGATGAGTTCCAGGGCGATGTCCACCCCGCGACCGTGGGTGAGTTCGCGGATTTGTCCGACGGGGTCCGACCTGTCCGCCGCGTCTGACATGATGGGCACTGCGCCGAGTTTCCGGGCGAGTTCGAGTTTTCCGGGTTGGATGTCCACGGCGAAAACTTGGCGCGCTCCCAACGCTTGCGCGAGTTGAATGGCCGAGATGCCGAGCCCGCCAACCCCGAACACCGCAACGGTTTCGCCGGGTTGCAGCCGCGCTTTGTGGAGCGCGTGCAAGGAGGTGGCGGAAGAACACATCATGATCGCGCCGTGCGCAAACGAGATTTCCTCCGGCAGCTTGAACACGCTGCGGGCGGGTATGACGATGAATTCGGCGTAACCACCGTCGCGGTATTTGCCGATCATCTGGCCAGTGGTGCAGAACTGCTCGTTCTCTTGGGCGCACCATGCGCACGCGCCGCAGGTGGCGAGGTAGTGCAGGCAAACGCGGTCGCCGATTTGGAAGCCGCTCACGCCAGTGCCGATTTCTTCGACGCCGCCCGCGACTTCGTGGCCCAGCGTCATCGGCAGCGGATGCACGCGGGACTTGCCGGCG
>CAIKLQ010000347.1 GCA_903828255.1 uncultured Verrucomicrobiota bacterium
GCATCCGAATCAATGACTGAAATGACAGGCCCGAATTACATCTTGGACGCCGCCCGCAACGGCCCGAAAAGACAAAGACAGCGTTTAAGAAAAGAAAGGCTGGCTGACGGAAATCTATTTTTCTGCTTGACCGCTCACGCTAATGGGTGACCCCTTTCCGCGCCGCAGCGCGGCTACGTGCCCTACGGCGGCGGCACGCGAGCCATCTCGCCGCGCGAATCAGAAGCCAAATGGGGCAGCCGCTCCGCGCTCCAATACGACGGCGGCGAGAACAGCCACGGCGTCACGCCGCCCAACGGCTGGTTGGAGGATTATTGGATGGGCCGGTATTACGGATTCATCGAAGCGCCGAAGTCGCAGGACGAGAAACTGACCACGCTCCAACCGCGCGCCGCGAAACCGCGAGGCGCGGCACCTTACGCCGGGCCCGCGCGGCCGGCTGGGGCTTGGGAGAAGTGAACGGGCGCTTGTTTGTCATTGGTGAGGGGGAACTGAAACTCCTCCCGTGGCCGCAACCGCAACGCGTGCGGCTCCCCAGCCCGGCGGGCTGGCAGATCTTAGCCGGGGGTTGAGGCGACACGCGGAGCGGGGCGACGATACCCCCGGTAACAGATCGGTCGTCCACGACCCCGGAAGGGTCGCAGCGGCCCTGGCATCCCGTTGGGATGCGATGGATTTTCTCCTGTTACCGGGGGTGTCGCTCCCGCGGGTCGCTCAACCCCCGACTAATTTCTCGCATCGCTCCGCGATGCCGCCCACACGGTGATTTGGGAGAACTGCAAGAAACTGAGATGGCGACTCCTGAAGGAAGAACTGGACAACCTGGGCTGGAGGTGGCTGGAGTTCGCCAGCCGTGCCAAAGGGGATGCCCGCAAAGTGCGGATTGCGGAACGGTTGCGGGCGGAGACGGCGGTGACGTTGAAATGGATTGCCAAAGAGTTACACATGGGCGACTGGACGCATGTGGCGAACCGGTTGCACAAAGCGAAAGGAAACGATTATGCTGGGAATCAAGACCAGTTCAAGCTGGTGCAAAAACTCCCGACTGCCCCGACCCTTCTCTAGAAATTTTCTTTCTGGGCGCTGCGCGCTTTATTGAAGAAAGGGCCGGACGCGACATGCGCATCCAGCCCGTTCGGGTTTTTACTCCACCGTCAGCGGGAGCAGGGCATTTTCGTAACCCTGATTCGCCTTCAGCATGAAATAGAATTCACTGATTAACTTTTCGTCCCCGAACGGAACGTTGCCACCGTCCGGGAGAGTTTTGGGATTCTGGTTGCCATTCACACCGACGAAGTACTGAAGATCCACGCCATTCGTGATGACGTGCATCATGACCACTTTTTTTCCGTGTGTTTTGAACACGGTCCATCCCTTAGTACTGATGGGGATGTATTTTTGCGACCCGCTGTCGCTCAGGTTACTGCCATTGCTGGCGGTGCCGGACGAGGACTTGTCTGACACGGCCATGTAGCCGAGGACGAGGATGAGAAAGAGTCCCAAGATTGTGCAGGCCAGAATTGCACCGCCCCACTTGGTATTCGCCTGGGTTTGCTTTTGAGCCTCCGCGCCGGGGGACTCAGCGCCGCCAAGGTACGCGGCAACTCCGTACCCGCCAAACCACGCAAACACGTCATTGGGGAAACTGAGCCGCACGGAATTGTATTCACGCACGCTCGCGTTGTGCTGCTCATGCCGGTTCTGAAGCTCTCCTTCGAGATTACTCAAGTCCGCAGTCAAGCTAAGATAGGTGCGGTCCGCTCGAAGTTCTGGATACGTATTGGTAAGGCGGGACACATAAGCCAGAGCGGCCTTGGGGTTGCGGTCAATCTCGCTCGGGGTGTTGAAATCCGCAGAGATCCGCTCGTACAGTTCCTTTTCGTGTTTGGCGTAGGTGGCAGCGATTTCGAGCAACTGCTTGATCAGCCGATTGCGCTTCTGCACGCAGACTTGGATGTTGGACGCCGCTTCATCAACGCGCTGGCGCAGCGGAGCGAGCCGATTCTGTGTTCGAACACCGAGAACGAGAACGCAAAAGCCGCAGATTCCAAGAATGATCGCGATACCCATAAAGAGCCGTTTTGTTGTTGGTCAAGTCACCTGACTACTTGCGGGCAGTTTGTACCTGACACGGGTGAGAGGGAAGCCCCTTCTTCTGCTTTTGGGGTTTCATGAAGGAGTCATCACTTTTGACACAGACTCTCGGTTTGTGTCGCACGGGCGGTTTGAATTCATCGCCCACTCGCGAGTTCGTCCGCGGCGGTTTCGAGATCGTGGTGGGTTTGGCGATTCAGCCATCAGCCGTCCGGCGGCGGTGGCTTTTCTCCGCTTGGCCGGGCCGGCGGCTGCCTCTACGCTCGCTCCCATGCGGCGTAAAATTATCCTGGCGGCGGCGCTCGTTCTGGCGCAGGCAATGAGCGGTGTGGCAGCCGAATCAGCACAAGTGAACCGTGAACGGGTCAATCCTCACTTTTGACACAATCGCCAAGTTTGTGCTGCATGCGCGATTTGAATCCACCGGCCCAGTCGGGAGGTTGTCACAGCCGCCCCGCCAAGCGCTCGCGCTGGAGAAAGTCGCCCGGTGGCAACACCAGCAGTCCGTAAAACGACCCGCCTAGAATCTCTCCGAAATCGCCCGTGTCCCGGGTCAGCAACACGTCCGCCCACGCGAGGGCGCTGAAGAGAATTGGCCGGTCTTTGCCGGCAGCGAACATCGCCGGGCGGTCGAGCGTGAGTACATCGTCCAGCAGCAAGAGGTCGGCGCGCAGCTTCGCCCACTGCGCGGTGGCTGATGGGGGAAAGTCCGCGAGGTTGTTGAGCACTTCTCCAATCACGTAAGGCGTGGCAATCAACACCCAGCCGTGGACGCGAGCTTGGCGGAAGATTTCGTGCGACGCGCCCGCCGTCGAACCGCACGCGGCCAGTACCACGCTGGTGTCGAGGAACAGCCTCACGCGCCTTCCCGGAAGCGCTGCATTTCCGCCTCATCCTCCGCGATCCACGAGGCGATTTGTTCCCGGGAAAACTTGCGGGGCGGGGGCAGCTTCACGCCGGAGCTGCGCAAACGCGTGGCGAGGAACAAAATAAGTTCCTGCTTCTCCTCCGCCGGCAAAGTGTCCGCCGCGGCCTCGATTTCAGCAAGCGTGTTCATGCGGAGAAGTTAGCAGAGCGACGGTGGAAGTCTCAAGACCGCTTTCCGGCGTGTTTGTTCTGATCTCATAAACATCGTTGCTTCAGCCCGGTGGACCCTGCGCTGACGAGCTTGAAGCCGTTTTGACGGCTTGGTGTCAACGGGGGCGAAGCCGTTGAAACGGCTGGGAGGCACCCGGCGCGTCCCCAAACCGGGCTAAAGCCACGGTGTTAATGAGATGTTCAGGTGCGCGTGCCGTGCTGCGAACCACCCGGAGCATTGACATAATACCGTCCGGCAAGTACGCAATGACCATGCTTCGCGCCTCGCTCGGTTTCATTTTGGCTGCCATCTCAATCTCCGCTGCCGCTGCCACCAATCGCCTGGCGTTTGATTCGTTGCCGCACGCGCGGTTTGAATTCACCGGGCCGATCGGTGAGCGCATCCACGCGAACCTCGACAACTGGCTGCTGCGCGCACCCCAGGCCAACCCCGGCATGTTGGAAATGTTTCGCGTGCGCGACCGTCAGCCCGTGCCGCAACTGGTGCCGTGGGCCGGCGAATTCGTCGGCAAGTATCTCATCTCCGCCGTGCAGGCGTTGCGGATGTCCGACGACCCGCGTCTGCGCCAGCAGGTGTCGAACGTGGTCGCGGAGTTGATCGCGACGCAGGCCGACGACGGCTACCTGGGGCCGTTTCCGAAAGACATCCGGCTGTTGAAGAACTGGGATCTTTGGGGTCACTACCACGCGGTTCAGGCCCTGTTGCTCTGGCACGAATACAGTGGCGATCCCGCCGCGCTCGCCGCCGGGCGCAAGGCCGGCGATCTCGTTTGCAACACCTACCTCGACACCGGCAAGCGCGTGTTCGACGCCGGCGATTCCGAGATGAACATGTCCATCCTCACCGCGATGGCGTTGCTGCATCGCGTCACCGGCGAGCCGCGTTATCTCCGCATGGCGCGCGAGGTGGAGCAGGATTGGGAACGCGCCGGGGATTATCTCCGCGCCGGACTCGACGGCCGCGAATACTTCCAGTCGCCCAAGCCGCGCTGGGAAAGTCTGCACGACTTGCAGGGCCTGGTGGAGATGTGGCGCATCACCGGTGAACCGAAATATCGCGAGTCCTTCGAGCATCATTGGCGGAGCATCCGGCGCTGGGATCGGCGCAACACCGGCGGCTTCAGTTCCGGCGAGCAGGCTACCGGTAATCCCTATACCCCCAGCGCCATCGAAACTTGCTGCACGGTCGCGTGGATGGTTATCACGGTGGATTACCTGCGGCTCACTGGGGATTCCCGCGCCGCGGACGGTCTCGAACTGGCCACGCTGAACGGCGGTCTGGGCGCGCAACATCCGAGCGGCCGTTGGTTCACCTACAACACGCCGATGGACGGGGTTCGCGAAGCCAGCGCGCACACGATTGTGTTCCAGTCGCGCGCCGGCACGCCGGAGTTGAATTGTTGCTCGGTAAATGGCCCGCGCGTGCCCGGGATGTTGAGCGATTGGGCGGTGATGGCGGCGAGCGATGGGTTGGTGGTGAACTGGCTCGGTGCGGGTAGTTGCGCCGCGAAGCTGGCCGACGGAACACCCGTGACGATCAAATCGAGCGCTGATGCGTGGCGGAGCGGGCAGACGGAATTGCGGGTGGAAACCTCGACCAAAACTCCGTTTGCGTTGTGCGTGCGAATCCCCGCGTGGGCTGTGGCAACGAAACTCTTGCTCAACGGCAAGCCCATCCCGAACGTCGCCGCCGGAAGTTACGCCGTATTGAAACGCAAATGGAGCCAGCGCGACAAAGTCGAACTCCGTTTTGACATGCCAGTGCGCTTTGAGGTGGGTGCGAATGAAGCCGCGGACAAAGTCTCGATCTATCGCGGGCCGCTGCTATTGGCCTACGACCAAGCCCAGAATGAGTGTGATGTAGCCGCGATTCCATCGGTCAATCTGGCAAAGCTGGCGGAGGCGCGCGTTGTCAGTAGCCGCCGTGAGTCGGCGCACACTTCTGCCACCGCAAGTCAGCGCGAACGCACATCCGCGGCTCTGGAGAGTGTGACGACCCCGTGGCTGAGCGTTGAAGTTCCGACGGCGGACGCGCGCCCTTTGCGGCTCGTGGACTTTGCGAGTGCTGGCGCGGCGGGCACCCATTATCGCTCCTGGCTACCGGTGCAGAATCCGCCACCCGCTCCGGCGCTCACGCAAATTCCAGCGGACGGCGCGCGGGTGCCGCGCGGGGAATTTCGCTTCCAATGGCGCGGTCCGCGTAGGCCGGGCGGCGTGCCGGCTACAACCATCGCCACCAGCTACCGGGTTGAGTTCGCGGCTAGTGAATCCTTCAATCCGTTGCTGCTCGCGACGAATGCTGGCTCGGGAAACCGAATCTCGCTCAACACGGCGGCGCTCCGAGGAGGAGCGGGCGAGACGCCCGCTCCACTATTTTGGCGTGTTGTCAGCCTCAGCGCGAATGGCGAAACCATTCCCGATGTTCCGCCGGCATGGTTTGTTTTGGATCCGAACGCGCCGCAGCAGGTGCTGCCGCCAGACCCAAAGGCCGGCCCAAACGGCGAACTCATTGTTCACTCGCTGTGCGGGGAAGCTTCGCCGCTATTCGGCGAAGTGAAGTCTGCGAAGTTCACCCATCGCGACGCCGAGGGCACGGAAGTGAACGGCCAGGATCAGATGCTCATTTATGCGATGCCGATCTGGCCGGCAGAGGATTTCACCGTCGCAGTGCGGGTGGAAGTGAACGAGTCGCAGGGCAAACGGGCGGGCCAGATTTTCAGCGGCTGGGCGGCGGCCATGGATGAGCCGCTGCGGCTGATGGTGGAGGGCGGCAAAGTCTTTGCGCGGATTGAATCGGGTGGCGCATTCTCGACGCCGGGCGTGGCGATTGCGAGCGGGGCGTGGCATCACGTCGCGGCGGTCAAGCGTGGCGACACGCTGACGTTGTTTGTGAACGGAAAATCCGTCGGAACTTCTACCGCGCCAATCTTCACGACGACGCAGGCCACCGACTGCGCGCTCGGCGGCAATCCGCATTTCGGCGGCAACGAATTTCTCGCCGCCCGTTTCGCAGACTTTTCGGTCTTCGCCCGCGCGTTAAGCGAGGCGGAGATTCAGGCACTGGCGGCCAGGTGAGGGATCGCCGGGTGGCGCGGCGTCCTGCGAAGGAAGCGCGCTTGGCCTTAACGCAGGGTTTGGGAGGCCCGTCAGCGTTCAGCTTTTGGGGTGATTCCTCGTTTTCCGCTCTGCAGATCTCCGCGGCCTCTACGTCTCTGCGTTCGCGCCGGCCCTCGGTCTTCCTGGCCCTCAGCGCCGCGTAATGAGGTAAGTGCCGTTCGTGTAGTCGCGGGTCTTGATAACGATCCGCCGCGCGTCCGCATCAAACTTCCAGGCGGCGCCTTCGGGCAGGGTTTGGCCATCGAGGGAAATGCTCGCGGGTTTTTCCTTTGCGAAAACGCGAAGCAGGTGGGGTGCGTGGCGCCCTGAAAACTCAATTTTCAACGAAGCGCCGGCAGCTACTTTCAGAGTGGTGGATTCGGGTTTGGGATGCGTTTCGGGATGCCAGAGGGTGAACTCGCTTTGGCCGTTTGGATAGATGAGCCACGTCGTAAAGTCCGCCGAGTCCTGGTCGCCGAAGCCGGTGTAGGGGCGGGTCACTTTGAGCGGCACGATGGCCCCGTCGCGCACGAACACCGGAAACTCATCGAGCGGGAAATCGCGCGTGAGTTGCTGCGGGCCTTGGAGGACTTCGCGGTCGTCGAACAAGTAGCGCCAACCGCCGGGCGGCAACGACACCGTGCGCGTGAGCTTGTCCTCGTGAATAGGCGCGACGAGGAAATCGGCGCCGAAGAGGTAGTGGAATTTTCCGTCAGCCAGTGGGCGCATGAGCGGCGGGCCGCCGTTATAGCAGGTCACGACGTGCGAATACATGTAGGGCAAGAGTTCCGTGTGCAGCCACGAGAACTTGCGGACGATCTCCAACTCCGGTTGTGTGCGTTTCCACATTCGCCGCTCCCCGTGGCCGCCGTTGAGGAAGAGGCCGCAGAATGTGGAGAACTGCGCCCAGCGGATGTAGATGTTCGGCGCGATTTCATCCTTGCCTGCCGCCGTGCCGAACTCCGGGTTAGCGACTGCGAGGGCGGTTGCCTTCGGTTTCCAGTTGGCCAAGAGCGCCGCCGTGGCCGGGCCGACGTCGTCCGGGTTGCTGCGGCCATGATAACCCGCGACGTCGCTGCCGATGACGCAATAGCCGAGCTTCGCGCTGCCCAGGATATCACTGATGGCCCCTGCGATGCCCCGGTCCTTGTCTTTCCAAGTGTGCCGATTATCGCCTACCCAAGTGACGGGCGCGGCGTCGAGCGGAGCAAAGCCCTCGGGATGACTCCACGGCTGATCGAGCGCCCGGATCAGGGTGATGAACTCGGGATTCTGCGTGAGGCCGTGTTGGTATTCGCCGCGAGCGAAATGATCCATGTATTGGCGCGTCGTCATCCAGCCGGAATGAACGCGGTTGAACGGCACGGGAAGCTTTCCCACGCGGCCCGAAAAAAACGTGTCGCAACCATCAAGCTTCCAGCCATCCAAGCCCCAATCGAACACCTGCTGCTGGAGGCCATGCCACCACTTCATGGCGTCGGGGTTGGAGTAGTCAATGAACCCACCCTTGCCCTTCCACCATTTCATTTGCGCGCCGGCGGCTAGGTAGCCATTGGTTCGCGCCTCTTCATAGAAACCCTGCGACTCGGCCGCCTTGGTGTCCTTGCTGTAGCTGTCCACCATGCAAGTCATCCAGAGCACCACCCGATAGCCTTGGTCTTGGAGGCCGTGAAAAAACTTCTCCGGCTCGGGGTAACGGTCCTCGTCCACCTTGAAGTCGTTGTAGCGCCAGCTCCACGGGCTATCAATGAGAATGGTCCGCACCGGGAAATCATGCTTCGCGTAGCCTTCAAGCAACTCTTTCACGAAGGCGGCGTTGTTGACGTCGTCTTCCCAAAGCCAACATTCGAGCGCCCACGGCGGGGTCAGCGGCACGCGTCCGTGGCGCGACTGGTTGAACGGAATGCCCCAGAACGGCAGGACGTAAACGAAATAGATCAGCACGACTAGGAGCAAGAGCAAGACGAGCAAGCCGCGGCACAGGCGGAATAGCTGGCTGGGTTTCTTTTTGGTGGGCATAGTCAGGCGGCGCTTCAGGCTTTGGAAATCGAGCAGCAGAGCAATCCACCTATGAGTTGACTGTTGGGTAAGATAGCGCGCCAGCGTCCGGAAGTGCAGCAACCCGCTGCCGCTTTAGAACCCGGACGGGACTGCCAAAGCGGCAGAGGGCTGCCGCACTCCAAGGCTATTCGGCGACTCGGACGATTCATGGATCGCTTCATTTGCTCGCCAGCCCGAGCGCCATGGTCCGGATCAATTCGTCAAAATACTCCGGCACGTTCGGGCCAAAGAACGACATGGTGCGCGGTTCGTAGCCGTTCAAGTGATAGTAGCGCGGACCTATAACGTAGCCGATATAGTCGCCGTTGAAGCTCGTAATGACGGCGTGGCTGCCCCGGACGCGCAGAAAATCTTTTATGCCTAGTGCCAGTTCGCCGCTGAAGTCACAAGGCGTGGAAACCCAAACTGAGTCGTCGAGGCGGAAGGCCTGGAGATAGCTTTTCTTTTTCACCGGCATGAGGCGTTGGGCCAGCCAGGGACGGAGCCGGAGTTCGTCGCTGACGCGCACGTTGAGCGGCGGCAGAGTTAATTCGAGGCCCAGCAGCCCGAACGTAATGGCGTTGGTCATTGGAGTTTGAGGCAGTTGTTCGACCAATAGCCGTGCGAGAGCTTGACCCATCCGCTCCGCGCCCGCGAAACCTGTCCCGCCCGGCGCTGGCGAATGGCTGCCGCAGCCGCCGGCCAGGAATACCGCCGAACCTCCGGTGGCTTGCTCCATCGCGCGTTGCCAGCAACCGGGATAGTCGGCGCTGAACTCCAGCATGTCGCCTCCGAGAACGGTGGCATGCGCGGCGTAGCTGCCTAGCACGGCAAGTTTCCCGCCGCTTTGCTTCAGGACGACATAGCTGAACTCGGGGTCCACCTTGCCCAATTCGCCTACCAGACGGTTGCGCACGAACTCCGGCGCGGCGAACTGACCGTGGCCGAACGAGGCGGGTTTCAAATCCACGATAGCTTCGCGAACCGCCGTCACGATGCGGTCGGCAAACCAGACCCGCGAGCCGGGTTGAAAGCCGCCGGCAAACATTTCTGCGACGACTCCCTCGCCCCAGCCACCCAGGCTGCAATGCGTGTGCGTGGCGCTGAGATAAATCTGCTCGCGCGAAAGTTTTAACTCCGATTCGATCCGGCGCATGGCGGCTTCCGTAACTTCGGGCGGAATGATTAGGGCATCCGCGCCGAGCATTACCCCGAGCCGGTCGCCGACGCGTAGGGCCACCGCCTTGACGTAGAGATCGTCGTGAACACCCGTGGCGGATTTTCCGTGACGATTGCCGTAACCGGCCAGCGGCAGCGAGCGGAACTGTCCTTTGGCGGGATCGTCCTGTGGCGCACTGACCGTGGGCGTCAACAGCGCGCGACCAAAGCCCGCCGCCAGTTCGCCACGCGCGATGGAGTTCGTGGCTTGGTGGGCGCGCAGGCGTGCGGTCGTTTCGGCATAGTATGGTTCGCGGAGGTAGGGGCGATAATCCACGCCGTCGAGACTTAGAATCAGCAACGCGATGATTAGCGCTACCAGCACGAGCGCGAGGCGCAGTAGAATCCGGAAAAATCTTTTCACGGCGCGAGCGTAGGCGGGCCCCGCGGATTTCAAAGTTCAAAGTGCGGGCCGGCAAGGGCCCCCGAACACCAGCATCGGATCGCGAGCTACCCGTGGCTCGCAGGGACGACTCTTGTTTGGGGAAGTCCAATTCAATTCCATGCGGCCCAGGCGTTCGGACGCCCGGCGAGCGAGAGACCGCCCGCGCTCTAGGGCAAACCGCAGGTGGGGGTGGGCCCGCACGGCAGATGGAATTTGGCTTTGAAACGAGGTCGGACCTCGGGTAGTTTGCGTTCATGGTCCGACTAAGACCGCCTTCTTTGGTTTCGCTGGTTGGCACTGGTTGTCGCGCAGTGAGCGCGGGAGCCACACCCGGCCGGAAAGTATTCTCCACGAAAGGTTGCCTGGTTATGAATGAAAATTCCTGTGCTCCGAAACGATCCCTGCCAAACCGGGGTTTCACGTTGATCGAATTGTTGGTGGTGATTGCCATCATCGCCATCCTCGCGGCGATGCTGCTGCCGGCGTTGAGCAAAGCCAAGGAAAGCGCCAAGCGCACGCAGTGCATCGGCAACCTCAAGCAAATCCTGTTGAGCACGCATCTGTATGTCTTGGATTTCAACGACCGGCTGCCTTACACGTCCTGGAGCTCCGGCACGCTCAACCAGCCCAATTGGTGTTACACGCGCGTGGCCAACCCGACCAACCAATTCGATGTCTCGCTGGGGCAGCTTTGGCCGTTTCACCGGTCGCCGACGCTTTATCGGTGTCCGACTGAGAACACGAATACCGCCTTGTTTCGCGCCCGGGACATGAAGGTTAGCAGTTACACCATCAATGGCTCGGTTTCGGCTTTTACGACCAGTCC
>CAIKLQ010000348.1 GCA_903828255.1 uncultured Verrucomicrobiota bacterium
CGACTCCGGATCGCCCGTTAAATCGCGGACCGCCGGGTGTTTTGCGGTCAAAATATATTTTTGACCCGGACGGTATTTGTCTGACCCTCGGGGGCAAAATGGGCGCGTATGAAAATCAAAAACCTGATTCGCGTCGTCGCCACCAGCTTGGACCGGTGGCTTCGCTTCGGCTCCTGTCGGCACAATGCTCCCGCGCCGCCACCCGAACAATTGGACCTGGGCCTCGACCAACTTATCCTCAATCATGCGAGCGCGGATTCCGCCCCGTGCATCGGCGGGTGCCGTGGCGTTCACGCCGGTCGCCGCGAGGTTGATCGGCTGACCGGATTCTATGGTGCCCTGTACGATGCGTTACACAGCATCGGATGACGGGGGAATACATTGAGCACGTTGCTGGCGTGCGTCATCGGCGGCGTGGTGGTCGTGGCGATCTGCGCGGTCGTGCTCGCCCCGCGACGCCGGTCGGAGCCGACTTCAATTCATCTCCAGGTTGCCCACGCAATGCCTGCTCGCGACACCGATCAAAACGACCGGGCCGCCCATGAGTGCGATGAAGAGCTTTTTCATGCGGAGATCTCCTCCGGCTTCCGCTCGCCCGCAATGGGAGCGCCTACCCTGGCCCACTTGCGCCGCAAGCTGGCCATGCGGGTCTGGGTTTCCTTCAACTCCAGTTCGAGCGACCGGAGGTCGTCCTCCAGCGTCGCCACCCCGGTTTCGCGTTCATGCTGCGCGCGGTCGCGCTCGGCGATTTCCGCGTGCATCTCGGACATGCTGTTCATGATGATCATCGTGCCAAAGATGATGAAAGTGACAAAGTAGAGCGCCACCTTGATGCTCGGCACATGCGGCAGTTGTCCGTTGAACAGGGCCGCCCAATTGTCGAGCGTCACCAGCCGGAACAGCGACAGAAACGCTGCGGGCAAAGAACCGAGGTTCTTCGGCTCATGTGCGCCGAACAGATGAATCCCCGCCACCGCGTAAATGTAAAACAGCAACGCCAGCAGCAGACTGACGTAGCCCATCGCGGACAAACTTTTCAGCAGCGCCCCGACGAGCAGTTGCAGTTTGGGCAACGCGCTCACGAGCCGAAGTAACCGCAAAGCCCGCGCCAGTCGGAGCACCGCTGCGAACGGTCCGCCCACCGGCAACACGCAAATCACAATGATGAGGAAGTCGAACACGTTCCAGCCGTCGGCGAAGTAGCACCACGGACGGCGACCGAGTGCCGCCATCTTGAGCAGCGCCTCGACGATGAACACGCCGAGGATCAACCGATCCAGCGCGTCCAACAGGCCACCGTGCTCCGCCATGAGGGCGGGACTGGTTTCCAAGCCCGCCACCACGCCGGCCAGCACAATCACCGCCACGATGAAGTGGTGGAATACCTTCGAGGCAACGAGTTGGTTGACGGATTTGATCATGGCGAAACGTTCTCCCGGCTGACGAGCAGCTTGTCTATGCGGCTGCCATCCATGTCTATGATTTCAAAGCGAACGCCCTCGCGGGCGAACGCTGCGCCTTCGCTGGTTGACTGACCTAGTTGCGCCGCGACATAGGCGGCAAGGGTTTCGCGGCGTTGCATGAGCGCCGCCGCCAGCGGGGACTGGCCCAGCAACGGCGCGAGCTTGGCCAAGGCAAAGCCACCGTCCACCACCAGCGAACCGTCGTCCCGGCGCATCGCTTGGGGGCGTGAGCAGGCTTTCGGGCCAGTAACCTTGATCCAGCGGGCCGAACTGGAAAATGGGTTGGTTGTTCAAATGAATTCGAGGGATTCCGCGCGCATCGGCCCGGACGGCGATTTTTCTCATGCCGCAGTAACTTGCAACTTCGTCAAGCTTCCGTCGGCCACGCGTCAAGACAACCTTGAGGTCGTAAAGGAAGGGCAAATCTGGCCGCCAAAGCTTCGGGTGCGGAAGTGGCAGGGAAAGGCGTTGCCCCGGGTCGCCGCTGGCCTGAGCGATTTGTTTCTCGCCGTCCACATCCGGCATCAGCCTGAGTTGTTCAAGGGAAGTGGCCGCCACCGGTTCGAGCCAGACACTCTGCCAGATGCCCGTGGTGGGCGTGTAGCGGTAACCTTTCTTCTGCTCAGGTAACGCCTGTTTGCCTACGGCTTGATCGCCGACATTCGTCGGGTCCCAAACGGCCACCGTGATTTCCTGCGGGCCAGATGGGTGCAAGGCGTGAGTCAGGTCGCACGCGACGGGAACGTTACCGCCTTTATGATCGCCCACTTCCACACCGTTGAGCCGAACAACCAGGTGCCAGTCCACTGCTTCAAAGTGCAGCAACAGTCGCTGCCCCGACCACGACGGCGGCACTACAAAAGTACGCCGATACCAGAGCAGTTGATTTGGTCGCACCAACCTTCCGACTCCGGACAGGGCTGACTCCGGACAAAACGGCACCAGGATTTTGCCATCCCAAGAAGTCGGTGGATTGGGAAGCGATTTTGCCAACGGATCGAACAAGGCATTTTCCACGTAGCCATTCGTCCAAGGCTCGTCTCTGCCAACAATGGCGTAGTCCCAAAGTCCGTTCAGACTTTGCCATTCGGTTCGAACCATTTGCGGACGTGGATACTCGCGCCAGGCGTTCTCGGGTGACACCGTTTCCCCGAATTGCGTCTTGATGTGCCCGGGAACTGACCTCCATTCGGCGGCTTGCGTGGGGATACACCACCCGCCGAGCAATATTGCCAGAATGGATAAACAGTTCATGGTGTGCCTCCATTTACCTGCGGGCCGGCTGGTTGCAATTTGCCGTCCCGCCACTGCATTGGAATCACTGCCGGGCGACAGAGAAAGGGTTGAGCAAATTCGCGAATCCCGCGTGGATTGCCGAAATGCGTGGCCCACCAATTACCTGCGGTGTCGTTGAATAGATTGTTATGTCCCATGCCCGCACCCGCGGTGTAACGGGGGCCGTAAGGTCCTTCCAATTTGTCGGATGACGCAATAACGCAATCG
>CAIKLQ010000349.1 GCA_903828255.1 uncultured Verrucomicrobiota bacterium
GCCATCGCCCTGGAATGCGTGAAGCCGCAGAACATCCCGGTGAACGATCTGAACGCGCTCGCCAAAGGACACCCCGAGTACCACGCCGATGACGTGCATTTCAACCGCGAGGGAATCACCGTTCAAGCGGAACAAGTAGCCGCCCAGATTGAGAAGCTTCTCCCGCGCTGACTCCGCTCAGGAGCGTGCTGAGCTACCACCGCAGAGCCGGTCCAATTTGTTTTGCTGCCTGACGCGCAGCCTGAGCACGCTACACCTCGCGCTCCGCCGCTTCCAAGCGCATGGCCGAACGGCGCAGGCCAATTGAGTCACGGCGGCAGTGATGGCCTCGGGCAGCAGCGCAGGATTCAGTCGCTCCAACGCCGTGCGCAACCGCGACACCAAGACCACCTCGCCCCTCGTCTCGCGCAGCAACCTGCCGGTCAAACAATCGTCGCGATGAGATGCCGAAGCAGGTGGTAGGCGGGTTCGTAGGTGCGGTTGGCTTGCGGGTCAGGAACGAGTTCGCCGTGAAAGAGCAGGTTGCGCATGGCGTAGAGCACATCCACCAAGCCAGCGAAAATTGCGGCGGGATCGCGAACGAACTTGTAGCCGTCCATCACGAGCGGATTTGATTCCGTGGACTCAGCGAGCAATGAACGGCACAAGTAAGGATTGGCTTTCAGGTAGCACGTCAAGAGGGGGGAACATTTCTTTGGGTCTAGTGCCTGATAATCGGGATGCAGTTTGAGCGCCTCTGCGTCCCAGTCGCCGGAGTGAGTGATGGTCGTCACCACCACCTTCGACTTGTTGATAACCTCGCAAACCACTTCCTTGTTTGGCTTCTTTTTCCGCTCCACCGTGTAGCTCCAGCCGTAGGAAACCAGCGTTTCCTTGGCGACGGGGTTTGGCCCGATGCTCACGTTCTCGAAACTGACTTGGCGTTTCTTTCGGTCGTGGAGTGGGTCTGCGGAAAGCCTGCGGTGGAGAGCGGCGATGTGGTTACGGATTTCCTCGGACTCGGGGTCAGTGCCCTCCAGTTTTGCCATGAAGCGGGAGCGGATACGGTTTCCGTCCGTCTTGATTTCGTCGAGGATTTGCCGCTCCTGCTCCAGCGTATCGTAGGTGTGGCTATACCAGGCGTTGAATGGAATCCACGCCTTCACAAACTGAGTGAAGTAATCAATCTCGGACTGCTCCAGCCACTGTTTAACATTCGCGGTGTTGGTCTTTGACATAGCTTGATGTCTTATTTGTTCAGGTATGCCAGCGCGCTTGCCTCGTTCTTTTCAATCGCCACCTCCACCGCCTGCTTCGCCTTTTCCAGCAGCGCGTGCGCTTCGCGGCGGGCGGCGCGGGCGGCGGTGATTTGCTGCTTCACCTTTTTGATCGTCGCGTCGTCGGGCAGAAGGAAGGGCAGGCGCATCAAGTCGGTGGTGGAGATGGCGGGATACATCGAGGCGGTGGTGTGCAAATCCATCAACTCGCAAATGACGGGCAGGCGGAGATACGCGAACAACAGTTCGCCCGGAACTCCCTTGGGCGTCAGGACGGCGAAGCCGGAGGAGCAGATGTTCTCCGCCTGTTCCGGCTCAATCAATCCCGTCAGGCAGCGGATGGGGCGCACGGTGGAGGTGATGACGTCGCTGGGCTGGACAATCCACGTCGCGCGGCTGGGCGCTTCCTCGCCGGGAACTTCGTGGCTGGTGGCCGCGCCGTCCGCCGCGAGGTCGCCAATCTCGATGTAGTGAAACGGCTGGCCGGGCTGCGGCGTGAACATGTCTTCGCGCAGGCGGGCGACATCGTGCAGCGTTTTGCCCTGACGCCGCAACAGCGCGAGCAGGCTCTGGTAGCGCGGGCGGAAATACTCGGCGTCGAAGCGGCCAGCACTCGAAGCATCACAGAAAGTGCGTGTGGTGATTGAAGCTGCATCAGGTCGCCAGTCATTCAACCCAAGCGCGTCGGTAAGTTTTGATTGCGCTGTGCCTACAAGAGAATGGCTCGCTTCAAGGCGTTCGTTGGCTTTTTGAATGCGTTCGGCAACTGAATCTTGAAAAAATTTTGTCAGCAGTGGAATTTTGAAACTCCCGACTTCCGGTATGTTCAAGTTGTATTGCCCAGTGGGACGAGCGATTCGTCTGACTTGCTTTTGACCGTATTCGCCGGCGAGGTATGCGAATAGAAAACCGGGGTTCAGTCGTTTGCCTTTAACACGCAGAAGCGCCATCGCCTGAGTAATGTTCGCGTCGGGGAAGCCACTGGGCACGAAAGCTGTCCTCCCAATTACTTCTGTTGTTGCGCCGACGATATTCATCAGGACGTCGGAGGAATGCAGGGCTGTCTCTTGCATCCGCGAAGCAATTTCATCCGAAATCCGATAGAGTGCTGCCGTATCACCGCTTGCCATCACGCAATTGCGGATGTCGGTTGTCTTCAGAAGAATCGTCCCTTCCGTTAGTTCATCATCTCGATCTGGCGGCGTTGTCCCACTGCGGATAGTGCAGAGCTTCCGCAACTCGGCTGCGTTCTTTCCAACGTCGAACGAAAGGAATTCTTTTCTGAAATAATCGCTGTCGATGCGAAACGTCGGACTCTGATTGAGCACTTCGCTGATTTTCAATTCCGTTGCTTCCAGCCCATTCAACAAAGCCTTGTATCTGGCTTCGTTGAACGGGCTTCTCAGAAAAAACTTAGTTTCTCCTTCTTGGCAAATTCCTGGAACGCCTCGGCAATGCCGTCCTGCGTCAACCCGTCGTGATTGAACAGGTCGTGGTCAACGATGAGATGGCCGTGGAGGTCGGGCAGGTATTCATCGGCAGGCGGCCCAGCCTTGTAGGTGTCCGGCACTTCCTTGATTTCCAGATGCTGCTGCTCGGCTTTGGGCTGCTTCTTCCCGTTCTTTTCCGCTTCAGTTGGCGCGGGGCGTTTGACGAAAATCTTGTCGCCTGACGTGTCCTTGCCGGGCCGCCGCTGCGTGGCGAAGAAGATGGCGTAGTCGAGTTCCGTGCCGACGGCACGTTTGGCGAGCCATTGCTTTTCGTATGCGCGGCTCAGGTAAGTCACCAGATACCACAACGCCCACCGGTCACTTCGCCGCGCCAGTTCCTTCCGCATCTTGAGCGCCTTGCCTTCGAGGACATAGCGCGTCTTGTCAGCGAATGATTTGCCAATGGCCTCCTTCTCCAGCTTTTCCGCGTCGGATTCGAGGTCGTCTTCGCTAAATGCCGACAGGTGTTTGCCGAATGATTTCTTTTCCTTTGCCAATTCCTCGTCGTCTTTCTCACCGCCGAGTTCCTCGGCCAGAATCACGCGGCCAAGCTCCGGCACGCTGGAGCGGCGCAACGTGACCGCTTCTTCCAATTCGGCGAAATGCTTTTTGAATTCGGCGGTGTGCTTGTTGCGGATGGCCTGCCGCTTCGCCAGTTGTTCCTCCGTCCACTTCTGGACGAACAGCACGCTGGTCTTCGTGCCGGTATGCGGCTTGAAAGTGTTCCCGTGCAGGCCGACGACCGCGAGAATCCGGCAGCGTTCACCGATGTAATCACGGATCGCCCTGTCGGACGCGTTGTTGAACCGGCCCTGCGGCAGCACGACGGCCATGCGCCCGCCGGGTTTGAGGAAATCCAGGTTGCGCTCAATGAACAGCAGGTCGCGCCCGACAGCAGTTTCGTATTTGCCGCTGGCCTTCTTGCCGAGGTCGTATTTGGCGATGATGCGCGTCTCCTTGATGTCGCCGGCAAAGGGCGGGTTCGCCATGAGCACGTCGAACTCGAATTCCTTCCACGAGCTTTTGTCGCGGCGGAATTTTTTCAGGCGTTTGAAGCCTTCGTTGTAGGTGTCGTTCCATTCCTCGCTCTTGGTGGTTTCGTCCCAGCGTTCGTAATCAAGCGTGTTCAGGTGAAGGACGTTGGTCTGGCCGTCACCAGCAATGAGGTTGAGGCAGCGGGCGACGCGCACGGCCTTTTCATCGAAATCAATGGCGAAGACTTTTTCGGTGACGTAGTCGTAACAGCGCTGCGGCTTTTTCTCCAAGGTGAACAGGTGGCTCTCCGGGAGTTTCACGTCGCGGAAGATGTCGCGCCAGACTTTGAAGATGCAGTGGACGGGAAAGCCCGACGAGCCGGCGGCGGTGTCTATCATGGATTCGTCCTCGCGCGGGTTGAGCATCCTCACGCACATGTCAATGACGTAGCGGGCGCTGAAATACTGGCCCTTCTCGCCTTTGCTGGATTTGTTGATGAGGTATTCGAAGGCTTCGTCCACCACGTCGAGGTTGGAATTGAAGAGCTTCACGTTTTCCAGCGACGCGACGCAGACGGCCAGGTGCGAGGGCGAGAGTTTGATGCGGTCGTCTCCGGGGAAGACGCCTTCCCACTTGCCTTTGGCCTTGTCGAACAGGGTTTGGATGCGGTGTTTGAGTTCGGCTTCCGTGCCGGAGTTGCGAAACACGAGGATGCGTTTGCGGTCCAGACCGGAACTCATTTCGTCGTAAAGTTTCGTGAAGATGAGTTTGAAGACTTCCTCGAACACGTCCACGCCGGCGTTGGCGAGGACTTCATCCTCCATTTCGAGGATGAGGTCTTTGAGGGATTTGCGTTCGGTGACGAGTTTGTCGCGCTTGATGAGGTCGTCGAGGGTGAAGCGCTCGTTGAGAATTTCCGTGAGCGACTGTGTGGCGGACGGGATTTCGGTGAGGTCGTTGAAATAATTCGGGTCTTTGCGGTTGTAGAAGGAGTATTGCTCGCCGTTGGACCAGACACCGATGGGCGCGCCGGTGGCGTTGCAGTAGGATTTGAGCTGGTCTTTGCCTTCCTTGAGCTTGGTTTTCTTTAGCTCGACGATGATGTAGAGAACGGTTTCGCGGTCTTTGTCGAAAACCACAATATCGGCGCGCTTGGTTTCCGAACCGAACGCGACGGGATGCTCGACGGCGATTCGAGACTTGGGGTAGCCGTATTGATTTATCAGTTTGTGAATCCAAAGCTGGCGCACGATTTCTTCCGGCTTCGCGGGGCGGTCTTTGTCCGTGGCGAGGCATTTGATATACGGCTTGCCGTTTTTCTCAAACAGCAGGGCCTCGATGGCTTTGAGCACCGGCAGTTCAAAAAGCGAAAGGCGGTGGTGCGTGTCGCTGTCCCGGAAGATTTCGATGAGTGTTGTCGGCATAGTAAAATGTGGCAGCGGGTTTAGTTTTCGATGAGCTGGCGGCGGAGTTCCTGTTCGGAGGAGCGGGCGTCGGAGGCGGAGTTGGCCATGACGAAGCCGGCCCGGCCGCCGGAAGTTCCGGCCTCCCCATTTTTGAGCGCGGGATGGAAGAGTTGAATCCAGAGGTAATGGAGTTCGGTTTCACCGACACTCCTGCGGTTAGGCTTCGCCAGTTTGGTTTTCGCACTCGCGCGCGTTGCAGTGGCGTTGTTGGTGCGCGGCAGGCCGAAGGGGAAGCGGCGGCCTGGTCCGACCATTTCTTTCAACCGTTCCTTGTCCACGGCGTTGACGTTGAACGGCGGGTTGGTGAGGACGAAGTCGATGCGGCCCGTGGCGTCGTGCGGGTCGTCGTAGTAGCTGTTGATGTTGCCGCCGTGCTTGATTTCGTCTTCCAAGTCGTGGGCGGCAAGAAGATTCAGGCGGCTGAGGCGCTCCTCAAGCGCGCCGGTGGCCTTGTCTTTTTCCGATTGAGCGATCCAGTGCATGAGTCTGGGCGAAAGCGTAAGACGGTTAACATTTTAGGCAAGCTTGGTTCCGCAAGCGCAGCCGAAAAGCAGGACTGGCCTTTCCAACTTTTCACTCCCGCGACTGGAGGCGAACCGGGCCCAGCAGGCCGGAGATCGGTTTGCCACGGTAGTTGGAAGGGATGGTTTGGTAGTGGTTCGCGAGGGTGTTGTACACCAGAACCTCGACGGTGTTGTCGCCGCGTTTCAGATAGCCGGTGGGGTCCACGCGCCAGGGCGGGGCGACCAGCACGCCGACTTTTTTGCCATTAACGTGAACTTCGGCGGTGGCCACCACGCGGCCCAAGTCCAGTGCGACTTTCGCTTTGGCTTCTTCCTTGGTGAGGGTGAAGTGCGTGGTGTAACGCACGCCGCCCGAGTAATTGGTCAGGATTCCGATCTGCGACCAGTCGCCCAACGGCATGACGCCCTGGCCATCCGTTTCGATGATCACCGGTTCGGGAATCACCGCGCCGCCGGTGAAGCCAGTGCGGGGTTTGACGCGCAGTGCGACGACGGACGCTCGGGACGACGGCTGCTTGGCGGCAAAGCGTCCGGCTCCCAGGTCCGTCATCGGTTCGCCATTCAGCCAGGCTTCGACCTGACCTGCCGCCGGCACGCGAATCGCCGCTGTGCCGGGGGCGGATACGAAGCGGAACCATTCGGCAGGCTGGCGGCCTGCGGACACGTCGAACGGAATCACGCCGGCGTCGCCGGTCCAACGCATCGCCAGCGGCTGGCGGATGGTGGGCAAGGGAACGTTTTGCTTTCGCAGGAGAAGGTGACCGCGCCCGGCGTGCTCGTAACGGACCAACACCGGATTCGCGCCGGCCGGAAGTGCCAATGCTTGGGCGAGATCCTGGACCTCCGTGCCGTTCACATAAACTGCCGCAGGCGCGATGATCGGCGAAGTGTGGCTGGCATCCGCTGGCGCGCCGCGACTCACCAACAGCGTCGCCTGCGTTGGCGACGCCACGGTTGCGCTCGTCCAGAGGTAATAGCGACTGCCACTAGCTTCATCCTCATAGCGCGTTTCGTTCAGGCCGCCGGCTTTTTTTCCCAAACAGATAAAATCGTCCGTCACGATGCGCTTTAGCCCGTGATAACCCTGGTGGCCGGAGTCGCCTTCCTTGCCGTAGCGCCAGGAAAAATCATACGCCTGCCAGGTCAGTGACTTGCCCGACACAGTGACGGGCGCAGCGGGATCAAGCGACCGCAACTTCGCCAGCTCACGGTCGAGATCCGCAGCATCCACATTGGTTGGGATCGGCCCGAGCACGTAAAACTGCGTGCCGAAGCCGTGGAGCTTCTTTTCCCAATCGCGATCGTCCGTGGCGGGCAACATCGCGGTCTTCGCCAGCGCCTCCGTTTCCCGCGCCCAAGCGAAGCGCCGCGCTTCGAGTCCGATTTGTTGGTTGTCGGCGGTGACGGGCAGGCGGAAATCGCCGTGGGAATTGTCCATCGTGGGCACGAACGCCACGGTCCATTCGTCGGGCAAAAGCTTCACCGTCTCGGGACGCTCATCCTTGGGTGGAGGGTTGCGATGCTTCTTGCCCGGCGTGAAAACCACCACTTGAGCCTCGTTGGTTTGGAGCGGCAGTTGCACCTGCGTCCCGGTGGCCGTTTCGGTCAACACGCGCAACGGACGCGTCTGGCCGGTCCAAGGATCCCAAAGTTCAACGGCGCCTTTGGCGCGGAACTCGACGAGCGACTCCGGCCGGGCATCCATGACCATGTAAACGTCGCGCGGCCCGGCTTTGCGATGCAACGCCCGCACCGTCTGGTCAATGCCGCGCACGTCCGGCACGAACGCGGCGCGGATGGCTTCCACCGCATCCGCCGGCTGCGCGAGCCGGCACTCGGGTTTGAAGGCGCGTTGGTTCAGCGCGGTGAGTTCCGCGTCATCGCGGCCCGCGCGATCGGAAGCGACGGGCAACACGCCGACGCCATAGACATGGCCGCCCGCTTGCGCGAAGGCGGCGGCCTTCTCGAGGCTCGGCCAGCGCACGACGTTCATATCGGCGAAGACCAGCGCCTGATAGGAAGCGCCGGCATCCTTCACGACCAAGCGACCGTGCTCCACTTTCGCCCGCGCCAGCGAATCGTTGTCAATGAACTCGAAGTTGATGCCCGCAGTCATCAGACGCCTGCCCAGATCGAAGGCGGTTTTCTTGGCGCGCTCGCCATCTTTGTCGCCGTTCATCTCGGCTTCATACGGCGCGACGGGATAAACCACCGCCACATCCGCCACCAAATGCCCTTGGCTGAGCAGATAGGAAAGGCGCTCAAAGTAGCGAAGGAAGCTAGCCATGTGCGCCCAATACGGCATCCGGAAATGATAATCCGGCGGCGCCCATTCCCAGTACGAACCGTAGGTGGTGTAGTAAAGTCCGTGCAGATTCAGCAGCGTGCAGCCATAGAGATAATTCTCGCGCGTGGCGAACATCAGTAGTTCGGGCGCGGCGCCCCAACCGAGACTGTGATAACCCTCCAGCCAGACGCGCTGTCGCTGATACAGGTTGGCGATGGAGGATGAGACTTTGCCCTTGATCAAATCGGCCCGACCGTTCGGCGTGTCGTGGCCCGGCGCGGTGTACCAGCGAATCGCCCGGAAGTAGTCGCCGAACTCATTGGGTCGAAGTCCGCGGCTACCGGGATCGCAGGCAAAGATGATATTCCGGGAATTGTGCCACTCGAAGATCGGTTTGAAATAGCGCTCCTCCATCAGCGTCATGCGCACGTCTGCATAGTCCATGCGCACCTTGGGTGTGAGGCTGCCGAGGTCGTTCCACATCGCGGGCAGGACCTCCAGCAGATCATAGCCTTTGCGCTGGCGAAACTCGGCGGCGAAATCTGGATTCCACGCGAACTTGCCCACGCCGATGGTCAACTCGTCGTTGAAAAAATAGTTCAAACCTTTGGAAGACTTTCCCGGATTGTGATCCTGGAATTTCTGGAAGTAACCGCGAATGATCGTGTCGCCGGCATCGGGCAGGAGCGGATTCATCGTGCCGGGCTGGCGGACGGCGTGAAACGGCCAAATTTCCCATTCTCCTTCCGGCGCGGTCCAGGTGAGTGTGCCGGCTTTGACGAAGGGCGCGAGGTCCACGCCGCCGCGCTGGAGTTCGCCGTTCACTAGGCGGTAAGCGCGAATGGCGAATTGGTTCGACGCGCACACAAGAGTTTTGGTCTCCCCGCCGTGCAGGCGCGGATGCTCACCGGTCTCAAGCTGGATCGCATTCAACTCCGGCCGGTGATAGAACAATTTGAAGAAAAGATTCGTCGCGCCATCCGGCCAGTCCTGCGTGTAAGTGCTCAGGCCGATGCCCATGTTCAACTTGGCGCACTCGGCGGAAATCTGGGAATACACCTTCCACCAAGCCTCGGAGAAGATCGCCGGATCGCCTTGCTCCGTCGGGAATCCCAGGCTGTCGAAGTGGGAGTAATTCACTTGAACGCCGCTGATGCCTTTTTTGTGGAGTTTGCGGATCTGGCCAATCATCCGATCCACGTTCAAATCATCGCCGGTCCACCACCAGAACGGCACTTCGCCATAACCTGGCGGAGGATTTTTGAAGCCCGGCAACGCATCCAGGTCGGCGGCGCGTGAGGGAAATCCCGGGCCGCCCGCAAACGCATTGCCGAGTGAAACGATCACGCCAAGAGTGATGAGCAGCCTTTTCATCAGCCCAAGCTAACAACTCGCAACGGGAAGGGAAATACCTCATTCGAGTTAAGGCGAAGGCGCAGCGTTTCTTTCTAACATTGGGCAATGGCAAGCGGGTTGAAGCTATACGTGAGGCCGGAGATTCAGCCACTCATTGAATGGCTTGCGAGGGTTACAATTATCGCCATCCTTGGCCGACGGGATTCATCACCCTAGAACTCAGACGGGGGGCGGTGGGCTTGATCCCGCTGGCCCGTCCGGCCTTGGCCGGAAAGCAAATTGACGAGAAGCAGCATGAGTAACGAGGCTCAAATCTCTTGGTTTTTTGGGACCTGCACGCGTAAAAATCAGAGCCTACTTACGTCGGCGGCTACTTTTCAAACTGGCTCTTAGCCTGCTGGGGGGGTGACTTACCTTCTGCGCCGTAGCGATCCCGATCTCGCCTTCACCGTCGAAATTGCCCTATAGATCAGGTAGCCGCTCAGGTTAGCAGGGCCGTGGATTTGGAAACTCGTGGCGGGCTCGCTGGTTGGGGTGCTCCGTGACGGTTTCCGCTAATCGGCGCGTGCAGTGCGAGGGAGAGAAATGCAAATTTGAGTTTCATGGCTGGCGAGTTGGAGGTTGGCTCTGGGGCGTTGCGACTTTCTTTTCTGTCGGGGGCGACCACGCCGCGGGCTTGGGATTTTCCACGGTGAGTGGCGCGGGGTCGGCAAATTCCCGTTGCTGGCGCGCCAGCCGGGTTAGCAATTCGGCCACCTGCGCCGCGTGCTCGGGTTTTTCCGCGAGGTTGACCAACTCGTGCGGATCAGTCCGGAGATCGAAGAGTTGCGTCTGGTTGACGACCGGGTAGCGGATAAGTTTCCAGCGGTCATCCCGCATGGCGCGCTGGACGTTCCGGTACGCGAACATCAGTTCCGTGCGCGCCGGTTTCGCGGGATCGCGCAGCGTGGCTGTGAATTCAAGGCCCTCGCTGGTCGGGGGCGCAGACACCCCGCAGAGCTTGCCGAGCGTCGGCAGCACGTCGAACAGGTAGCATAGGGCGTCGGTTCGCCGGTTCGCCGGGATGCCCGGGCCGCTGATGATGAGCGGTACGCGAACCGAGTGCTCATAGAGATTCTGTTTGCCGATGAGTCCGTGGCTGCCGCGGGCGACCCCCGAGTCGGCGCTAAAGATCACTATGGTATTAGTCGCATACGGCGAGGCCGCCAAGGCCTCAAGCACGCGGCCAATCTGGGAATCGAGATAGGAGATGTACCGGTAATAGTCGGCTAGGAGGGCGCGCACTGTCTCCGGCGAGCGCGGCCACGGCAGAAGTTCTTCATCACGGATCGCCATCTCGCCGTTGTCCCAGGGATGTTGCGGCAGGAAGTTGGGCGGCAGCGGAATCTGGGCGGGGTCATAGTGAATCGGAAAATCATCCGGCACGATGTGCGGATCGTGCGGCGCATCAAAGGGCACATAGCAGAAAAACGGGGCGGCACGGGGTTCTTTCAGGAAACGAATCGCCTCATCGGCGAAGGTCGCGCAGGCATGTTGGCCTCTGGCTTCCGGCGGGCTGAGTTTGCCGGCGGTCAAATCGCTGAGCTTGGCCTGCATCGGATTGGCCATGCCGCCCGCAAAAACAGAGCGCGCGGTTTGAAAACTCTTCACGATGGAGCTTTCTCCATTATGCCACTTGCCACTCATAAACGTGGTGTACCCCGCGCGACCGAACGCCGCCGGCCACGTCTCATCGCGCAGCAACTTCTCATCAATGCGGAAAAGGCTTTTCCCGGACAACAGCATGGCGCGCGACGGCACGCAAGTAGCCCCATTCATCCCGCCTTGCATATAGGCGCGGTTGAAGGCGAGTCCGGAATGGACCAGTCGGTCGAGCTGCGGTGTCTGGAGGTGCGGATTGCCCAAGGCGGAAATGGTGTCGGCGCGTTGGTCGTCCGCAAAGAGGAAGAGGATGTTCGGGCGTTTTTCCGCGCCCGGAGCCGAAGCGGCGGCGAGCAGAATTGCGCTAAGCAACAAGATGATTCGCATAGGAATAGGAGCTAGCTAGCCGGGGTGCGGCGCGACGGATGATCGTTTTCCAACGGTGAGCGCGCAACCCTCATTGTAGCTTTTTTGACTTGAAGAGCCTGCGCGCGATTCGACAGCGCCGACAGCGGTTTGCCAACGCGATTGATGCAGGGATGACGGGAGTCAGAAGTTGGAAGTCGGACGATGAGGCGCTGGCCTTCGACCATCATGCCCTCCGCCATCTGCGCCGCCAAGGCCGTACCCCATTGGCGGTTCCGACCTAGTCCGTGGGAATTGCGGTGCGGTGTCTCGGGGCGGCACAGTCGCCGAAGCGGGACGCGCCCTACTGCTTGCGTAAGGCGCGGAATTCGAGGTTCTTCAGATCGAGATCGAATAGTTCTTTTTGGAGTTGCTTCACGGAGGAGGCATTGTCCCGGATGAGACGGTAAATGTTCGAGAGATCAGAGTTGTTGTTGTTGGTCGCCAACTGTATCGCGTAGAGGTTCGCGGCCTCGCTGCCGGCAGCGATTTCCTGTTGCACGGCGGTGCGCCTTTCGGCCAACGCTGCCAGGAAGGCAACGCCCTCTGGACTGCGTCCATTGGTCGCTTCGCTCACGGAATTTGGTAGGACCGCCGCGGCAAGGCTTTCTTTGTTGGTATTATTCAGCAGTCCCCGAATGGTTGCGGCTCGATCGCCCAGTTCCTTTGCCAACTGACTTTCCCATTGGTACCGGTCTTGGTCGCGGGGGGTTTCCTCGGCGCGCTTGCGGTGTTCTTGAGCTAACTGGTTTAGGAGCTCGAATTGCGCATTGAATTCAATCACCCGCCGGCTCAGGGTTGCGGCGGCTAGGGGAGACTTGGGTATGCCCGGCGTGACATTGTCGGACCCAGTGGCATTACTCGCGACCGGAGTTGCGGGTTCCTGGGCAGAGCAAAACCATACAAGGATTCCGGAAATGCCCAGGGTAGCTAAAATCGTTCTCATGGGGCCAAGCATTCCAGATTCGATGGGGCTGTCAACTCCGCTGTCCCTGCGGGGGTGCGGGCTTGATGGGAACGCCCGGGAGATGGATTTCAGCGATCCGAGCGGTCGAGTGAAATCTGGTTGCACGATGGCCGCACCGGTATGAAAATGAGTCGGCATACGAAACGATGAAAACACGAACCTTGGGAACGAACGGGCCGGCGGTTTCCGCGATGGGCCTCGGGTGCATGGGCATGTCGGAGTTTTATGGGGCGCGGGACGAGCCGGAATCGGTGGCGACTTTGCACCAGGCGCTGGACCTTGGCATCAATTTCCTCGACACCGCCGACATGTATGGTTGCGGCGAGAATGAACGGTTGGTTGGTTTGGCCATTCGGAACCGCCGCGCGGAAGTGTTCCTCGCCACCAAATTTGGGAACGTGCGCGACGCCCAGGGCATATTCCTGGGGGTCAACGGTCGGCCCGAATACGTGCGGGCCTGCTGTGACGCTTCGCTCGCACGGTTGCAGACGGACTACATTGATCTTTATTACCAACACCGCGTTGATCCCGACGTGCCGATTGAGGAAACCGTGGGGGCGATGGCGGAACTGGTTCGGTTAGGGAAAGTGCGGTTTCTCGGATTGTCGGAGGCCGCGCCCGCCACGATTCGGCGGGCGGCGAAGGTGCAACGAATTGCGGCGCTGCAGACGGAGTATTCGCTGTGGACCCGGGACGTCGAGGCCGAGATTCTGCCTACCTGCCGCGAATTGGGCATCGGGTTTGTGGCTTACAGCCCGCTCGGGCGCGGGTTCTTAGGCGGCAAGATCAAGCACGCGGATGATCTGGCAGTGGATGACTGGCGACGGAATGGGCCACGTTTCCAGGGAGCGAATCTGGTTCGCAATGTTCAGATCGTGGACCGCTTGGAATCCCTGGCGGCTAGGAAGCACTGCACACTGGCGCAACTGGCGCTGGCCTGGGTGTTGGCGCAAGGCGAGGACATCGTTCCGATCCCGGGCACGAAACGGCGCGTTTATCTTGAAGAAAACGCGCAGGCCGTCGCCGTGGCATTGACCGTTGGCGAACTGGCGGAACTAAACCAAGCCGCGCCGCCGGGAATCACCGCCGGGGCGCGCTACCCGGAGTGGAGCATGAAAGCCCTGAACCGGTGATCCCGCGCCGGTCGCGGAGGGACAGCGGGGTGGGGGGCGCAATGTCGCTGCTGTCGCCTCCGGCGCATCATCGGATCATCGCTTCAAGATGAACGTCACTACCCCAGTTCGTCGCAGAACGCAGCCAACCCTTCCGTGAGCTTTTGGTTGAGCAACTTTTCTGGGAGCCAGAATGGCTTGTCGGTTAC
>CAIKLQ010000350.1 GCA_903828255.1 uncultured Verrucomicrobiota bacterium
CATCGCACGACGATGGATATCAATCAGGTGCTGCGGAAAAACCTCCTCTCCCTCCGCTACGCCGGTCTCTACGAGGGGCTCAACAGTTTCCGCCTCCACACGAATGACTATCAGCGCCGCCATTTCTTCACGCTGAACGCCACGCCGTTCAAGAAGACCACCCTTCGCGTCAACTACGAGACCGGCCACATCCAGCAAAACGCCGTGCGCCCGTGGCCCGACTACGACGCCGTCTCTCCGTGGCGCGCGGCCGGTTCGCCGATCATCGCCACCTACACGAATGTCGCCGGCGGCAAGCCCGCCGGCACGCAGAACTTTGCCTACGCCGGCCTCACCTCGACGGAGTTTTCCGCCGGCGGCACGCCCGTGCCGACCCAGCGCTTCCAAAACCAGGGCCAGAGCGCTCCCACCACGTTTGCCAACGGCTTTCCCGTCAACGGCGGCAACTTCCGCTCGCTCGTCAACGACTCCATCTACCCGACCTTTGCCAGCGCCTTCGGCAATTCCGCCTACCGTCTGACCAATTACAATACGGTCTCCGCGTTTCTCGAACAGCAGATCACGCAGGATCTGTTCATCGAAGCCGCGTTCAACCAGGTGGACAGCAAACTCAAGGCGATCAACGGCTTCGTCGGTCAACTCAGCTACATCTACGTCGACCCCAACGCCCAGCTCCCCAACGGCCGGCCCAACCCCAACGTCGGCCGGCTCTACAGCCAGTCCCAGCCGACCATCATCGATGCGCCGAACGCCGCCACGAACTACCGCGTCATGGCTTCCTACACGCTCGATTTCGGTCGCCAAAAATCTCCGTGGCTTCGCTACCTCGGTCGCCACCAGGCCGCGCTCTTCCGGGAGGAGAGCGAACAGGACGGTTGGTCCAGCAACAACGGCATCTTCAACACCACCCCGCTCAGCACGGTCGGGGCGGCCGGCACCATCACCAACGCGGCCAACGCCATTCAATACCGCTACTACTACGATCCCGCGAACCACAAGGTCGGCACATCGGTCGGCCGCCACATCGAGGCCATTCCCGTCCTCTACGCCAACGATCCGTTGCCCGCGCGCGATCCCAGCGGAGTCACGCCCGCCTTCCTGGCCCAACAGGGCCCCACCATCACCAAGTCCATCGTCAAAACCAGCGCCCTCGCCCTCCAGAGCTTCTTCTGGAACGACCGCATCGTGTTGACCAACGGCTTCCGCCAGGACGACCAGACTTCGTGGCTCTCCGTGCCAAACGACTTCGTCAATCTGCGCGACGCCAACGGCACCGCTCCCCGTCCCAGCGGTATCAATGTCCGCGATTTCAAACCCGGCAGTCGCGCCGCGCGCGGAGGCAGCACGTATTCCCGCGGCCTCGTCCTCCACGCCCAGCCATGGGTCAGCCTGAGCTACAACACGTCGAACAACTTCCAGGTCAATTCGGGCACCCGCAACGTCTACGGCGACCTGCTCCCGAATCCGCAAGGCAAGGGCAGCGACTACGGCCTCAAGTTCTCTTTCTTCGAACGCCGTCTGTATCTCGACGTCACCTACTACACGAACAGCAACGAAAACAGCGCGGACAGCATTTCCGCCAATGCCGCCGGCAACTTCAAACAATTCGACCAGCTTTGGATCGCCGTCAGCGATTTCACCAAGGACGTGAAGTATCTGACCTCCCCCTACTCCACGCTGAGCACCGTCTGGGCTGACGTCGTTTCAACGACCTCCAAAGGCTGGGAATTTTCTCTGACCGCCAACGCCACCCGCCAATGGCGCATGACGCTCAACGGCAGCAAGCGCGGCGACAACACCACGAGCGCCCGCGGCGTGTATATCAACCAATACATGGCCCAATATATCCCGATCATCAAATCGCACCCGGAGTGGCAAAGCCTCGACGCCACCAACGGCCTGACCGTGGCCCAGCGCGTCGCGGATCTCGAAAACACCCTCGTCAATTTCAACGCCATCCGGAACAGCCCGTCCGCGAACTTCGCCTCGAATTGGACGCTGAATTTGATCCAGAGCTACGATTTCTCCCGCGAAACCCGCCTGAACGGTTTCTCCATCGGTGGCAGCATGAATGCGCGCGGCAAAGCCATCAACGGCTTCGCCGTGGACTCGAAACTCGTCCTGAATCC
>CAIKLQ010000351.1 GCA_903828255.1 uncultured Verrucomicrobiota bacterium
ACCAGGTTCACCACCAGCGCCAGTACCGGGCGGCGGATGAAGATGTCGGTAAAGGATTTCATGTCGGCTAAATCAGCTATCCCCCGGCTTCGGCGTGGCGCTCGGCTTGGGGGTGAGTTCGTTGTTCTCGACCACCGCCATTCCGTTGCGCAGTTTGAAAAGTCCGGCGCTGACCACTTTCTCGCCCGGTTTCACCCCCGTTTGCACCACGACGAAATCTCCGCGGGCGCGACCGGTGCGGATGAATTGCTGGCGCACAACCAATCCCGCCGGGCCGTTTGTGTCGGCGGATTTGGATTCGATGACATAAACGGAGTCGCCAAACGGCGCATTGAGCACGGACGTGGCCGGAATGACCACGACCGTTTCTTCCACCGGCAAAACGACCTCGGCGCGGGCAAACATGCCCGGGCGCAACAAATTGTCCGCATTTGAAAACGTGGCGCGCAGCCGCACGCTCCGCGTCGCCGAATCGAGATCGGGATTGATCGCCGTGAGCGTGCCGTCGAATTTCTTGTCCGGATAAGTGTCAGTGGTGAGGCGCACCTTCATGCCGGTCTTGAGTTGGGCAAGTTCCTGTTGCGGCAGCGAAAAATCCAGATGCAGCGTCCCGAGCGCCTGAAGCGATACGATGGGTTTGCCGACGTCGAGAAACTCGCCCAGGTTCACGAGCCGGATGCCGAGCCGGCCGGCGAACGGCGCGCAGATGGTCTTCTTGGCGATGGCCGCCCGGATGGCTTCGGCGTTGGCCTGATTTTGCTCCAGGCTGGCATTGGCGGAATCCAGTTCCGCTTGCGAGAGCGTGTTTTCCACGCGGAGTTTCTTCGTCCGCTCGGCGGTGAGGCGGGCGAGTTCCACCTGCGCCTCTGCGGCGCGCAGTTGCGCCTTCTCGGAAGTCGTGTCGAGCCGCACCAGCAAATCCCCCTGCGCCACCACCGCGCCCGATTCAAAACCAATCTCCGCGACCTTGCCGCCGAGTTCCGTGGTGACGTTCACGCCTTGCGACGCCGCGACCGAACCGATGGCGGACATGGTGCCTTCCCACTTTTCCTCCTTCACGATCGCCGATGCGATGGTTTCCGGCGGCATCTGGTGACTGGCACCCGCCATGAGGTTCCGGATCTGCATCACTTTGATGCCGCCCAACACCGCCGCCACGGCGACCACGATCACGATTCCAAAAATGATTTTCTTCATGTATTTAACGGCCCGCAGGTTTCGCCCGCAAAAGTTGCTTCGGTTGTTTCGGTTGTTTCTTGGTTCCGGCACCGGTCAGGAATAAATCCACGATGCGCTCCGCCTTCTGCCGGTTGAGCCGGGATTCCGGCATGAGCAGATGCGTCATCAAGGAGGCATTCGCTTGCCCGTAAAAGCCAAGCGCCAGTTCCCGGCTGTCGAAACGCCGGTCCAGTTCGCTGCTGGCGAGCGCCTGCTTCATGACGCTGTGAACAAATTCAAAGTTCCGCTCGCACCGGTCCACGTATTTCAGCCCGCTCGGCATTTCGCCGGGCGAAGCGAACGCCGTGGCCAGCGAGATGCGCATCAACTCACGATGCTCGGTGAAGTATTCAAACAGGACGTTCAGAATTTCCACCAGTTGACCGCGAGCGTCGGTGGCGCGGGCTGCCGCCTCGCACATCAAACGGTAGCGCTCGTCATGCGCCTCATGCACCAGCGCCTCGAACAACGCCGCCTTGTCGGCGAAGTAGTAATACAACGTCGGCTTGGACACTTGGGCGTCGCTGACGATCTGCTGCACGGACGCCGCCGCATAGCCGGAATGCGCAAACCGCTTGAGTGCGGCGCGCAAAATCCCCTCGCGGGTTTCACCGTTGGTGCTGCTTTTGGCCATTAACCTACCGAACGGTAGGGGAAAATCGCCCGGCGTCAATTTTTTTCGTCAGGACTGAAGTGCGGGCCCGCATCGCGGAGCGAATCCACAAGGCAGCCGGGAGCGATACCCCCGGTTGATGGGGAAAAATTCCGGCACCCGAAGGGATACCGGAGACTCTGCGCCCCATTCCGGGTCGTAAACCCTTGCGCATTTTCCGGGGGTATCCTCGCTCCGTTGCGCGGTTCGCCTCTCCAAACCGTCCGCCCCACCGACCGGTCTGGGAGCGCACCAACCCTCTGGCGCTTTGGCAGTCGTGCGTGG
>CAIKLQ010000352.1 GCA_903828255.1 uncultured Verrucomicrobiota bacterium
ACGGCGGCGAATGTGGCCAGTGGCGCGAACCTCGCCAATGCAGCCACCGCGAGCAATGCCAGCAACACGCTCGTCAAACGGGACGCCAACGGGGAGGTTTCCGCCGGCACCTTTCGCGGCGCCTTTGCGGGCAATGGCAGCGCGTTGACCAACTTGACCGCCGCCGCGATTGTGGGGGTAGCCCCGAGTGCCACCAATTTCACTGCCCCACTATTGGGCGATGTGACCGGTTCGCAGGCGGTCACCGTTGTCAGCACGGTGGGCGGGGTAAGCGCGGCGAGCGTCGCCAGCGGCGCTACGGTCGCCAATGCCTCGACTCCCAACAAGGTTTGCGATGCGCTCGTCCGGCGCGATCCCGGCGACGCGAGCTTCGCCGCCGGCACCATCCGGGCGGATCGTTTTGTCGGGGATGGATCGGGGCTTACCAACCTGCCGACTTCGCCAAATCAATACGCCGCGCCGCGCGGGGCGCTGCTGGCTTCCATGCTCGTTGCCGATCCTAATTTGACGGCCGCGGGGTACCATTTAATGATGACTATTCCCGCTCCCGGGTGGACTAGCGGTGCGACCTTAAACGCCCCAACCGCTCGTTCCAGTCACACCGCCATCTGGGATGGCCAGCGCATGGTGATTTGGGGCGGTTTGATCAGTTCCGGCACGCCCACGGCGTCCGGTGCCATGTATGATCCAGCCGCCGACGCGTGGACGACCACCACCACGCTGGGCGCCCCGGGGTCGCGCAGTGCTCATACCGCCGTATGGAGTGGTTCGGCCATGATCGTGTGGGGCGGTCAGAGTACGAGTGGATACCTAAGCAGCGGGGGACGATTTTCTCCCAGCGCCCAAACCTGGAGCGAGGTGCAGGCGAGCGGCGCCCCGTCCGCACGCTATGGCCATGTGGCGGTTTGGACTGGGAGTCGGATGATTGTATGGGGAGGACGGAACCTTTCGGGATTGCTGAATGACGGGGCGATTTACGATCCGACCGCCAATACCTGGACCGCTTTGCCAACGGTCAACGCGCCAGCGGAACGCATGAATGCGGTGGCGGTCTGGGCCAATGATCGCTTCCTAGTCTGGGGCGGACTGGGCGCGGATGGGGAATTAAACACCGGGGGTGAATTGCTTTTCAGCAGTGGCCTTCCCACAGTCTGGAATTCCTTGACCACGGCCAACGCGCCTTTCCCGCGGGTCGGTCACACCGCCGTGTGGGCGACGGATCGGATGATCGTCTGGGGTGGGCAATACGGCGGGGTGCCATTGCAAGACGGGGCGGCTTACTGTCCGAGTTGCGGCGGCTGGACGCAGGTTTCCGCAACGAACGCCCCGCTCCCGCGCTACGATCACGCGGCGGTCTGGGCGGGTTCGGAAATGATGATTGTGGGTGGGGCCAATTCCGGTGGCGAACTAGCCGCCGCCGCCGCCTACGACCCCAGCACACTGGAATGGCGACCGCTCAGCGCCCTGGGCAATCCGCTGGCGCGCACCCGTCCGACGGCGGTGTGGACCGGGACCGATCTGCTGGTCTTCGGCGGTAAAGTGGGCAATACCGCAGTCGCGACGTTACAACGGCTCTTCCCTCAACCTGAATGGTATTTCTATCGCAAGTTATGAATCTTAACCAGCCTCCTCGCGGCGGACGTGCGTCCGCGTGTCAATTCAACCCCCAGCCTCGATGCCTCCGGGGCGCAGTCGGGGTCAGCCTGCTGGCCATGCTCCTATGCGCGGGGACTGCCAGCGCGCAGTGGATGACGCAATCCCTCAGCCTCAAGGCCGGTTGGAACGCCGTCTATCTGCATGTGGATCCGTCCCACAAGGCGCTGACGAACTTGGTGGGGTCCGACCTGAGCAACCCTATCCTCGAAGTCTGGCTCTGGGCCCCGGCGGTTTCGACGGTGCAATTTGTCCAGTCCCCCCAAGAGCCTATCGCCAGCAACAGCCAGTGGCGCAACTGGGTTCGCAACACCGGCGAAGGCACGCTGACCCGACTGGTCGGCAACGCCGCCTACCTCATCAAGGTGGCGACAAACGTGCCCAATTACACCTGGACCATTCAGGGCAAACCCCTGCCGCCAACCTATGACTGGACCACCACGGGATTGAACTTCTTCGGCTTCCCCAGTGTGCCTGACAGCCCGCCGACGTGGGAAAACTTCCTGGCGAAAGCGCCGGAACTGCAACTCAACGCCGAGGTCTATTTCTATCAAGGGGGCGAACTAGGCGCCGGCAATCCGACCCGGCTCTACGCCTACCGCACCGCCCGCGTGACGCGGGGGCAAGCCTACTGGATTCGCTCCGGCACGTTGTTCAACCGCTACTTCGCGCCGTTCGAGGTGGCGTTATCCGGCAATTCCGGCGTGAATTTTGGCGACACCCTGAGCGCCTCCAGCTTCCGCCTGCGCAACCTGACCTCGACCAATGTCACCGTGTCGCTGAACTTGGTGCCATCAGAGACCCCGCCGCTGGGACAAACGAATATCGCAGGCCTCCCGCCGCTGCTCGTGCGCGGGGCTTTGAACACGACCACCCTCACCTACAGTTATACGAACCTGGCCGCCGGCACGCCCCGCACTTGGACCCTCCCACCGCAGGGCCAGCCCGGCTCGGATGTCGAAGTGGTATTGGGTTTGAATCGCGCCGCGATGACCGGGAATGAGGGGGAATTCTTCGCCGCCGTGCTACGACTGACGGACTCACTAGGATTCTCCCAGGTGGATATGCCGGTTACGGCCAACGTGGCCTCCAGCACGGGGCTTTGGGTGGGCGAAGCCTCGGTAACGCAAGTCGGGCAATACTTGGTGAACTACCGCAAGAACAGCGCTGGCGTCATTGAGTTGAATGAAGACGGGACTTACGGACGGTTTCCCACCTCCACCAACAAGACGGAAGTACCGCGCTCCTTTCCGTTGCGGCTGATCGTTCACAACCCCACCAATGGCGGCAACGCGGTGCTGCTCCAGCATGTGTTTTATGGCCGGGACGCTACGACCAATGTCGTAGTGACGACCTCGGAGGCGGCGCTGAATCGCACCTTCCTCAGTGACGCCCGCCGGATCAGCGCCAGCCACCTACCTTGGACGGCCAC
Source organism: uncultured Verrucomicrobiota bacterium (assembly GCA_903828255.1). Lineage (GTDB taxonomy): Bacteria > Verrucomicrobiota > Verrucomicrobiia > Limisphaerales > JADLHS01 > CAIKLQ01. Next base: position 3,086 of record CAIKLQ010000352.1, read on the forward strand.
CAACCACTTCTGGACCTTTTCCGGCCGGCTCGGAGAAAGCACGAATCTAACCGTGACGGTCAGCCTGCCCTATCAGGATCAGGCCTCAAACCCGTTCCTGCACACCTATCATCCGGATCACGACAACCTCGACGCCACGTTTAAGAGTGAATTGCCGCAAGGCATGGAATCCTACTCCATGAGCCGGGAGATTTCGCTGATAGTCCAACCGCCCTCGGAAGACTTCTTCAGCCTCACCGGCAGCCGCCAGCGCCTGGCGGGAATCTACCAGGAAACCATCTGCTTAAGCGGGTTGCCGCGGGCGGGTGGCACCAACGACACTCGCCTGTTTCAGGTGCAAGGCGTCTTCACGTTAAACCGAATTTCCGATGTCCCATTCCTGACCCTAACCTCCACTCCCTAACCGACAAACCACCGCCACTTCCCAAGCAAACACCTATTATGAAAACCAACCAAATCCGCACCCGGGCCCTGCGCTGCATTGCGCTGGGCCTCTTCACCCTGTCCCTGTCACCAGTCGCGCGCGGCGCGGCCACCGCGCTTCCGCCGGACCGGATGACCTACCAGGGTTACCTCGTGGACGGCAACGGCAACACCCTGGGCGCCACGAATGCCAAGAACTACGATGTGATTTTCCGCATCTATGGGGATCAAAGCGCCGGGACCGCACTTTGGGCGGAACAGCAAACGGTGACGGTGGACAATGGGCAGTTCAGCCTCATGTTGGGCGAGGGTAACCAGTTCGCCGGCGAACCGCACCCAGTCCTAGGTTCGCTATTCGCTTCCACTACCGCCTCCGACCGCTACGTGGAAATGACGGTTAAAGGGGTCGGGCCGAGCGGCGCGGATGCCACCATGATGCCGCGGGTGCGCTTGCTGCCGGCGCCCTATGCCTTCCTCAGCCGCCATGCGAACACGGCGGACACCTTGGTGAACAATTCCAATACCCCGGTGTTGAGCGTCGCCAACACGTATGTGGGCATTAACAAGGCCAGTCCCACCAGCGCGCTGGATGTTGCCGGCACGGTCACAACGACCGGGTTGCAGGTCAACGGCAACACCACGGTGACGGGCACGGTGGCGGCGGTCAGCTTTGTGGGCAACGGCACGATTCCGGTCGGCGGGATTATCATGTGGTCCGGCGCCAGCGTGCCCACCGGGTGGGCCTTGTGTGACGGCACCACGAACAGCGGCAAGACGACCCCGGACCTGCGGGGCCGCTTTGTGTTGGGCAGCGGCCAGGGCACGGGACTTTCCCTTCGCAGTCTCAGCCAGATCGGTGGGACGGAAAGCAACACCCTAGCCACCGCCCAGATGCCCGTGCACTCCCATACGGTGGATCCCCCGGGCACCTCAATCTCCGGCGGCAACCACAGCCATTTGGTTTACGGAGACTACGGAGGCGGCATCACCGGCGCCAGTGGCGCCACCGGAGATGTGGCACTCCACAATTCCGACGGAGCGAGTGGCTACAGCAAAAACACCAGTTCGGAAACCCACAGCCACACCGTTGACATCGCGTCATTCAATTCTGGCTCGACCGGCAGCGGTCAGGCAGTGAACAATGTACCCCCTTACTACGTGCTGGCCTTCATCATGCGCGTGCAGTGAACCCGCCGCAGTGGCTGCGCGACGCTCAACCCATGAACTGGAAGGATATTCGCTATGAAACTAAATCTGCCTCCTGATGCTCCCGGAACTCGCAACGGGCCCCGCCCGCCAAGCGCCCGGAGCCTTCTCAGTTGGTACCGGCCGATCCCGAATTGGGCGGCCTTACCGTTAGCGGTGATTCTCTTTATTGCCGCTAGGGCGCAGGCCGTCGTGACCTTGCCTATCGAGTGGCGTCAGGATTCGATCTGTTACAATTACAGTGCCGTCAACGGCGTCCCGATTTCCGCCCTCACCAACAACCCGGCCGGTTCGGACGGGCGGATGCCCATCGGCTTGAACGAATCCGGCTCCTACAATGTACCCACCATCAACCAGTTTCAGTCCCTCGCCACGTTCGGGGGAGTGGCGTCCCCAACGAACTGGCGGAGCAAGACGAATTCCCCGTATCTGCGGGGCACCAATGCCTTCTCGGCGGCGGTCGCGGAGGCCATGCAACTGCCGCTGATCCGCAACAGCAACAGCATTGTGATGGTGGCGCGCAGCGTGCGCGTGGGCACCCCCTACCTCAGCCGGGCCGTATCGCTTTCCTTCGGCAGCCTGGTGCAAGTGCCCGCCACCAGCGAAAGCGGCGCCACGTTGGGCGTCGTCAAGGAAACGTATTGGTTGCCCGAACCTTACTCCACGAACAACCACCTGAACACCGGCTATTACTGGAGTCCCCATGCGCGACAGGTTTACGCCATTCAGTCCGGGCCCGTGTTCCTGACCTGGCGCAAGGCGCAGTCCTACACCGTGGCCAGCGTCCCCGGGGACTACCAGAATCCGGGCGGGGCCAGCAGCTTTGAAACGAACGGTACCAGCATTTATTTGCTGTACACCACGCTTTACATCGTTTCCGGCAGCGCCGTCAAAACGCCGCGTACGATGTATTGGACCGAACGCGATTTCCGCGCCCTCGGCCACCCCATAACCATTCCCTCTTCCCGCATTGGGGCCCTCAACATCGTCTATAACAACGGCTTTCCCCGAACGGTGGATGCGGAATACCGCGGGCCCGGTTACACCAGCCCCACCGACGGGAGCACCAATTCCACCTTGCAGGAGTTGCGGACGCTATGGTACGACCAGTCCCAAGGGTTTTTGTCCGCCTATAATTTCGAGGGCCGGATCTTTATCGAATTCCTCGGCGACCTGCGGGCCGATGGGCAAACGCGCATCCCGCTCGGATTCGAGCTGGTGGACGTCGTCAAGCAACCGACCCCATTGGATTTGAATTGTGATCTGGGGGAACGGCTGGTGCCGCCCTTGGACGCCGCCCTGGAGGATCTCGTGCCGCAAGAAATCCAACAAGGCACCGTGAGCACGTTCAATTTCCGCTATTTTGCGCCGGGCAGCTCCCTGCCGGAGCTTTACGCCTCGCGGGCCACGGAGAACATCAACGACTGCCTCGTTCACTGGCTCGAGCCGGGCGTCGAGGGGGTGCTGTGGCCGAAACTGCTGGGGCGCCACCATCTGATCTGGCCGGACGATAAGGCGAAATACAGCCACTACCTCCGGCCCTTGGTTAGCACCGAGGTGGAAGCCATCGCAACGGCGGTGCCGTTGGCCGCTCAGAACGTGCCGATCATCGCTTATCAGGATCCGCTGGATCTGCCCCGCGCCAAATTGACGGCGGACTTCAAGTTTTACACCTTTCTCGATGCCACCCATCCGGCGCACCGCACCTTGCTGCGCTTTACTGCCGGGGATCGCATTGGCTTCGAGCGCGTGTTCTCCTGGCTGGATGGGACCTTGCGCAGCACCAATTTTGCTGGCTCCGTCGCCACGAACCTGACGGAGGTGGCCACCCACCTCAACTATGGGTCGAACGCTCTCGCCTATACCAATCTCGTCGCGCTCCAACAGTCCAACTATTTGGCCGCCGTGGCCGCCCACAATACCTACTTGGCGGCTTCCAACACGTATCGTTTGGATTACACTGGTTATACGAACTATCTCGCGGATTCGAACTCCTGGCGCTCCCAGTACACCACCTATACCAACTACCTCGCGACATCGAACACTTGGCGCTCCCAGTACACCACCTATACCAACTACGTCGCGACATCGAACACTTGGCGTGCCGATACCAACGCCTATACCTACTACCTCGCGGCATCGAACGCTTGGCGCACTTATACCAACTACCTTGCGACGTCGAACACCTGGCGCTCCCAGTACACCCTCTATACCAATTACCTGGCCGCCGACATCCCCTACCAGATAGCCCTGTCCGACTACAACAGTTACCTCGCCGCCTCCAACACTTGGCGTGCCGATACCAACGCCTATACCTACTACCTGACCAACCGGGCCCGCGGCGTGAACGGCGCGTGGAAATTGTACGTGCGGGATACGGCGCAGGGTGACTTTGGCTCGAGCGCGACTTGGAACGTGCTGGTGGTTGCCACCAATGTGACCACCCCTTTTACCCGAACCACCAACACGTTCAACGGCACTGCGATCACTATCCCTGATCTTGCCAATGCCTCGCCTTACCCTTCCACGATTACGGTCAGCGGCATCAACAACGCGTCGGCCGCCGTGCAAGCCGTGCGGGTGAAATTGAACGGCCTCACCCATACGTACCCGGGTGATATTGAGGCGCTACTCGTGGGACCGACCAATACGCAATCCTGTGCCCTGTTGGGAAATTCGGGGGGGAACGTTGCTGCCGTGGCAGTGAACCTGGTGTTTGATGACGCCGCCATTGCTGGTGTGCCGACCCCTTTGCTCTCCGGCACCTACCTCCCCACTGACTTCGCCC
>CAIKLQ010000353.1 GCA_903828255.1 uncultured Verrucomicrobiota bacterium
CGAACCTTGGGCCGCAGCTGCGTTCAACCCGGAAATGTAAAGAACCCGGGGGCGGGTTCAGGGAATTTCAAAGCCGCTTCTGCAACCCAACGCCCCCGGTCATTGCGCCCCCGCGTTCTCTACATTTCTTGATTTGTTAGGTGACATCGTTGCAACCAAAAGTAAATTCGTAACCCAGAACCGGCTGAAAGCAGTCGGAGAATGGGGCGACTACTCATACCGAAGGACAGCCGAGGATGCAATCGAAGCGGCTCGCCGTGAAGCAAAGTGGGATGACGATCACGGACTCAACTCCTACGAATATCGCGCTGTGATACGGATCACCAGCGACCATGTTTTGTCACCTAACGCCAGAACTGACCGACGCGGGCGGCCAGCGGCGTTCGGATTGTCAACTGACGTGGCCCGCCCGCGTTCGGTCCAGTGATTTTGTTAGACGGCATTTTCACTGGCTCTGAGTGAGCTGAACGTCAATGTCAATGGTCTGAGTGCCGCGAATCACCCTGACCGCGACCTTCTGGCCAGCGTAAGACGGGAGAAGGCCAATAAACTCCTCGACAGTGGCAACCGGCTTGTCGGCCAACTGGATGACAACATCACCCTGCATGACGTTGGCTCTGAAAGCCGGACTGTCCTGCATGACGACCGCCACAAAAACTCCGGTGTTGCGCTGTAGGCTACTCCGCAACTCATCGGGAATCGGTGCTAACCGTGCGCCGAAAATGCCGGGCTTCATGCGCCGCCAATATGATGCGCCGTGCTGATATAACTGCCTCTGGTAAGGAACGTAGTCGGTGTGCAAAGTGCCCGGAGTCGTGGTGGTAGAAGTCCCGGAATATGTGCCAGAACCATAAGCGTAACCTCCGCTGCCATACACGTTGGCGTTTGCAGTGCCGTAGTGTGTGGTCGTGTAGGTCTGTCCTGGCTGATAAGAAAACAATGGCATGACTCCCTGCTGGGTGTGCGAATACTCCGACGTGTGAATGACGACATCAGCGCCAACCTTCTTCGCCTGCTCAATGAGTTGGCTCTGAGTCGGTGCTCCGCCGACGAAGCCTGAAAAACCGATGCAGATAAAGCCTCGCTCCTCAAGTCGTCGGCCCTCGTCTTTGTGGTTCTGTGGTGCAGCCGAAATAAGCTGAGGCTGTGGTGCTGATGGCAGGAGTCGCTGCTGGACGGCAACGGGCATCCCGTTTGTGTAGCTCCGGTAAAACTGTGCGAACGGATTTGTGGCGCAGCCAGTCAAGAGAGCGACCGCACAAACGAGGGGAAGAAGCGTTTTCATGTGGTGGTGCGTGTGATGCCGTCTAACTTGTTAATAGCCGACTAGTCGGCTAGCGCGGGTTTTCCGGTGAAAAACCGCAAGAACCGCTCGTTCTTGCGGCCTAGCAAGGGCACAGGGCCGTGATAGGCCGCAAAATCGTGTCGCCTATCACCGGTTCACCGGTAAATGTTGCATCCAACGCTTGCATTCCGGGGGAAGCGTGGCACCATTCCGCGTGTCTGCCAAGCACTATTTGCAAAGCAATGCGGCCCACGCGCGGCGTGCTGTGGCGGCACGGAATCCACAGGCTCCATGACACAATCGAAATCTACCCCCAGTGGCCGGGGCGCGAGGTCCGGCCCGCCGCCCCACACGCCCGCGGAGTGGGCGGCGGAATGGGTGCGCAAGTTCACCGTGTATCGGGAGCGGCGGTTTGGCGCCGGGCCGGTGGCCGGGCTGGCGGAAGTGGCGGCCTTCCTGCGGTTCATCGCGCTACGCTGGCAGGCGCCGGAGTGGCAGCAGGAGCAGGCGCGGACGGCGTTGGAGAACTGGTTGCGCACCCAGGAAAGGATGCCGCCACCAGGAGCGGGCCAGCCGGGCAGGGAACCGGGGGAGGCCCCGACGGCAACCGCCGCCGCAAGCCCTCCAGCAGACCCGCGGGAAGCAAATGGCGCGGAACAAGGCGGCGGGGCCGCAGCCGGAATCTCTCCCAAGCTGACCCTGCCGGAGGCGCGCTTGAAGTTGCAAGGGGTGTTGCGCCTCAAGCATTACTCGCTCAAGACGGAGGAGGCGTACTTGGGCTGGCTGCGGCGGTATTGGGCCTTTCTCCAGAGCCACAAAGTCCAGCCGGGTTTCGCGGCGCTCGCCACCGCCGGCAAGGTGAGAGCGTTCCTGGAGCATCTGGCGGTGGACCGGCAGGTTTCGGCCAGCACACAGAACCAGGCGTTGAACGCCCTGGTCTTCTTCTATCTGGAGGTCGTGCGGCGGGAAATCGGGGATTTGGGGGAAGTGTTGCGGGCGCGGCGGGCCAAGCGTCTGCCGCAAGTGCTCACGCTCGCCGAGACGCGCCGGCTGCTGGACGCGATGGCAGGCGACCCGCAGTTGCTGGCCCGTTTGCTCTACGGAACGGGGATGCGGTTGATGGAGGGGCTGCGCCTGCGGGTCAAGGACGTGGATTTCGGACGAAACCAGATCGTCATCCGGGCGGGCAAAGGAGACAAGGACCGCGTCACCATGCTGCCGCAAACGCTGGCCGAGCCGCTGCGGGACCATTTGGAAACGGTCAAACGCACGCATGAAGCGGACTTGGCGGCGGGCCACGGGGAGGTGCTCTTGCCTGACGCCCTGAGTCAGAAATATGCCAGCGCCAGCCGGGAGTGGGGCTGGCAATGAGTATTCCCCGCCCGCTCGTTCTCGCGCGAGCCGCGTTCGGGGCGCTGGCTCCGCCATCACTTTGCCGAGGAAATGTTGCAGCGCGCGGTGAAGGCGGCGCGGCTGAAGGCGGGTCTACCCCAGCCGGTGACTCCGCATACGCTGCGGCATTGTTTTGCCACCCATCTGCTGGAAGCGGGCACCGATATCCGCACGGTGCAGGAACTCCTCGGTCACAGTAGCGTGGAGACGACGCAGATTTACACGCATGTCATGCAGAAACCGGGGATCGGGGTGAAAAGTCCGTTGGATGGCTGAAGGCCGCCTTGCGCACACGCCACTTGCCCACGGCGTTCTATTCCTTCATCCGCGCCAGCGCTTCGATCGTGGGATAGCGGCCGCTGGAAGCGAGGGTTTGCCGCTCCGCCAGGCGGCTGTCGTGGTTGAGTTGCAGCAGCTTCACTGTGGCTTGGCCGTGAGGGTTCTGTGGTTCAATGCGCGCGGCAAGCAGTTGGAAGCAGGCGGCCCAATGATCCAATCGGGGATGAAAGAGCCGGACCAGTTCCGGTGGCTGCCCGACCCGCGCGCCAAGGTCCGTGCCTTTGGTGTTGTTGCAGCAGGCACAGGCCCAAGCCAGGTTGTCAGAATCGCTTGGCCCCCTGTGTTTGCGGCTGATGATGTGATCCACCTGACACCCCCAGAAAGTGTCCTGCTCGTGAACAAGGCAATACTCGCAAACGTGGTAAGCGCGCTCGGCAACTTCCCGCCGCAACCGGCCGTTAACCGCCGTGCTCATGCGCGAGAAGCTGGCGGGCGTGAGCCTTGGCCAAGCGCATCAGGTGCTCAACTTCCAGATAATGGTCCAGTTCGATCCGCTCTCCAGTGGGCAACGGGGCAACCTTCTGGCGTTCGAGCAAATCCCAAACGCGCTGCCGCGCTGATTCTGACGGCTGGAATTCAAGGAGTTCCCGTGGCCGGAGCGCGGCGATGAACTCAACAATTTCCTCATACGGTTTCACACGAGCAATTTGACACCAAGCGAGCCGACTGACAAGGGGTTCCGCTATTTGCGTGGGGCCAGGTTTTCCACTCAACCATCGCCCTTGGAGCTTTAACTCAGCCGCATGGGCATGACGACGTAGAGGAACGGGCCTTTGATCTTGAGGACGCCGGGGCTGAGTTCGTCTATGAGTTCGAGATACACTTCGTCGTCGGGCAGGGCGCTAAGGGGGTCAATGAGGTATTTCGGATTGAAGGCGACGGCGAATTCCTTGCCTTTGTAGTTGATGGCAAGGCTTTCGCGGGCTTCGCCGACTTCCGGGGAGTTGGCGGTGATGGCGAGGGTGTTCTGGCCGAAGGCGAGTTTGACGGAGTTGGCTTTCTCGCTGGTCATGATCTCGGCGCGCTTGAGGGCGTGGAGCAGTTCCTCGCGCGCAAACGGCACGCGCTCTTTCATCTCACCGGGAATAACTTGTCGGTAGTTGGGATAATTGCCCTCGATGAGCTTGGTGATGATGAGCACCGAGCCGCCTTTGTCGTCCTTGAGGGAGAACGCGGCTTGGTTTTCGGTGAACTTGATTTCGACGTCACCGGTTTCCTGGAGGAGGCGGTTCAATTCGGCGACGGTTTTGGCGGGAATGATGAATTCGCCGGTGCTCTGGTCGGTGACGTCGGCTTCTTCTTCCACGAGGGCGAGGCGGCGGCCATCGGTGGCGACCATGGTGAGCTTGTGGTCTTTGAGGCTGAGGAAAATGCCGTTGAGGACGTAGCGCGACTCGTCGGAGGACATGGCGAAGGAGGTTTTCTTCAACATGCCGCGGATGGTGGCCTGCGGGAGGGTGACTTTCTTTTCCTCCTTGAACGTGGGCAGCGGCGGGAATTCGTCCGCGGCGAGGCCGTTGATTTTGTAGAAGGAGGGGCCGGCGCTGACGCTACAAATGTTCTTGTCGTCAATGGAAAGCTCGATCTCCGTGCCGCCAAGTTCCCGGGTGATGCCGAAGAGCTTCTTAACGGGCACCGTGGAGGCCCCGCCCTGCTTCACCTTGGCCTCTACGCTGCACGAGACGGTCACATCGAGGTCAGTGGCGGTAAACTCCAGCCGATCGCCCTCCGCGCGAATCAGGACGTTGGAGAGGATGGGGAGGGTGGTGCGGGTGCTGACGACGTTTTGAACGGCTTGGAGGCCGCTGAGGATTTTATCCTTGGCGATGGTGAGATTCATGGCGGCTTACTATTTAGATTTTTATCTTTCTAAAACTATCCGTATTAAGGGCGGTGAATAAGGCGTGGAACCCCGGAGGTCAATGGCACGCCAACGACTTACGGAGAAAGAAAACGCGAACGGCGCCGCCAACACCAGCGAAAAAGCGGGAAAGTTGCTCACTTATTCACAGGGGGCACAGGTCATTCACAGGTTACGCGGCGGTTGCTGGGGAGCTTGTGCGCGGCGCACCACGGCAGGCAGCACCCCCGCCACGAACGCCACCTCGCTCGGCGTGGATTCCCGACCGAGCGAGAAGCGCACCAGGGAATTGGCCAGCCCCGGGGCCAACCCGAGCGCCCTGACGACATGTGAGGGCGTCAGCGAGCCAGCGGAACACGCCGAACCACTGGAGGCGCAGATGCCTTCGAGGTCCAAACCCGCCAAAAGGGTGATGCTGTCTGCGTTTTCCACCACGAAGGACACCGTGTTGGCCAACCGGGCGGTTTTGGAACCAACCAACTGCACGCCGGGAATGGAAGCCAGCGTCGTGAGGAGGTGCTCAACCAACGGTTTCAGCAAAGTGGGGTCGAAGATCGGAGTTTTTATGAATTTCTCCAAAGCCACAGTCAGGCCGATGATGGCGGGAAGATTTTCCGTGCCGGCGCGGCGTTCGTTTTCGTGTGCGCCGCCGAACAAGGTTGGGTCGGGCAGCAGCGGCGAGCGGGCGTAGAGGAGGCCCGCACCTTTCGGGCCGTGGAACTTGTGGGCGCAGACGGAGACGAGATCGGCGTTGAACTGGTGGAGGCTCGGGAACGGCTCTTTGCCAAACCACTGGAGGGCGTCAGTGTGGAACAAGACGCCGCGTTCGCGGCAGATTGCGCCGAGTTCAGCGACCGGCTGGATCGTGCCGATCTCGTTGTTGGCCGCCATGATCGAGACGAGGATCGTGTCCGGTCGGAGGGCGCGCTTCAAATCGGCGGGCGCGATCAGGCCGTCGCGGTCCACCGGTAAAACCGTCAACTCGAAACCTTCCTTCTTCGCCAGATATTCGCAGCAGTGGAGTACCGCGTGATGCTCGATGGCGGAGGTGATGAGGTGCCGCCCCTTGGGCTTGAGCAAGCGGGCGGTGCCGAAGATGGCGAGGTTGTTGGACTCCGTGCCGCCGCTGGTGAAAATAACTTCGCTGGGTTTACAGCCCAGAACCTGCGCCGTTCGGTCGTGGGCGTCATCCAACGCCGCCCGGGCGTGCCGGCCTACGTGGTGGACGCTCGAAGGATTGCCCCAGACTTCGTCGAGGAAAGGAAGCATGGCCGCGCGCACGGCGGAATCGAGCGGCGTGGTGGCGTTGTAATCGAAGTAGATGGTGCGCATGGGCGGCGGACAGGAGGTGCGGCTGGGGTTTTTCGTTTTAGAAAATCGCCGTCTCGCTCTGGAATCCCGGCGGGGGCGAGTCCGGCTTGTCGAAGCGATCCTCCGACCACGGATCGGCGGTGTTTGAATAGCCGCGCACCTCCCAGAAGCCAAGGATGTCGCGGTCGAGGAACGTGATTTCCTGGACAAACTTCGCGCCCTTCCACGCGTAGCGCTTGGGAATGATGACGCGCACCGGGCCGCCGTGTTCCTTCGTCAGCGGCTGCCCATTCCACGAATGAGCCAGCAATACGTCGTCATCCAGGCAAACGGCGAGCGGGTTGTTCGTCGAGTAACCGTCGTAGCTTTTGAAGAAAACGTGGGTCGCCTCGGGCTTGGGTTTTACGAGGTCCGCGAGCGTGAAGAACGCCACGCCTTCAAATTCCATGTTGAACTGACTCCACGTTGTGACGCAGTGGAAGTCGCTGACATCCTTGAACTGCGGCAGCGCGCGGAACTGCTGCCAATTCAGCGAGACGGGATTTTCAACTAAACCGTGGATTTTCAACTCCCATTGCGCCAGCGGCACTTCCGGTTGAATGCCCAGATCCAGCACGGGGAAGTTGTGAACCAGCCGCTGGCCCGGTGGCAAACGCTCGGTCGAGCGCCCCGGGGGCCTGGCTTGGCCCGCCATCTTCTGCGCCCAACGTTCTTTCGCGGCGATGTAGGAGTCTTTCATTCTGGCGAGCGGAGCATACACGGAGGAAGCTCCAAGCACCAACCTCCAAGCTCCA
>CAIKLQ010000354.1 GCA_903828255.1 uncultured Verrucomicrobiota bacterium
AATTTCTCACTTACTCGGCCCTCGGTCTGGGCGACCTGCTGCTCGGCGCGGGTTGCACCACCCGGGCACAGTCCCGCAACTATGATCCGTTCGAGCGCGGCGGCACTTGGCGGGACGCCCATTTATAGCCATGCTTGCAATAGGCACTCGGGGGCGATGGGAAGTGGCGGTGACGCCAGGGAGTCTTACTCCTAGGCTTTTTATTAGAGCCTGTTTGAACACACCCACCTCGGTCGTAGCCGCGGACGTATGGAGGCTCAACTCTCCTGGTGTCTGTGGGCCTGAACGACCAGACCGGTCAATAGTTAGAACCTCCTTACATCGGCGGCTACTTTGCAAACCAGCTCTTAACCTGCCGCCGGCGCAAATCAAGATTAAGACACCCAGTCGCCCGCCACTTCCAAACACACCTTATGCCCTCCCCAAAGTTGACCCTGCTGCTGCTCACCACAACCCTGTGCGCTGGCTGCAAGCCGCTGCCGGCACCACCGCCGGCACGGCTTTTGTTTGTCGGTAACAGTTTTACCTACTACAACGGCGGGCTGGAGAGCCACGTCAAAGCCCTGGCAGATTCCGCGCACCCGCCCCGGCGCATCATTGCCGACCGCGCTACGAAAGGCGGGGCGACCTTGCAGGTTCTCCAAGGACTGGACTGGGTTCATGACAAACTGCGCGCGGGCGGCTATGACCTGGTCATCCTCCAAGAAGACATCCCGGAACTCACTGAGCATAGCGTCGCGCCATTTTTTGAACAGGCCCGCAACTTCGCCCGGGAAATCCGGGAGTTCCGCGGCAAGCCGGTGCTGTTCATGGCCTGGCCGTACGCACGATTAAACTGGGTAACGCTGGAACAAATCGCCCAAGCCCACCGGGTCATTGGCAAAGAATTGGGCGTGCCGGTGGCGCCAGTGGGCGTGGCGTTTGCACGCGCGCTGAGGGAACGGCCGGGGTTGGCCATGCTGGGCCGTGACCAAGAACACGAGAGCCTCCACGGCACGTACCTGGCGGCCAGCGTGATTTATGCGACGATTTTCGGGCAGAGTCCCAAAGGGCTGACGTATTGCCCAGCGGGTCTTTCAGCGGAAGAGGCTGGGTTTCTCCAGGAGGTCGCCTGGGCGACGGTGCGGGACTGGCAACAGCCACAGTGAGGCGTAGTCCGCCCGCGCTGCGGCGTGCCGCGGGCGCGGGGCGATGACGAGCAAGGATTGAGCGGTTCCCGCGATCAAGCCCCGCCGCATTCCAGTTCTGTTTCAATCACCCGCGGCGCGAATCGCCAATGCTCGGGACAAACTTTCCCCTCGCCAACGGCGGCGCCGGGTGCTGATATTCTCCCACCGTGCGGCGGCATCGGCGGTTTGACCCTCGGGCGGGGGGCTATCGAGTGTTGCCGGGGCGGGGGCAGGTTCGGGTGACGCATTGAAAATCATTAACCAAAAGCAAAAGGTAAAAACGTATGAGCAAGAACTTTAATAAATCACTGACGCGGCGGCGCTTTCTGGGCCGGGGAGCGATGGCGGTCAGCGCGGTAGCGCTGCCGTACTATATTCCGGCCGCGGCGCTGGGGCGGGGTGGGGCCGTGGCGCCCAGCGAACGTATCGTGATGGGCGGCATTGGACTTGGCGGTCGTGGCTCCTATGATTTGAGTGTCCTGTTGCCCCAGCCGGATGTGCAGTGGGTCGCCGTCTGTGATGTCCGGAAAGGCACGCGCGTCGCGGCTAAAAACCTGGTGGATAGTCAGTATGGCAATAAAGATTGTGCCGTGTATGGCGACATGCGCCAGTTGCTGGCCGAGCGAACCGATGTGGATGCGGTGCTCATTGCCACCGGCGACCGCTGGCACGCACTGGCCTCGGTCCTGGCGATGCGGGCGGGCAAGGATGTTTATTGCGAGAAGCCGGCCTGTCTGACGATGGCGCAGGGGCAGATGGTTGTAGAAACCGCGCGGCGGTATGCCCGGGTATATCAAACCGGGGCCCAGCGGTTAAGCGAGCCGAATCATGTCTTTGCCATCGAAATGGCCCGCTCCGGTCGGCTCGGCCCGGTGCATACGGTTTACGCGGACTGTCGTTGGCGCGACGGCTTGCGTCAGGATTGGCTGCCGGCGGAACCGGAGCCGCCCCAGGATGAACTGGACTGGGATCTCTTCCTCGGTCCGTGTCCGTGGCGGCCTTACAACGCCGGTTATCTGAACTCCGGGTGGTATCACTTCCATGATTTCGCCACGGATGTCGCCATGTGGGGCGCGCACACGGTGGCCCAAGCGCTCGCCGGACTCGATATGACGAACGTGTCCTCTATCGAGTTCGAGTATGCGGGGCCGGATGCCACGATGCTGACGCGCTTGTCCAATGGGGTGAAACTGGTGTTGTTCCGTGTGGCCGGCTCGGTTTGGGAGCCGTCCAATTATTGGCATGGCGCGTGTGGGGAGCGGTTCGAGGGCCCGGACGGCTGGGTCGCGGCCGCCGACGGTTACACCAAACCGGATGTCTCCGCGCCCGCGCTGCTGCAAGAATTCCGAAACGTGGTGTCGGCATACACGACCCGGACCCAACGGCCGCTGAACCATGTGCGGGACTTCTTGGACTGCATCCGGTCGCGCCGGCCCACGGTGGCGAATCCGGACGTCATGTATCGCTCCATGTGCATCTGCCTGGCGGCCGACATCTGCGAGCAGCTCAAGCGGAACCTGAAATTCGATCTGCGCAAGGCGGAGTTCATGGGCGATGAGCCAGCCAACCGCCTGCGCGCCCGCGCGATGCGCGCCCCGTATATGGTCTGATTAAACACGTTTGCGGCGGCGGAAAGCACGGACCTGGGGTGGGGCAGCTTGTTTTGAAGAGCGCCGTCGCATTAACGCTCAGGGATTAGAACTTGAACAGCCATTCTAAGGTGCTCGACCCTGCGCCAACCCGTCGGCTAACTGTCCGCGCCATTGAACCTGCGCCTGCGCCGCCCGAAACTCGTCGCGCAAGTGCGGGCCATCGGTAGCGCCGGCTCTAGCGACTGGAGCGCCCCCGCCGTTCTGCTGGCCGTCTGACTAAACAAACCGAAACCCTCAACAACCTCAAGCGGCCTTCGGAAACGAAGGCCACTTTTTTGTCCGGCAGATCCAAGGGACGCGGTTCTATCGGGCCTTCATGCAGTAAGTTTGCGCAACCCATCCCGCGCAGGACCGTTTGTCCGGTTCACGCCAGCCAGGGTCGTTCGCGCGTTTGCGCTGCGGCCAGCGTTTCCCGCGCGATCTTCACGTCTTCCGCGATTTCAAAGTCGAACATGCCCACGAGGATGCAGTCCGCGCCTTTTTGGAAGGCATAGCGGAAGGCGCTCTTGGGTGGAATCGCGCCGGCGGCCATCGTCTTGAAGGCGATCCACGGCTTCTTGACCGTTTGCATGAAGTCGGCGGTCTCCTGCGGACTGGCGCACCAGTAACCGGGGAATTCCTCATACGGGCCTTTGATCTGCTCAGGCTTGGGCGCGGTCTGGTACTGGTGATGGTGAAAGGTCTTGATGTAGAAGTCGGCGGGCACGCCGTGCTTCTCGCAGGCTTTGACCACGTCGAGCGCATGACCGCCCACGCCGGAGGGCACGCCGAATTCCTTGGGCAGTTCCACCGCTTTGATGAGCAGGTCAATTTTCCCCTGCGCCACCAGCGAGTCGGCGTGGACGCCCCAAAGGTAGATGCCTTCGCAACCATCCGCGATCAAGGCTTCGACGTGGCGGCGGTATTCGGACATGTCCGGTTTGGGCTGGGCGGTGGGGCAGATGATCCACTGGATTTTCCCGCCGCGCTCCTTGCGGTAACGGCGCAGCACCGCGATCGGATGCTCCGGGTTGTGCATGGAAACGGTGTTGATCCCGTGCTTCTCGGCGAGCGCGAGGGTGTCCATGATTTTCTCGTCGGTGTTGTAGGCGGCAGCGAGGGTGTAAACGTATTTGAGGTCGCGGCTGTGGGTGTAGTGGGTGAGGAGGTTGCCGCCGAGGATCATGCGGCTGACTTCGAGTTTGCCGATCTTGGCCTTGGGCAGGACGCCCTCCGGCGCGGCGGCGGCGGGTTCGGATTTTTCCTGGCCCCGGGAATCGAGCGCCAGCGCGAAGCCGGCGGAGGATAGGAGGGTGCGGTTCACAAACTTGCGACGGTTTATTTTTGC
>CAIKLQ010000355.1 GCA_903828255.1 uncultured Verrucomicrobiota bacterium
CCTAACCCGCATATTTCACACTCTGGCTTGGCGAAGGTCTTTTTGGACTGAAAATTCTGAAGTTGCACGCCTTGACGGTGGTTTGGCGGTCGGTGGCTCCCTCCACGGACCCAAGAATGGCTCGGAGCGGTCGGTTCAGGGGATTTGGGGTGCGCCGTCGGCACGCTCCGCCCTTCGCGGAGGGGAAGGCTCCGCGGACGCGCTGCGATGTGGCGGGCCGTCTCAGCCGCTGGCGCCGGCTGCCCCCATGAGGCGGCGCTGACAGTGGCGAAAGAGCCCCGCCAGTGGATAGGCGCTGCTCAACTGCACATACACCCGCCGCACGCTCACGCGCACTTGCGCCGCCACTTTCAAAAGTTTCAACCGCACGGTGCCGACGGTCGCGTTCGCCAGGGCGGTCCCCGCCAGTCCCCACGCGCGCACCCGTTCCATCAGTAGATAGGCGAAGGTCGCCAGCCAGAGTCGGAGTTGGTTGCTGGCCAGGTAGTGTGTGCTCAAGCGATCCCCCGCCAAATCCAAGGTCTGTTGTTTCAACACGTTTTCCATCTCGCCCCGCGCACAATAAAAATTCTCGTAGAGACTCTGCGGCTGGAAGCGCGTGCGGTCGGCGTCGCCTTTGAAGCCCTGGGCCGGCAGGTTCGTCACGACGAAGCGCGGATTGTCGCCCGCGGCCATCACTTCCGCTTTGCCGATCACCCAGCGGGCCCGACTCCAACTCGTTTGCGTGCGATACTCAAATGCGGCGAACGCCCGCGCACTGGCCGCGCCGGTCAGACAGCGTCGCGCCCGCGCGGCGGCCAACGCCGGGGCCAGTTTCTCCAGCAACACGCTGTTTTTGCCGAAACCCAGGCAGTAATATACCTCGCGCCGTTGCGCTTCGCACCAGGCCATAATCTCCTCGTGGCCAAACCCGCTGTCGCCCCGGAGAATAATCCGCGCGCGTTTGCAGCGCCGGCGAATGGCCGCCACGATTTTTTCCAGCGCGGGCACCACGCCGTGGGCCCCACCATGATCACTGGTCCGCAGTTGCGCCCAGAGCGGCACGTCTCCGACGAAGGCATAGAGGGGCAAGTAACAATACCCGTCGTAGTAGGCGTTAAAGTGCCGGCCCTCTTGGGTGCCATGGAGCAAATGCCCCATCGCGTCCAGGTCCACCACAATTTCGCGCGCGTGCTTGGCCAGGCAGCGCACCCCCAGCGTCAGCAAGCACGCCTCCAGCTTCGCCGGATCGTGCGGGAGCTTGTGGGCGCGGGTGCGTTTGTTGTTGGAGAGTTCCAGGCGATTAAGTGTGGCCGGGGCCGCCAGCGCGCTCCCGCGATGCCGGCCGCCCCGCTCCTGGCCGAGCGGATCCGCCTTGTCACAGACGACCGCCAGCAGCGGATCGAGGCGGACTTGGGCGTGATCGTTCAGGTCGTTGTACCCCAGCGCCAGCCCGGCAAGCCGTTGCATCACGAGAGGCTGGAGCGGATGTTCCACGAAGCGCGCGTCGCGCTGGTCGGTGAAACATTCCGCCACGGCGCGGGAGAGGCCGAGGCGCTGGTCGACTTCGCGCAGCAGCAGCGCGCCACCGTCGGTGGAGAGCGTGCCGCCGGAGAAATCCGCCACGACCTGGCGGGGGCCGAGGTCGCGAAAAAGCAGGGGCTGTTCCGGACAGACTGTCGGCGCAGTGGGGGCAAGTAGAGGCTTCATGGGACTCAATGATTACGGGCCTTTGGACTCGCTTCCCGCCGCTTTGTTCAAGAAAAGTGTGGTTTTTCCAGGCTAGAGCTTGCCAACGCCGGTTCCGAATCCGTCGGGCCGGATGATGGCCGGCGGCGGTTTGCCGTTGGTTCCGGCCGAGCGGCGCCACGTTGCTGGATCGTCGCGAAAGCGTTCCTGATTGAAAAACGTGGACGGATTTGGCGCGAACTCCAACGGGCCGTTGTAGGTTTGGGCGTAAAGGCGCACGCGCTCCACCACGTAATTGAATGGATGCTTGTTCAGGGCACGTTGGATCGCGCGGAGGGCGGCGGGCTTCCCCACTTTCTTGGGGTAAATCTGATAGAGTTCTTCTGCTTGAGACGACGAAGATTTCCCATTCACACTCTCCCCCTCTGGGGGACTATGGGGGACCGGTTCCATGATCGTCGTTTCCGTGATAGTCGTTTCGTAGATATGGGTGCCCGGCGAATCATCATGCGAAGGCGTGACGGTATCATCACGCGGGGACGTGACGGTATCGTCATGCAAAGGCGTGACGGTGGGGACGGATTTTGTGACGGTTCGCTCCCGGGAACTGGCGAGCGAGGCGGCTAGGTCCGAGGGGCGCAGGTAGAGATCGCGCCCGACTTTCACTGACTCGACCAGCCCCGCTTCCCGCAAGCCGCGTACGAGCCGGCTGAGTTGGTTCTTGCGCGTCTCGACCGTGGCTTGAGGATTGAACAGCAGCGGCAGTTCCTCAACGGCGTGCTCGTACTGGAGCCAGACGTATTCGCGCCCGTCCACGACAGCGCGCTTGGCCTTGCCGCAGAAAAACCAACCGCCGAGGTAATCCAGGACGCAAAGCCCAATGACATCCACGCGGCCCAGCAACCCGCAGCGGACTACGCCGGCCTGATTGACGACGAGCGTGTATTTCATGGCGCGGGTGTGGTGGTCGTGGACGTGGCCGGCGTGTGGACGGCTCCAGCCGATGCTGGCGCGACGGCTTCAGAAAAAAAGGCGGCGCTCATTGACCCTTTTCCAACTCTGTGACAAAGGCCCGATGGTCGAACCCACCTTCCTCTTGAATTGGGAAGGCCGCGGCAACGGCGAGAACGCGATCATCAATCATATCCGCCTCCTTGCCCCGATGGAACCAGCGATCAGTCAGGAGGCCACTGTGAAGCAAGTCGTGCAGGGCAAACCAGCGGTGCATGAAGCTGTAGTACTTTGGCCGGTTGTCGCGGTAATGTTCCACGACCGCAAAGCCAAACCGATTTTCCAGGCAGTCGGTGAATTGGATTCGGGTTACTTTTCCATCATCGTCTTGCAGAAGGAGGCTTCGTTTCGTCGGATCCCAAACCTCGGCCTTTGAGGCGGACTGCTCGAAGGCGGTTTGCAATGTGGTTTGGAATTCCAGCGGATCGAACGCCAGCGCGTCGGCGGGTTTCACGAAATCGTCAATCATGTTCATGGGGTCATCCTTTCTTACGCGGCACGGGCAATGAAACCTTCGCGCTCGACCCTTTCAATTTCGGTTGCCGGAATCAGCCGGCGACGGGAAATGATGATGGAGGCAATCCGGCGTTCGCGGAGTGCGCGCCGAACCGATTCACAGTGCCAGTGCC
>CAIKLQ010000356.1 GCA_903828255.1 uncultured Verrucomicrobiota bacterium
AACAATTGGTGAACAAGACCACCGCGATTCGCGACCTCGGCACAGCCGCCGTCAGCGAAGCCGGAGCAGCCGCACGCGGCGTGACCGCCGCCCGCGTTGCCGCGCTCACCGCCGCCATCACCGGATTCAGCAACGTGATGAGCACCCCGCGCGGCCAGATTGTGAACCGCAGCGCGCTCTTGAAGGAAGTGGAAACCGACGTGGCCGCCCTGCTGGAAAAAGTCAGTGACATGGACGACCTCGTAGTGCAATTCGACGGCAGCGAACCGGGCAAGCGATTCATCGAAGCGTGGAAACGCGCCCGCATCATCGTGGACTCCGGCGGTGGTGGTGGAACAACACCAACGCCCCCGACTCCGCCCACGCCGCCACCGGCGTAAGACCAAATTCGGAAAAATCCCAACGGGATTGAAATCATCCAGCCCAGCGTTGCCGCGTCAGCGGCTACGCTGGGAATACGATCCACGAAAATTCATCAACTCTGAAAGAGTTGAATCAATCCCACACATACCGTTCGTCGAATTCAACCTCGTATCGTTTCAAGAATTCCCGAAACTCATCTTGAAACGAAACCTTCCGATGATGCTCCTCCTGTCCGGCGATATAATTCCGCACCACCTCGACTTGTGAAAAGCCGATGGAGAAAATGCCGTAGCCATTTTGCCACGCGAAATCATGCAGGTCGGGACTTTTTGTTTTCAGCCAGAGCGATGAACCGCGCTTGATCTCTTTGACCATTTCCGCCGCTTGGCAAGTGCGGGACAGTGTGGAAAGAATGTGAACATGGTCTGCCACGCCGCCGATGATGAGGGGCTGGCAATCGAGATTGGTCAGAATGCCGCCGAGATAACGGTGCAATTCTTCACGCAGCGGTTTGTCGCGCAGAAATGGGCGACGGTCTTTGGTCGAGAAAACCGTATGCACAAGAATCTTTGCGAGCGATTGCGGCATGGCGTGATGGTGTTTGGTTCTTGTTTGCTCAAACGCAGCCGGCTTCAAATTCAGCTACCAATCTTCGTTCCGGCTGTTGTTCAACGTAGTAAATATCACCTGCTAAGCCGGTTTTCGCCTCGCGTTTCGCAAGGCGAAGCGCAGTCACCGACGATTTGAAATCTCCGAGATGGCCTCGTTGCCATCCATCCCAACAATAAACTGAAAACTCCATCGGACGTGTGCTTGTTTTCATTTGTGATTCAACCTTTTCAAGGTTGTGATTTTTGTTTGGCCATTGACCCAGGGTAGCTCGTTCCTCGCAACCCTAGGCTGGACGATTTTAATCCCTTTGGGATTTCTCCACCGTCCGTCAACCCACCGATTCAACTTGGCACTGTGCCGGGTTGGTGGACGCCTCAAAATTCATGTCGGATGACAGCTCGATTGGATTTCCATTTTCATCTTCGAGTGTGGCGACGATCTTGGAGGCCCCGCTTCGGGCTTCATTCTCATCGTTGCATCGCACCGCAAGTTGTGCGGTCATCGTTTTGGTAATCAGGAATTCTTTCATAGATTTGCTCCGACTTAAATCGTCATGCGCCAGCTTACTTGAATAACCGGCTCCTCCTGCCGCGCAAACGACAAGCCGCTGTTGAGTGGGTTGCGATAAATGTTGTGACGTGGGGTTTCACGAAAATTGCGGACGACGAAAAGAAAGAATCGGTCGCAAAGCATACCGGCGACTCTGTGTTCCTTTTCCGTCAATGCGATTGTTCCCCGCAGTTCATTCAACCCTTTGACTTCGACCGCAAGAAACTCGCCCACGCCTCTCCGGTTCAATTTGAAATCGAAACCGCAACCGGATTTCGTCACGTTTTCCAGAGAATAGTCCGCCAGCACCGGCAGAGTCGGATGAACCGCCTCGAAATAACGCTCGGCGGCTTGGCCTGTCACCAACCGCTTGGCGAACGATGCCTCTTTTGCAGCGTCATCTTCTGCGCGCTCGGTCAGCACACCAACTTCACCGTTTTCATAAACCAGCGACTTCAGCATCGCAGCATAATTTTCGAGCGTAAGACCTTTATATTTTTCGCTCGTTTCTTTGCAATAATCTCGCATCGGACGTTTGTGCCAGCCCTTCCGTCCACTGGAAAAGACGGGGTCGAATTCGTCACGGTAATTCTTGATTGAGGCTGGCTTCGCGCCGAGCGCGAAGCCGATGGCATTGAATGCCTCGTTGAAATTGGAAAAGCCAAGTGCTTTCAGTCCGGCTTTGTCGAACTTGGAAAGAAACAAGCCTGCGACAATCTGCTTCTCTCGGAGAGCAAGCTCGGCTGCTGTTTGATGTGATTGTCGCATACGGGCGAATCTTACGACCTGCGCTCACAAATCGCAGTCAAAAAGTTGGTCTGTGTCTCACGTCCTCGCATAAAGCTCGCTGCCCTTCTCGGTGAACTCGTGGGACTTTTCTTCCATTCCCTTTTTCAACGCCTCTTCCTCGGCGATGCCTTGCGGGGCTGCATATTTCCCCACGTCCTCTGTTATCTTCACGCCCTCCGCTCTTTGATGCTCGCCAGAATATCCGCCACGACCTCCCCCTTCGGCTTCGCGCCTTGCGGGCCGCCGTGGTGGAGGCGGACGCTCACCGCGCCGGTTTCCATGTCGCGACCGCCGATGACCAGCATCGTGTGGACGCGCAATTGTTCCGCGTTCGAAATCTTCGCCTTGAACGGTGTCGCGCTGAAATCCGCATCCACGCGCACCATGTTCGCACGCAGTTCGGCCACGATGGGCTTGGCGTAGTTGATCAACGCTTCGTCGTCGTTGAGCGTGATGACGCGCACCTGATCCGGCGCGAGCCAGAGCGGGAAGTTGCCGGCG
>CAIKLQ010000357.1 GCA_903828255.1 uncultured Verrucomicrobiota bacterium
GACCAATTCGCCCTCGGTGATCTGCATGGTGGGAAACTCGCGAACCTTCTCCGTGTAGTGATAGCCGAAACGGGAGCCATCGTAGGCCAGCGGCAACGCGAGCCGGTCGCGCATGAATTCCAGGTCGCGCTGAATGGACTTCGTGCTGACTTCCAACTCGCGCCCGAGCGTGGTGGTATTGGGGTATTTTCCCGAATCAATCGCCTGATGAATGCGCAACATCCGCTCGAGCGGCGGACGGGCGTGGGCGGTTCGTTGCGGCGGCGGACGGTGTTTCATTCCCGGCAGCAATAGCGGAATCATGCACGATAGGCAACCCGTCAATGTCGTTCCCCGAGCCGGTGCGCAGGAGGACCACTCGTCGGAAGCCATGCCCTGACAGCAACGCTTCCCAGTCCCGGGCCAGTTGCGCTTCCTGCTCCTGCGAGAAGAGGAAGCCAACCACCACAACGGCCAGGTTCCGGCCCAGGCGGCGGGTCTTCAATTCGCGCTCGACGTCGGCGCGGGCTAGGATCGGCAGGAAACCGGCCTGGCGCGAGTCGGGTCGCAACATGTGAATCGTATCCCAGCGGTTGAAGCGCAGAACCAAATCCGTCGCCGCGCCCTCGTGGAAACGTTTCTGCGCTACCGGCTGGGTCCCGGTCGTTGCACAACCAGCTAACAAGAGGCCCGCGAACCAGAGTCCGAGCACGTTTGGTGGCAGCCGCATTGTTTTCATTTTGATGAAGCTCTTCGGGTCGCGAGCATTATTCTTCGTTTCCCGCCAAAGCTTCTTTAGCCGTTGTCATGCCAGAAGAGGCCCGGACGTCGCTGTGGTTGCGCCAGGAGTTGAAAACAGAGGTGACCGGGGGATTAGGGTAGCCCGGACCTCCCGCACACTTTTTCGCGCGGCAAACTTTTCTGAAAGCGTTTGGGAAGAAAACTCCGGTGCGACGCCCGAACTCGCACAGGCGCTGCGGGCGCTCCCATTTCGCGGAGGCGGAGAGCGCAAACACTGATGGCTGCCGACCAGCGAAGGGTCAGCTTCCTTTTTCCAACTTCGCGAGCAGTTCGTCGTTGGTCTTGTGCTTCTTGAGCGCGGCGGTCAAGGTTTCCATGGCTTCCACCGGGTTCAAGTCCACCATCATGCGCCGGAGCCTGCGGACGGATTCCATCTGCTTGGCGGGGAAAAGTTTTTCCTCCTTGCGCGTGCCGCTCTTGGGGATGTCAATCGCCGGGAACAGGCGGCGGTCAGAGAGTTTGCGGTCCAAGATCAACTCCATGTTACCGGTGCCCTTGAACTCCTGGAAGATCAGTTCGTCCATACGCGAACCGGTATCCACCAGCGCCGTGGCGATGATCGTGAGCGAGCCGCCGTGCTCGATCTTGCGGGCCGAGGCGAACATCTTGCGCGGGATTTCCAGCGCGCGGGCATCCACGCCGCCGGTCATCGTGCGACCACTGCCGCCGTGGACGCTGTTGTAGGCGCGGGCAATGCGGGTAAGCGAATCCATCAGCACGACCACATCCTTGCCGGTCTCCGTCATGCGGCGGCAACGCTCAATCATGAAGCGCGAAAGCCGCACATGCGTTTCCAAATCTTGATCGTTCGACGACGCCACGACCTCGGCCTTCACGGAGCGCTGGAAGTCCGTGACCTCCTCGGGCCGCTCATCAATCAGCAACACGAGCACATGGACTTCCGGATGGTTGGTGGTGATGGCGTTGGCGATTTGCTTGAGAATGGTGGTCTTGCCGGTGCGCGGCGGCGAGACGATCAGCCCGCGCGTGCCCCGCCCGATGGGCGTGACCATGTCAATGATTCGGGTTTCGATCAAATCGGGACTGGTTTCGAGCCGGTATTTATCAATCGGGTCAATGGAGGTGAGGTTTTCAAAGCGCACTGCCTTGGTGTATTCGTCGAAGGTCATCCCGTTGACCTTTTCGACGGTTTTCAACTGCGGGCTGGTCCCGCGATGCGGCGGCTGGGTTCCGCCCAGAATGTGGGCCCCCTCGCGCAGGAAATTCCGCTTGATGGTGTCCGGCGTGACAAAAATGTCGGTCGGTTTGGGATGGAAATGGTTGGCGTCCGTCCGCAAGAAGCCGAAGCCCTTTTCGGAGATTTCAAGATAGCCGGTGCCATGATCGGTGACGTTGTTTTGTGTGCTGCTCATAAACTGAGTTGTAAGGTTGAAGGCTGAAAAAAGGCCAGAGACTAGTTTGAATTGTGAATTTCTTGGAAGCCGCCACGCCTAGTTAAGAACTCGCCAGGCGCAACTATCAAACCTTCACCTGCGGCATTAGATACGGGTTATGCCCGCCGGGCGCAATAAGTATTTTCAGCCGATTGAAACCGCCCGCACCGGGATTAAACCTGATCGCTCCGAAACCGGAATGGGGAAGCACACCCGCCGGGCGGGCGAGGTCAGGCGTCGCGCCTGAACTTTCATCACCCACCATTCCGAACTTTCCCGGGTGATAAAGTTTGCAGGAAGCGGAAGGCGCGTGCTCCCCCAGAACCCGCCAGCGCATCCGCGGCCGACTTCGGAATCAGGTTCAACCCCCGACCGCCGCCCGGGCTTCCGCCGCGAGGGGCGTGCTGAGGTAGCGTTCGCCCGTCGAGCAGGCCACGGTCACGATCATCTTCCCTTGGTTTTCGGGACGCCGCGCGACTTCCAAAGCCGCCACCACGTTCGCCCCGGTCGAAATCCCGACGAGCAACCCTTCTTCCTTCGCCAGCCTGCGGGCCATGGCAAAAGCGTCGTCGTTGGAAACCTGGACACACTCGACGATTTGGGGATTCCCTTGAGAATCTTTCAAATGAAGATTCTTGGGCACAAAGCCGGCCCCGGTGCCCTGAATCTTGTGCGGCCCGGGCTTGAGCGGCTGGCCGGCCAGCGTTTGCGAGATCACCGGCGAATCCTTCGGCTCGACCGCAATGGCTTGGAAGGAAGGTTTCCTAGCCTTAAGGGCTTCGCAGCAACCGGTAATCGTGCCGCCCGTGCCGACTGCGGCGACGAAAATGTCAATTTTGCCATCGGTGTCTTCCCAGAGTTCGACCGCCGTGGTGGTTCTGTGGATTTCAGGATTGGCCGGATTCTCGAATTGCTGCGGGATCCAGGAATTCGGGGTTTCCCGGGCAATTTGCTCCGCCCGCGCAATGGCCCCTTTCATGCCCTCGGTGCCGGGCGTCAAAACCAGCTTGGCGCCGAGCATCGCGAGCAACGTGCGCCGCTCCAGCGACATCGTCTCCGGCATCGTGAGAATGATCTGATAGCCTTTCGCCGCCGCCACGAACGCCAACGCGATACCGGTGTTGCCGCTGGTCGGCTCGATGATCACGGTGTCACGTTTGAGGATGCCCCGGTCCTCCGCATCCTGGATCATAGCCATGCCGATGCGGTCCTTCACGCTGCCTAGCGGGTTGAAGAACTCACACTTGAGCAGAATGGTGGCGTTCACGCCGGCGGTGACGCGATTCAATCTCACGAGCGGCGTGCGCCCGACCGTTTCCACGATGTTGTTGTAAATGCGACCCATAGGATAAATGTGTTTTGTTTTATTGTTGCCGAGCTTGCGTGGACGCAGTCTGCGAGCAACGGCGGCAAGGAGGCAAGGAGTATCTGTTCGGTTTCACGCGCCGTCCACCTGGCTTCAGAAACATCCAACATCCAAAGAATGCGCGCCGCCCCGCTCGATGCAGCGCTCGGCGTTCGATGTTGGACGCTGACTGGTTTCCTCTTTCCAAAAAACGAAGAGTCCCTGCCCGACCTTGCGGTCAGACAGGGAGAGCGGGTGATGGGAGTTCGCCACGCTCTCTTTCCCGTGCCGACATTGGGCGCTCACCTCGCGGCTGCTGCCGGCTTCCCGACGCTATTCTCCACGGCAAGCGAAGTTTTCGGCCTACGTAGCCGGGCCGTCCAACGCCTTGCGGCATTGAATTTCGAGTGAGGCTTTTCAGCTCGCTTGGGCTGGTGATTGACCATCGAACTCTCCGCCGCACTCTGCGCTTCTCCGCGATCTCGCGCCTCTGCGTTGAATTGGATCGTAGTTCAACTGCAAAGCACGGATCATTCCCCCGCCGCCGATTCCGCACCAGACCCCTTCGAACCCAGCAACCGTTTCCACCAGGAAACCGGCTGCTGGTAACGGCGCGTGGCGGCTTCGCGGAATTCCGTCAGCAACTTGTTCCGGGCCCAATAGCCGAAACCGACATCCACGCCCAGCCCCAGCGCCAACCAAATGAGCGGCACCGCTTCCCATTTCATGTCACTGCCTCCGCCCCGCATCGCCAACAGTGCCACCCCCAGAAAACCCAGGGAGAAAATCACCCACGGCAACGCCAGCACGCGCCCCACGGTATCGCTCAGCGCGCGCTTCGGATTCTTGGACGCCAGCCCCATCCACATGCCCATCCAGTAGAGCGCGACCATGTCCGTCACCAACATGATCATTCCCCCGCCCCACCAGGTGACCAATGCCAGCGATTCGCGACCGGCATAACTTCCCTGCAACATCGCGAACAACATCACCGCCTCGACCACCAGCGCCGCAACCACCGGCCCTGCGAACTGCCGTAGCAACGCCAGCGCCTGACCGTGCAAAATTTCCGGGATGGAAATGGGCGTGACCAGCAGCAACTCCAGCGTGCCGGCCCGCCGCTCCTCGGTCAGCAGCCGCACGGCTTCGGAGGCCAGCCAGTTCTTCAGCATCGAATTGACCGCAAATGCCGTTGCGATAAAGACGCCCTCGTTGAACCAGTCGCGTTTGAATTCGCTGTAACCCCACACCCAGCCACCCGCGACCAAGCCGAGGAAAAGCCAGACCCACAGCGGCTTGAGCCGCTGCCGCGCCGCCAGCCAGAAGAACGCATTCCGGTCCAGCAACTGCGCGCGAAAAGCGGCCCGCTCGAAAGTGCTGCCGTGCGTCCAGAGTTTCCACCGCTCGCTCCATCGCAACCGCCGCGCGCCCGCCGGCCGATCCTGCCACGATTGCGGCGCGATCAAACAGGCCAGCAACAAAAACCCCCAGCCCAGCACGTGAACCACCCCCACCGACCAGCCGAACACGCGCCAGTCCCGCTTCGAGATCCCGGAGAAATCCTGCCCAACCACGAAGGAATAAATCGGACTGCAAAGATTCAATTCCGCCATGCGGGGCGCCAAACCTTGCGCCGTCCGCCACCAACTCACCGCTGGAATTCCCACCACCAGCACGAGGAGCATAACGAAGGTCAGACTCCGGGCCGCTTGCGCCCGCCGACAGCAAGCCGACGCGAACATCCCGGCGGACACGGAGAGAAACATCGCGTTCACCAACGCAATGGCAGCGCAGCCCAACTGCGTTCCGGTGATCCCGCCCAGCAACAACGCCAGCGCCACCACCGGCAGGATCGCCAGCAAACCGTAGAGACCGTTCAACGAATTCGCCACCAACTTGCCCGCCACCACGTCGTAGCCTTTCAAATCCGTGAGGAACAGCAGCCCCAGCGTCCCGTCGCGCTTTTCCTCGCTCAGACAGTCGGAGGTGGCCCGCACTCCGATCAGCAGGCAATACAACAGCGCCCCGCTCGTGACCGTGAAAAATAAAATCTGGGCGACCGCCGTGGGCGTCTGATCCATCCCGGCCAGGACGATCCAGGCGCACGCCAACACCACCAGCCCCGCCACGCCCGTCCGCGTCCAGTACGTGCTCCACCGGCGCGCGGCGACGCGCAATTCGCGTTCAACGATGGGGAAAAATTTCATGGCTTTGCGGCAATGATCGGCGGCAGGAACGGCGAGTGAAGTTTCGTCAGTGCCGGCAGGGCCAGCTTGCGGAAATCACCCAGCAGTTTGCGGCGCGCGAGCCAGATGAAGAACGCATCCTTTCCCAGTGATGAGACAGTCGTCACCACCAGGCCCAGCACCGGATACCAAAGCGTGAAGTTGTTGCCCGTCGCGCTCTGCCGGATGCCCACGGCCGCGAGCGAAAGTACCGGCACCAAGATTCCCAATCCCCCCACCAGCAGCGCCGGAACGAACAGCACCCATACCAGCGTCTTCAGCGTCGCCCAGCGTGCGTTCCGGGAGGTCAATCCCATCCAGAGACCGAACCAGCCCAGCGCCGCCAGATTCGCCAGCGTCACCAAAGTCTCCGCAAGCCCCCGCAGGATTTGAAACCACTCCGCCGGCTGGCTGCCGCCAGCCACGGCAATCGCCTGCCAAAAGTTGAGTGCCAGGTACTGGTAAAGTTGCGCCGCCAGCCCCACCGTCAGGCAAACCCCGAAGGGCCACGCGAACAATCGCACCAACGCCCGCCACGGCCCCTGGACGATTTCCGCCGGGCTCAGTGGCGCGACCAGCAGGAGTTCAATCAACCCGGTCCGCCGCGCTTCTGCAAAAAACTCGCTCGCCTGCAAGGCCATCCAAAGATACAGCACCGGCAATGCTGCGCTGCCGATGATACGCCACACCCAGAAGGGAGCTGACGCATCCAGGATCATCGTCGCCACGAACACCCCGAACATCAGAGCGACCACCACCCAGATCACAAACCCTTGCCACCGCTCGCGGGCGACCAGCCACAGGACCGGATTCACCTCCAACAATTTTCGCCGCAACGCCGCGCGCCGCTCACTGCCGCCATAGCGCCACCAGTAGCGCCCGCGCATCACGACGGGCGAACTCTTCGCGGACTTTTGCTGCCAGGTGCGCGGAATCAGCACACAACTCAGCCCGAGCATCAGCCACGCGACCGCCTGGCTCGTGAGCAGCGCCGGCCAAAAAAACCCGCCCCAGCCACTCGCTCTAACGAACACATAACCCGGACTCGCCAGGCTGAACCGCGGGCGAAACGAACTTTGCCCCACCAAAGCCAGCGCGCCGTCCAACGCCGGCCCAGCCCCGAGAAAGAAAATCAGCAACCCCAGCGTGCCCAACAGAGCCCGTTGCCCGTCGCGGCTGACGCTGGAAACCAGCATTCCCGCCGCCAGCGAGAAAAACAGCGCGTGCGTCAGCGCCAGCAATGTTTTCCAAAACAGTCCCGCCTCCACACCGCCCATCAGTTGAGTGATGGCGAGCACGGGAAAAATCGCCAGCATCGCGAACCCGCAGCGCAACGACGTCGCGGCCAATTTGCCCAACACCACATCGTAACCGCGCAGATCGGTTAGAAACAGGAAACCCAGCGTGCCCTCGCGTTTCTCCTCGCTCAGACAATCGGAAGTGAAGAACAAGCCTGCGCTCAGGGCGACGGCGAGACTCAGCCAAGTGAGCGTCGAAAACAACGCCGCGCCCAACGAGACCTGACCGCCGGGAAACGCCGAGGCGATCAGAAAAAAAACGCCCCCGATGACCAGCGCCACCAGCGCCGCCACTTCGCGCAACCAGAACGTCCCCCGCTTGCGGGCCGCCAAGCGCAGCTCCCGTTCGACGATGGGCAGGAATGTCATGGCCCGCAGTTAGCCGTCTCGCGTGCCGCGTGGCAAATCCTTTCCGCGCCCAGAACGCCGATCTCCGAACAACGCCGAGCGCAAACCGCCGGATCAAGGAACAACTATTTGGCAGGTTCCAAACCCACTGAGCGGAGCGCGAAGCTCCAGCTTCGCGCATTTATGCTCCGCGCAGAGCTGGAGTTCTGCGCTCCGGTTCATGGGAAGTTTCGACCTCCAACATTGGACGCGCATCGGGGCCATGAACCGGAGTGCGCCCGTCCTCGGGCGCAGCAAC